>JBFGCM010000004.1:0-76030 GCA_041581135.1 Acidimicrobiia bacterium
CTCGGGCTGGCCCATCGACACGTTCGGCGAGGAACGAGCCGAACCTGGCAACGACAAACCCCCGCAACCCACCGCCACGGCGCGCCAGCGAGCCTCCGTGGCTCGAACGGCCGCCCCGGAGGGGAGTAGACCTCGGGCTGGCCCATCGACACGTTCGGCGAGGAACGAGCCGAACCTGGCAACGGCGAACCCCCGCAAACCACCGCCAGGGAGCGCCAGCGAGCCTCCGTGGCTCGAACGGCCGCCCCGGAGGGGAGTAGACGTCGGGCTGGCCGGATTTGAACCGGCGACCTCTTGACCCCCAGTCAAGCGCGCTGCCTAGCTGCGCCACAGCCCGTGGCGGACAGTGTATCGCCTCGGCTCGCCTCCCCGGCTACCCCACTACCCAGTCGAGCAGCCTGGCCCCGAGCTGGATGAACCGCACCAGGAGGTAGAAGGCGGCGAGGCCGACCACGACGAGGAAACCGACCGGCCACCCCTCGTCTTCTTCGGGGGCGGCGCCGCCGGGTTCCTCGATGTTCATGCGCGCACCGTCACACCGGCGGCACGCCGTGGCGGCGACCACTGAAGAAGCGGTCCTTGCGGGAGGCGCGCTCCAGCCGGGTGATCAGCTCGTGTCGCAGATCCTCGGGCTGCACGACGGCGTCGACGACCAGCTCGGCGGCGAGCCGACCAAGGTCGACGTCTTCGAGGTACTCGGCCTGCAGCTCGGCGACGAACTCTGCACGTTCGTCCTCCGGGAGCGCCTGGATCCGGTTGTAGTGGACGGCGTTGATGGCAGCCTCTGGCCCCATCACGGCGATCTCAGCGGTGGGCAGCGCCAGCGTCGCATCCGGCACGAACCCGGGCCCGGAGAAGGCGTAGAGCCCGGCACCGTAGGCCTTGCGCACGATCACCGAGATCCGCGGCACGGTGGCCTCGGCGATCGCCGTCAACATCTTGGCACCGGCGCGGATGATGCCCTCCCGCTCTACGTCCTTGCCGATCATGAAGCCGGGGACATCGGCCAGGAAGACGAGCGGAACATTGAACGCGTCGCACAGCCAGATGAATCGGGCCGCCTTGTCTGCGGAATCGACGAACAGCACCCCGCCGAGATGATTGGGTTGCGACGCCACGATGCCGATCGGCTTGCCGTCCAGCCTGGCGAATGCGGTGATGACCTCTGGGGCGAACAGCTCTTTGACCTCCAGCAACTCGCCGGCGTCGACCAGGGCCGTGATGACGTCGCGCATGTCATAGCCGACCTTGTCGTCCTCCGGCACCTTGACCGCTGAGCCTTCCGGGGGCGGCTCGGGTGCGAACTCGGGCGGCAGCACCCGATAGTGATCTGCCACGAACGAGAAGTAGTGCTTGGCCCACTCGATGGCCGCCTCGTCGGAGTCGACCAGGGCATCACCGCATCCCGACACGGTGCAGTGCATCCGGGCGCCGCCCATCTCCTCGAGCGTGGTGGTCTCACCGATCACCATCTCCGCCATGCGCGGCGAACCCAGGTACATCGATGCGCGGCCCTCCACCATCACCACGACGTCGCAAAAGGCGGGGATGTAGGCCCCTCCTGCGGCTGACGGACCGAACAAACAACAGATCTGCGGCACCCGGCCGGACAGGGTGACCTGTGTGTAGAAGATGCGACCGGCGCCACGTCGTCCCGGGAAGACGTCGATCTGATCGGTGATGCGCGCTCCTGCAGAGTCGATCAGATAGAACACGGGGAGCAGCTCACGGTGCGCCGACTCCAGGGCCCGCACGATCTTCTCCACCGTCAACCGACCCCAGCTGCCGGCCTTCACCGTCGGGTCGTTGGCGATGACCATCACCGGGCGACCGTCGACGGTCCCCCGCCCGGTCACCACGCCGTCGGCGGCCAGATCCTCGTCCTGGTTGGCGAGGAGACCGTCCTCCACGAACGAACCGGCGTCGCACAGCTGCGCTACCCGTTCCCGCACGAAGAGCTTGCCCTGCTCGGCGAGTCGGGCGTGGTACTTCTCGGGCCCGCCCTGGCGGGCTCGTTCGGACGCCTTGCGGAAGCGGTCCGTCATGCCACGGCCCCCGAAGACCTCCGGGCGTGCGACCGGCTGACGAACGCGATGGGCGTCCCCATGAAGTCGTACTCCTCGCGCAGGCGATTCTCCAGGTAACGGAGGTAGTCGTCGCCGAGCTCACCACCGCGCGTGAACAGCACGATCGTGGGGGGCTCCGTGGCGGCCTGCACCGCAAAGACGATGCGCGCCCGGCGCCCCTTGCGCACCGGGGGCGGATGGGCATCCTGCCAGGTGCGCAGCTTCCGGTTGAGGTCCGGGGTCGGTACACGACGGCGGCGATTCTCGATCACAGTGGTGATCGCCTTGCCGAGACGATGGGTGCGTGCCCCGGTGAGCGCCGAGATCCTCAGCACCGGGGCCCACCCGATGAAGGCGAGCCGATCGGCCACGCTGTCCTCGGTGATCTCACGCTGCTCCGGGTCGACGGCGTCCCACTTGTTCAGGAGCACCACGATGGCGGCGCCGGCCGAGGCGATCTCCTCGGCAAGCCGCTGTTCCTGATGGGTGGCTCCTTCGAGGGCGTCGATGAGGAGCAACACGACATCGGCCTGGGTCACGACCTCGTGGGCCCGAAGCACGGAGTAGTACTCGACATCGTCCTTGATCTTGACCCGGCGCCGTATGCCGGCGGTGTCGATGAGCCGATACCGATCACCGTCGATCTCGACCATCTCTTCGATCGGATCGCGGGTGGTGCCGGCCTGGGGGGTCACGATGACTCGATCCGTGCCCAGCAGCTTGTTCAGCAGGGTGGACTTGCCGACGTTCGGGCGGCCGACGATGGCCAGGCTCGGGTACGTCTCCTCTTCGACCTCGCCGCTCGCCTCGGGAAGCTTGGCCACCAGGGCGTCGAGGAAATCGCCGACGCCGCGGCCGTGCAGAGCACTGATCGGCGTCGGCGCGCCCAGCCCCAACCCCCACAGGTGCTCCAGGTCCAGCTCCTGGTTGGGACCATCGACCTTGTTCGCCGCGAAGATCCACGGCACCGTCGAGCGCTGCAGCAGCCGCGCCACTCCCTGGTCGTCGTCGGTGATGGCGCTGCGGGCATCGGCCACGAACACCACCACGTCGGCGGCGGACATCGCCGCTTCGGCCTGCTCCCGGATCCCGGCGGTCAGCTCCTCACCCGGTCGCGCCTCCCAACCACCCGTGTCGATGAGCAGGAACGTCCTCCCGGCCCACTCGGCGATGAACTCCCGGCGGTCCCGGGTCACCCCGGGCTGCTCGTCGACGACCGCAGCCCTCCGCCGGAGGATCCGGTTGACGAGCGTCGACTTGCCGATATTCGGCCGCCCCACCACCGCCACCACCGGCAGGCGGCTCATGCGGTCGCTCCGGCGAGGATGCCCATCGGCGAGGGACCCACGGCGCGGATGGGCGCGTGCGCCACACCCGCCACCTCCGCCAAGGTCACATCGTCCAGGAAGGTGTCGCCGGAGAGGGCGACGTCGGGTAGGAGGTAGACCCCCACCGGCTCCGCGTCGGCGGCCAGGGCCCGTTTCAGGTCGGCCCCGACGAGTAAACCGGAGACGGCGGTGTTGCCCCCAAAGAAGTCGTTACGAACCGCCAAGACGCGGACCTCACGTGCCATCAGTGCGCCGAGACGCCCCGTGACCGGTGCCAGCACCTGGGCACCGTATTCGCCGGTGATGAGGACCACCGGACCCTCGGTGTCCGTTGCGGGATCAGGCCCGGGGTGGCGCGGGGAGCGATAGCCCTCGCCCGGCGCCGCATCCAGTGTCCGCCATTCTCCGGTGGGGGCAACACCGGCAGCGGCAGCGCCGGATTCGACTCGGTCCAGCTCGTCGTAGAACGCCCTGGCCATGCCGATCCCGTTCTCGTGCTGGGGGAACCCCTCGTAGTCCGCCGTTGCCGGGAGCTCGCGACCGGCCAACAGATACAGCTCATCGGAGGCGAACAGCAAGCCGGTGCCGAGGCGCTCCCGCGCCACCTCCTGCCACGCATGGACGATGTCGAGGTCGCGGCGGGCACCCTCGGCTGTGTGAGCGACCAGGGCCGGTTCGGTGTTGAACCGGGACAGACCGAGCGGAACGATGCCAACCGAGGCCAGATCGCCGTATCGCATGACCAGCTCGGCACACGTGCGCTCCAGGACGTCTCCGTCGTTGAGACCTGGACACAACACCACCTGGCCGTGGACCTCGACACCGTGGTCCAGGAGGGCACTCAGCCAGCGGAGGCTGGTGGCGCCCCGGCGGTTGCGCAGCATCCTGGCGCGTACCTCCGGATCAGTGGCGTGGATGGACACGTACAAGGGGCCCAGGCCCTCGTCGACCACCCGGGCCATGTCGAGCTCGGTGAAGCGGGTGAGCGTCGTGAAGTTGCCGTACAGGAAGGAGAGCCGATAGTCGTCGTCCTTCAGGTAGAGGCTCTTGCGCATGCCCGGCGGCAGTTGATAGATGAAGCAGAACTCGCAGTGGTTGTCACAGGTCTGGACGCGGTCGAAGATGGACGAGTCGAGCCGCAGCCCGAGCGGTGCGCCGACGTGCTTGGCCACCTCGACCTCGTACTCCAGGCCGCCACGTCGCACGCTCAGCTCCGGATCCGCCTCGTCCACCAGTTGCTGGTATTCGATGACGTCCGAGGGACGAACTCCGTTGACCGCGAGCAACTCGTCACCGACGGTGAGACCGGCGATCGCGGCCGGGCTCCCTGGCACCACTTCGAGGACTGTCGGATACGACATGGAGGTCCTCAGGATAGGGCGGTTGCCGCCGACCACGAGAAGCACCCTACGATGCCCACAGCGGCACCAGAGGTGACCATGACCACCGAAGCGCATCCAGAAGGCGGCAGCACCGTGCTGTTGGCGGAGCCGCGTGGGTTCTGTGCCGGAGTGGAGATGGCCATCAAGGCGCTCACGTGGATGGTGCGCCTCTTCGAGCCTCCGGTCTACTGCTATCACGAGATCGTGCACAACGGCGCCGTGGTTGCCGCCTTCGAGGCGGCCGGAGTCGTGTTCGTCGACAGCATCGACCACGTGCCGGAGGGTGCCCCCGTGATGTTGTCGGCACATGGCAGCGCACCAGAGGTGGTGGCTGCCGCCACCGGCCGAGCTGCCGTCACGGTGGATGCGGTCTGCCCGCTCGTCACCAAGGTGCACCACGAGGTGAAGCGCATGGCGCGGGACGGTTACGACATCATCTACGTGGGCCACGAGGGCCACGATGAGGCCGTCGGCACGATCGCAGAGGCACCCGAGGCGGTGTCGTTGGTGGATCCGGATCGGGGACTCGGGGACTTCTCGCCGCAGGACGAGTCCCGGGTGGCCCTCATGGCGCAGACCACCCTCGGGATGTATGAGTGGGAAGGGGTGCTCGCCGATGCCGAGCGCCGGTTCCCGCAGCTGTGGACCGCCCGCAAGAGCGACCTGTGTTACGCCACGACGAATCGGCAGACGGCGGTGGAACGCCTCGCCGAGCGCTGCGACGTGATCCTGGTGGTGGGCAGCGAGAACTCGTCGAACACCCAAGCGCTGGTCCGTACCGCCGCCCAAGCCGGGGCCGTCGCCCATCGCGTGGACGGGCCTGAGGCGATCGATCCGGCGTGGCTGGCATCGGCGTCGACGGTGGGAGTCACCGCCGGCGCCTCCGCCCCCGACCAGCAGGTCCGGGCCGTGATCGATGCGGTCAACGCGGACCGCGGTGTCGAGTTGCTCAAGGTGACGCCCGAGGACGAGTACTTCCCGCTCCCGCGCTCCCTGCGCAGCTTCGTGAAGACCCTGCAGGCATTGGTGGAAGGTGGGTACTCCGCCCGCCGTCCCGGCGAGCCCGGCCTGTTGGAGAACGACCGCGCCTGGTCCGCGGCCGACGCCCTGCAGCTGCTCGAGACGGGAACAGCCCCGAGCTAGACCCCTGGCTCGGCGAGGGCACTCGCAGTGGCGCGCTCCACGATGGCCACTGCCTTGGCGACCACCTGGTCGACGTCCAGCTCCGACGTGTCGATGGTGACCGCGTCGTCTGCGGCGCGCAGCGGCGACACCTCTCGCGTCGAGTCGGCCTGGTCCCTCCTGGCGAGGTCGGCGGCCACGACTTCGACGTCCTGATCGGCCGAGGTGAGGGTGTCACCCGCCCTGCGAGCGGCCCGTACTTCGGGACGGGCGGTGAGAAAGACCTTGGCGTCGGCGTTGCGGAAGACGACGGTCCCGATGTCGCGACCCTCGACGACGGCACGCCCGCCGTGCCGTGCCACCCATGCCCGCTGCCGGTCCACGAGGATCGCCCGCACCTCGGGCATGGCGGACACTTGGCTCACGTGCCGGGTGACGGCGTCGCTACGGATCTCGTCGGAGACGTCCTCATCGTCGAGCAGGAGCGTGCCGTTGCAGTACTCGAGCCGTGCGGCCTCCACCACATCGGCGACCTGGCGGTGCACCGCCTCGGTTCCTCCGGCAAGGTCGATGCCGGCACGGATGACCGCCAGCGTGGCACCGCGATAAAACGCTCCAGTGTCGAGGTGGGGGACGTCGAAATGGCGCGCTACCGCGTTCGCCACTGTCGTTTTGCCCACTCCGCCAGGACCATCGATCGCGATCAGGTGAGGCATCCAACCGAGAGACTACTCCGGTTGCGAACCCCAGCTCTCGAGTTCGTCGAAGAACCCCGGCCAGGTCTTGCTGACACAGCCCGGATCGTTGATCACCACGCCGTCGATGGTCAGTCCGGCGACGGCGAACGCCATGGCGATGCGGTGGTCGTCGTAGGTGTCGATGGTGGCGCCGGAGAGCGGGCCCGGCGAGATGCGCATCACGTCGGGTCCGGCTTCAACGCTCGCCCCCAGTTTGCGCAGCTCGGTGGCGAGTGCGGCGATGCGGTCGGTCTCCTTGAGCCGGAGCGTGCCCAGACCCCGGACCGTGGTATCGCCGGAGGCAAGAGCGGCCAGCACCGCGATGGCCATGGCGCCGTCCGGTGCATCGACCATGTCGACATCGACCCCGACCAGATCGCCCCCGGCCACTGTGATGCCGTCGGCATCGCGAATCACCTGGCATCCCATCGCTTCGAGCACGTCGAGCACCATGAGATCGGCTTGGGTCGAAGTAGGAGCCATTCCCTGCACCGTCATCCGCCCCCCGGTGGCCGCAGCCGCCATCCATGCGTACACCGCAGCCGAGGCGTCGGGCTCGATGGCGTACCGGCGCGGCCGATACGTGGGGGCATTGCGCACCACCACTCCGGGCTCGTCGGTGAGTGCCGCGCTGGCCCCGAAGGCCGTCATCACCTCGATCGTCGTGGTGAGGTACGGGCGGCTCACCACGACGCCGTCCTCGAACTGGATGTGCACGTCGGCAGCGGCGTACGGGGCCACCAGCATGATGGCCGACGCGAACTGCGACGAGCGGCTGGCGTCGAGTACCACGCCTCCGCCGCGGAGGCGTGCCGGCTGCACTCGTACCGGCGGGCAGCCGCCGCGCCCGAGAGCCACCGCTCGCCCGCCCAGAGCGTTGATGGCATCGACGAGCTCGCTTATCGGTCGCTGCCGCATCCGAGCGGTACCAGTCACCGTGGCCGGGCCATTGGCCAAGGACGCCAGCGCGGTGACGAACCGTGCGGTGGTTCCCGAGGCACCGGCGTCGAGTACGGAGCTGGGCGCCGCAAACCTGCCACCCGTACCGGCGACCACCCAGCCGTTCGCCCGCATCTCGACGATCACGCCGAGACTGGCGAGGCACCCGCGCATGGCGGTGGTGTCATCGCTGTGCAATGCGCCCACCAGCACCGACTCTCCCTGCGCCAGTGCTGCGGCCACCAGCGCCCGGTTGGTGATCGACTTCGAGCCGGGTGGCCACACGGTGGCGGCCACCCGGGGTCGCGGTCTGATCCGGATGGACTCACTCATCGGCGGCAGCGTAGAGGGACCGCACCTCGTCGACGCGCAGTGGGCGCCACGTACCGGGCGCCAGGTCGCGATCGCGCACGGGTCCGACGGCTGTCCGCACGAGATGAACCACCGGATGGCCGATGGCGTCGAACATGCGGCGTACCTCTCGGTTTCGCCCTTCTGCGATGACCACTTCGACGTGGGTGGCATCGCCGTGGCTGCCCTTGGCGTTCGCCGACAGGGCCGTCGCCGGGCCGTCGTCGAGCTCCACTCCCGACACGAGCCGCCGTAGGTCGGCCGCCGCCGGCCGACCGGTCACCGTCGCCAGATAGGTCTTGGGAACGCCGAAGCGGGGGTGGGTCAGCCGGTGGGTGAGGTCACCGTCGTTGGTCAGCACCAGCAGACCCTGACTGTCCAGGTCGAGCCGTCCCACCGGGTGCACGCGGACGTCGGCCGGCACGAGGTCGATCACGGTGGGCCGTCCTTGGGGATCCGACACCGTGGTCACCACTCCCTCCGGCTTGTACAGCAGGTAGTACACGAGACCGGGCCGCACCGGCAGCGGGATACCGTCCACCTCGATGTGCACGGTTTCAGGATCCACCTGCTGCCCGATGGTGGCCGGGGCACCATCGACGGTGACACGGCCCGCACGGATCATGTCCTCGGCCGCACGACGCGAGGCGAGCCCGGACCGGGCAATCAGCTTGTGGATTCGCTGGATGCGCTCTCCGGACGGAACGGCCGCTCCAACGTGTCGACCACCTCGGGCGGGGGCACGTGGTCGGCGAGCGGAGGCAGCTCGGCGAGGGTATCCACACCCAGCTTCTCGAGGAAGAGGTCGGAGGTGCCGTACAGGAGTGCGTGGCTCGACCCTTCGGCGCGCCCGAGTTCGACCACCAGCCCGCGGCGCTCCAGGGTGCGAAGCGCACGTTCGGAGTCGACGCCGCGGATCTCGGAGACCTGCGCACGCGACACCGGCTGTTTGTAGGCGACGACGGCCAGGGTCTCCAAGGCCGCCGCTGATAGGCGGGTGGCCCGCTCGGTGGCGGCGAACCGCTCCAGGTAGGCGCGCACGTCGGGGTGGGTGTAGAGCCGCCAACCCCCGGCCACCTGCCGGAGCACGACGCCCCGGTCGGCCGCGGCGAGGTCGCTCTGGAGCTGCTCCAGGTGGTTCTCCACGTCGGCTCGCGACAGTTCCATGACCTGTGCCAGATCGCCCACCGTGATCGGTTCCTCGGCCACGAACAGGATGGCCTCGATGATCCGGCCCTCCGCGCTCATCGGGACCACTCGCTGGTGAGGAAGGGGGTCGTCTCGGACAAATGCTCCACGACGATCGGAGCATCCTTGGCTTCCTGCTGCACGCTCAACACACCCCATCGCGCCAATTCGAGGAGGGCGAGGAAGTACGCCACCACCTCGATCTGACGATCGCAGTGCGCCACGAGCTCGTCGAAATCGGCACGGGCGGCGGCGGACACACGCCGACGGAGGTCGGCGATGGCGTCGTCCACCGACGGTATGTCGAGCTCCAGGTGGTCGAGGTCGGGCTCGGCCGGGCCGCGGGCGAACACGGCGTCGGCGATGGCGGCGAGCTGCGCCGGCGAGGTAGTGAGCGTGAGCGTGGGCGGAGCCGGGCGAATGTCATCGTCGAGACCGGCCAGGCGGGGCACGAAACGGGTCGATGCTTCGATGCGGTGTCGAATGACGGCGGCAACATCCTTGAAGGTCAGACAGGCGAGCAAGCGGGACAGGAGACGATCGCGTTCCTCCGCCAGCGCCAGCTCCTCGTCGAGATCGACCTCGCGATCGTCCGGCAGCAGGTGCCGCGCTTTCAGCTGGATCAGGGTGGCGGCGATGAGCAGGAACTCGCTGGTCACGTCCAGATCGAACTCGCGCATCATCTCCAATGTCTGGAGGTACTCACCGACGATGGCGGTCAGCGACAGCTCCGTGATCTCCAGCTGATGCGACGTGATCAGGTGGAGCAGCAAGTCGAGCGGCCCTTCGAACACGGGCGTCTTGATCTCGTAGCTCATGGGGGCGTCATCGTATTGCCGTAGGTGGAGCGTCCGGCATCTTTTCGCCGTGGTCGGCGGCCAACAGCACTTCCCAGAGCGCGTCATCGAAGCCCTCGGGGGCGCGGTGCGGGTGATGGCGTGCGAACGCCACCACCAGTGGTTCGGCACCGACGGCTTCGAGGTCCTCCCCACCGAGCGAGGGATGGTTCACATACGTGCCGAGTCGCCCGGGTGGCGTGAAACCGGCGAGTCGTAGCAGCGTGGCCAGTGACCTTCCCACCGGCCCGAGCCGCGCATGGCGCTTGCCCACATCATGCAGGAGGCCGGCACGGGCGGCGAGGCGGTCCCCGGGACGCACCGAGAGCACCCGGCGAGCGGTCTCCAGGCCATGACGCCGGTCGGCGGTGTTCTGGCTCCAGAACAGCTCGCGTTCGGCGGGCGCGAGCAACGCTTCCACCTCCCCTTGCTCCCGGGGTCCGAGCGGGCGCGCCCGCAGATAGGCGAAGAACCGTTTGACGAGGTGTGCGGCGTAGGCGGACGTCAGCTTCAGGATCGGGCCGACTTGCAGGCGACACACATCGTGGAGGTGGGGCGTGCCTCCAACCGGGCCGGGGCGATGGGCTCGCCGCAGCTGCTGCACTCGCCGTAGTTGCCTTCTTGGATGCGCCCCAGTGCCGAGTCGACGTCGTCGAGCGTCTTCATCAGCGTCTCGACCAGACCCAACACCTCGGTGCGCTCTGCAGTCGCCGCCGCGGCGTCGGCGAACCCGTCGCCGTAGTCGACATCGCCGGTCAACTCACCCTTCTCGTTGGCGCCGAGCTCTCCGAGCTGATGTACCAGCTTCTCGCGTTCCGCGGTGAGTGACTTGCGTGCTGAATCGATGTCGATCGTCATGGTCCAATCCCCTACCGGCTCCTGGGATGTGCGGAGACATACACCTCGTAGAGATGTCGCGGTGATACTCGCGTGTAGATCTGAGTTGTCGTGATACTAGCGTGACCCAGCATCTCCTGGACCGTGCGCAGATCGGCGCCTCCCTCCACCATGTGGGTGGCGGCCGAATGACGTAACACGTGCGGCGAGACATCCGACTCCGCCAGCCCTGCGGTTCGGGCCGCCTTCTTGACCACGGCGAAGACCCCCTGGCGAGAGAGCCTGCCCCCGCGGGCGTTCACGAACACCGCACCGGGGTCCCGCCGCCCCCCGATCAGTGAGCGGCGGGAGGGGAGGTAGGCGCGGATGGCTTTCACGGCCCAGCGCCCCACGGGCACGAGCCGCTCCTTCGAGCCCTTTCCCGTCACCACCGCGGTGGCCGATTCGAGGTCCAACCCCGACAGGTCGAGACCAGTCGCTTCACTCACCCGCACACCCGTGGCGTACATGAACTCGAGGAGCGCGCGGTCCCGTAGACCGAGGTCGGTGGTGTCTGATGCTGCCTCGAGCAACCGGGTGACGTCCTCGACCGTCAGAGCCTTGGGCAGGCCCCGGGCGGGGCGCGGACTCTCCACCAGGCGAGTGGGATCGCCCGCGGCCATGTCCTCACCGACCAAGAAGCGGTGCAGACCCCGCACCGCCGCCACCTTCCGGGCGATGGTCGCCGGCGCCAGGTCGCCCATCGAGGCGACGAACCCCGAGACGAGCTCCGCGTTGGGCTCGGCCCCGTCCAGGTAGGCGGCGTACTGGCTGAGATCCCGCCGATAGGCGGCAACGGTGTTCGCCGCCAGGCCGCGTTCGCTGGACAGTGCCGCCAAGAACTCCTCGATCCCGTCGTGTAGGTCGATCGTGTCCGGGGCGGAGCCGGTCATGCCGGAGGCGAGTACATGCGCTGTGCCGTCAGGCGCAATCCGATGATGGTCTTCCCGTCCCGGATCTCACCATTGGCGGCGCGGGTCGCGGCCTCATCGAGCGGCAACCGTACGATCTCGGCGAGTCGCTCCTCGGGCCCATCGGGCCGGGTCGGCACCGGGTGCAGATCGGATGCCAGGTACACGTGCATGTACTCGTCGGTGAACCCTGGCGCCGTGTAGTACGACGTGAGCCACTCCAGCTCACCGGGGCGGTACCCGACCTCCTCTTCGCACTCCCGCACGGCTGCCTCGAGGGGATCCTCATCCGGATGATCGAGCTTGCCGGCCGGTGCCTCGAGCAGCCACGCACCTGCCGGGGCCCGAAACTGCCGAATGAGGATCACGTCACCGTCGACGAACGGGATCACCGTCACCGCATCGGGGTGCAAGACGATCTCGCGTTCCATGGTGGACCCGTCGGGGACGATCAGCTCCTGGCGCACGATACGCATGAAGGAGGTGCGAGCAATCTCGTGCTCCCTCACCACCCGGAAGTCCCCGGGCGCCACGGCTCAGCCGGCGTGCTCGGCGTGGGAATCCGGCGCCATCGCCGCCGTTTCACCACTGGCCGCATCCGAGAGCTCACCCCACTTGTGATCGACTGCCGCCTCCATGAAGCCGGCGAACATCGGGTGGGGATTGTCGGGCCGTGACTTGAACTCGGGATGGAACTGCGAGGCGATGAAGAACGGATGGGACGGCAGCTCGACGATCTCCACCAGGCGCTCGTCCGGTGAGATGCCCGACAGCCGCAGCCCGGCCGCCTCGAGGTCGTTGCGATAGCGGTTGTTCACCTCGAAGCGGTGGCGGTGCCGCTCGTACACCAACGACTCGCCGTAGAGTCGAGCGGCGAGGGACCCCTCGGCCAGCTTCGCCGGATAGACGCCGAGGCGCATGGTGCCCCCGACATCCTCCACGGCGTGCTGGCTCTCCATGAGATCGATGACCGGGTGCGGCGTGGTGGGGGCGAACTCGGCGCTGTTGGCGTCCGACAGCCCCAGCTCGGACCGGGCGAACTCGATCACTGCGCATTGGAGGCCGAGGCAGAGACCCAGGAAGGGGATCCCGTGCTCGCGGGCGTACCGCACGGCGGCGACCTTGCCCTCGATACCGCGCACCCCGAAGCCACCGGGCACCAGGATGCCGTGTACTCCTTCGAGGTAGGAATCAGCGAGGAGGCCCTCGACGTCATCAGCCGAGACCCACCGGATCTCCGCTTGGACGCCGGCGGCCAGCGCACCATGACGCACCGCCTCCACCACCGACAGGTAGGCGTCGGGCAGATCGACGTACTTGCCGACCACGCCGATGGTCACCGTGTCCGAAGGGTTGTCCATGCGCTGCACCATGGACTGCCAGGTCTCGAGATCGGGTGGAGCCGTCTCGAGGTGCAGGACCCGACACACCACCTCGTCGAATCCGGCTTCGTGCAGCAGCAGCGGGACCGCGTAGATGTTCGCGGCGTCGGTGGCATTGACCACCGCGTCGGCGTCGACGTCACAGAACAGGCTGATCTTGCGGCGAGCGGCGTCATCGATGGGACGATCCGAGCGCACCACGATGGCGTCCGCCTGGATGCCGCGGCTGCGCAGCTCCGCTACGGAGTGTTGGGTGGGCTTCGTCTTCAGCTCCTCGGAGGCCGCCAGGTAGGGCACGAGCGTGACGTGGACGTACGCCGTGTTCATCCGTCCGACGTCTTTGCGCATCTGACGAATCGCCTCCAAGAACGGCAGGCTCTCGATGTCGCCGACGGTGCCGCCGACCTCCGTGATCACGACGTCCACGTCGTCGCGATCCCCGAGCTTGCGGATGCGCGCCTTGATCTCATTGGTGATGTGAGGAATCACCTGGACGGTGTCACCGAGGTAGTCGCCGCGCCGCTCCTTCTGGATGACGGTCTGATAGATGGCACCCGTGGTCACGTTCGAGCTTCGGGAGAGGTTGGCGCCCGTGAACCGCTCGTAGTGACCGAGGTCGAGATCGGTCTCGCCGCCGTCGTCGGTGACGAAGACCTCGCCGTGCTGGAACGGGTTCATCGTCCCAGGGTCGACGTTGATGTACGGGTCGAGCTTCTGGATGACGACCCGGAGGCCCCGAGCGGTGAGGAGTCGGCCCAACGAGGCTGCGGTGATGCCCTTGCCGAGGCTCGACGCAACCCCTCCGGTGACGAATACGAACTTGGTCAATGGCTCCTACTCCGGCCGGGAAGGTGGCATTGTAGCAGTGGCCCCCGAACCGCCAGGGACCTCATGGGCGGCCCGCCCGCGCCATGAGCTCGGCGGCGTGTGCCCGGGCCTCCCGGCTCTCCGGCATGCCGGACAGCATGCGAGACAGCTCCTCCAGGCGCTCGTCACCATGGACGCGGTGGACGGTAGCGGTGTTGCCCGTCCGTGTGACCACGAAGTGGGCATCGGCGAAGGCAGCAACCTGGGGCAGGTGGGTGACGCACAGCACCTGGCGGCCGGCGGCGAGCGCGGCGAGCTTCTCCCCCAACGCCAGGGCGGTGGCGCCGCCGACTCCTGCGTCGACCTCGTCGAAGGCGACGACGGGAACATCATCGACACCGGCGGCGAGGCGCAACGCCAACACGATGCGGCTGAGCTCACCTCCCGACGCCACTCGCGCGACCGGCCCCGGGTCCAATGCGGCATCGGAGGCGAACACGAGCTCGACGGAGTCTGCTCCGTGGGCGGTGGGCTCGATCGGCGCGAGATCGAACCGGACGAGCGGCGCCTCGAAGCCGAGTTCCATGAGATGACGGACCGCCCGCTCCCCCAGCAGGGCCGCCGAGTCGCGGCGCGCCTCACCGAGCGCCACGCCGGCCAGCGCCACCGCCTCGAGGGCTTCCGCCACGCGCTCATCCAGGGTGGCGGCGTCCCCCAGCACTTGTTCCAACTGCTGGATCCGCGTGACGGCGGCGTCCCCGAACGAGAGCACCTCTGCCAAGTCCTTGCCGTACTTCCTCTTCAGATCGCCGAGGAGGGCGAGCCGTTGCTCCACACGCTGCAGCGACTCGGGATCGTGCTCGATGACCGACACCTCGGCGTGAACGCCCGAGCGCAGCTCGGTGAGGGCGACTGCGACTTCGGAAGCCTGATCGGCAATCGGTGCCAGCGAAGTGTCGACGCGAGCCAACCGCTGTAGCTCACCGACGATCGTGGCGACGGCATCTGCGATCCCATCGTCATCGCCGAGGAGCCGATCCACGCCGGCCAGGCCCTCCACCAGACCCTCCGCGTTGCGTAGCCGGGTGGCCGCCGTGGCCAGCTGCTGGTCGTCGCCGGGGGCGAAACCGGCGTCGGCGATCTCGGCGGCCTGGAAGCGCACCATGTCGAGCTCTCGTTCCAGTGCACGCGGGTCAGCGCCGGCCCGAGCGGCCTCCTCCCGCAGTTCGGCGTATGCCGTCCATGCCTCGCGGTAGCGACGGAGCACCACCGCAGGAACCGCGGAGTCGACCAGGAGGCGTACTCCGGCCGCCGACGTCAGGGAGAGATGATCGTGCTGGCCGACGATCTCGACCAGCGGACTCACCCGCTCCCGTAGCGCTCCCGCCGGCACGGCGCCGCCGTCGAGGTAGGCCTTGCTGCGCCCGGCGGCCACGACGCGACGGCCGACACCGACTTCGGCGTCGTCGACGACGAACCGACCGTCGACCCGCGCTTCGGAGCCGACCGGACCTACGTGTTGGGACGAGGCCTGGGCGCCGCTGAGCAGACGCAGGGCCCCCAGCAACAGGGTCTTGCCGGCACCGGTCTCACCGGTGACGACGACGAAGCCGGGCCCCGGCTCGATGACCGCCTGCTCGATGAGCCCGAGGTTCGAGACGATCAGCTCGTCAAGCACGGCCAAACTCGTCATGGATGGCATGAGGGAACCGATGCCCGTCGAAGGTGAGAACGCGGAGCGGCGTGTCACCGCGCGTCACCTCGATCACCCCGCCGGCTTCGAGGGTTCCGGCTTCACGGCCGTCGTAGTTGACGCGAACCGGGCGATCGCTACCCACCCGGAACCGGATCCGAGCGTCGGGTCTGAGCACCACCGGCCGGGTGAAGGCACTGTGGGAAGCGACGGGGGTGATCAACAGCGCCGCCAGGTTGGGATCGACCGCCGGCCCACCGGCTGAGAACGAGTAGGCCGTAGAACCGGTCGGGGTGGCCACGATCACCGCATCGGCGCGGTACGTGGTGAAAGGTTCGTCGTCCACCTCCACTTCGAGATGCACCACCCGTTGGCTGACCACCTTCTCGATGACGACGTCGTTGACCCCCACCACGGTGGTGCCCCCGGGGAGGTGCGCGGCGACGGTGACCCGTTGCGTCTCTCCGAAGATACCGGTACCGAGCCGCTCGGCGGCGAGATCGATCTCGTCGCTCCGGACCTCCGTGAGGTACCCGACATAGCCGACGTTCACCCCGAACACGGGGACACCCGACACCAGCGCAGCCCCGGCAGCGGCCAGGAAGGTGCCGTCGCCGCCGACGGCGGCGATGACATCGACATCGGAGGCGCCTTCGGCGTCGAGCTCGGCCAACTCGACGAGAGCGGCTTCGACACCGGCACGGCGCGCCGCGGCGATCAGCTCGTCGGCGACGTCAGTGGCTTCCTTGCGGGACGGGTGGGCAAGTACGGCGAGCTTCACGCGGCGACCACCGCGGCGATGGTGGAGTCCTTCAGCCCGGCGCAATCCTCTCGGAGGTGGAGCAGGAACTCGCGATTGCCCTTGGTGCCGGTGATGGGCGAGGCCATGACATCGCAGGCGGCGACGTCAGAGGCGCCGAAGGCATCTACCACCGAGCGGATCGCCGCAGCGTGCAGACGTTGATCGCGCACCACACCCTTGGCGCCGACCTCGTCCTTGCCGACCTCGAACTGTGGCTTCACCAGCACGACATGATCGGTCCCCGGTCCGCCCATCGCCACCAGGTGAGGTGCGACGACGGCCAGGCCGATGAACGACACGTCGCATACGACGAGGTCGAACGGAGCGCCGACCTCTTCCGGGTCGGCATGTCGAATGTTGGTGCGCTCCATGACTCTCACCCGGGAGTCGTTGCGCAGGCGCCAGTCGAGCTGGTTATGGCCGACGTCGAGTGCGACCACCGAGGCCGCCTGACGTTGCAGCAGGCAGTCGGTGAACCCGCCGGTCGACGCCCCCACATCGAGGCAGGTGCGCCCCTGCGGGTCGATCTCGAAATGATCGAGCGCCGCCGCCAGCTTCAATCCGCCGCGCCCCACGTAGGGGTGGGTCGGCGCCACGAGATGGACCGGATCCGCCGGAGCCACCATGGTGGCCGCCTTGGGGACCACGACGCCGGCGACCTCAACCAGCCCGGCTTCTATGGCGCGCTGCGCCTCCGCACGGCTCGCCACGAGGTGGCGCCGAACCAGCTCGGCGTCGAGGCGGCGACGGGTCATTCTTCGATCGTGAGCTGCTGTGGCTCAGGTGTGCCGGTGGCGTCCAGCTCGGTGGAGAGATCCGCGGCGATGCGCTCGGCGAGATCGGCCGCGGCCGCCGGGTCCGCTGCCGCCAACTCATCGAGACGTGCGTCCCACCCTTCCGCTGCGGGGGCAGCGGGGTCGTCGCTACGGTCGGGCGTAGTATCCATGGAGCCATTATCGCTCGGCGATCTGACAGGAACGAACATTGCTTCCGCTGCGTGACGTGAATCCAACCCGGGTGACTCCGCTCATCACGGTGGCACTCATTGCCGCCAACGTGCTCGTCTTCCTGTTCTGGCAACCCATCTCGGGCACGGAAGGGGACCAGACCGAGTTCCTGTACGAGTACGCCGCCATCGCCTGCGAGCTCAGCAGCGGAGACCCACTGAGCATCGCCGAGTTCGAGGCCGACCGGTGTGACGTCGACGACGACGAGATCTTCCCCAACAAGCAGGTCTACCTGGCCGCGCTCGTGTCGATGTTCCTCCACGGAGGCTGGGCGCACCTGATCGGCAACATGTGGTTCCTGTGGATCTTCGGCAACAACGTCGAGGAGGCGTTCGGGTACGTCGGCTACCTGGCGCTCTACGCCGTCGCCGGCGTCGCTGCCACCGCCACGTTCGTGCTTCTCAACGCCGACAGCACCATCCCGTTGGTGGGAGCCTCCGGAGCCATCGCCGGGGTCCTCGGGGCCTACTTGGTGCTGTTCCCACAGCACCGCATCCTGACCCTCGTCATCCTGTTCATCTTCCCGCTCGTGGTAGGAGTCCCTGCGTTGTTCTTCCTCGGCCTGTGGTTCGTCGGGCAGTTCCTGGTCGTCGAGCCGGGCGTGGCGGTCGAAGCCCACATCGCCGGGTTCGTGGTGGGAATGACCGTCGCCGCCCTGCTGCGGCCCCTCTTGTTGCGCCGCACGAGCGAGGCACACCAGGTGGGAACCACTCCCGGCCACGTCCGGCCGCTGCGCTGACCCGGGGCGGTCAGCGCAGGTACGCGGGCAGATTCGCCACCGACTCCAATACGACGTCGACCAGCGCCGGATCGACGGATTCGTCGGGCCGGGTCGCCCCGGTCAGCACGAGCACCTGGCCCCAGCCGCCGGCGGCCGCCAGGACCATGTCGGTGTCTACGCGGTCACCGACCACCCACACGGGGCCGGGGCCGACCCGCGCGGCAACCGCCTTCACCATCGGCATGTGCGGCTTCCCCATGACCTCAGGTTCAGTGCCGGTGGCCGCCTCCAGAGCGGCGACGATTGCACCGCCACCCGGGACGAGGCCCTGTGGAGTGGGGTACGTGGGGTCCGCGTTGGTGGCGACGAAGCGGGCCCCGGACCGCACGTAACGAGTAGCCCGACTCAGCATGCCGTACGTGAGGCTGCGATCCAGGCCCACGACGACCGCGTCGACTGCTGCGGGCAGGCCGTCGGTGTCTCCGGTGTGGACAGCGATGCCGGCGGTGCGGAGCGCCTCACGTAGGCCGGACTCGCCAATGGCGTACACCGCACCCACGGTGCCGCCGAGCGCTTCCGCAGTGACCATGGCCGAGGTCACCACCTGCTCGGCGCTCGCCTCGTGGCCCGTGGTGCGGTGGATCGCAGCAGCGACATCCTGGGCCGACTTGGTGGCGTTGTTGGTGACGAACAGGAGGTGCCGACCGTCGGCCGCAAGGGTGTCCAGCGTCTCGCCCGCGCCGGGAACTCCCTCCGCACCCAGATAGAGGACCCCGTCGCAATCGAAGACGATCGTCACTCCGCCCGTCCAAACCGGGCCACCACGGCTGCCAGCAGTTCTGTCGTCAGTCGCACAGACTCCTCCGACACCCGCTCGTCGTTGCCGTGGAACATCGACAGCAGGTCACCGAACGACACTTGGTCGTCGAACAGCCCGACGCCGTAGGCAACCACCCCGCGCGCCCGGAAGAACCGGGCGTCGGTGGTGACCGGAATCAACGCAGGAAGGGGGAAGCCGCCGGTCAGGTCGGCGATCGATGCCGCGATGGCATCCCACAGCGGTCCCTCGGCCGGCGACGCGTTGGCGGGGAACGGGAACTTCACCTCGACGTCGAGCTCCTCGTACAGATCGGGACCCAGCGCCTTGCGGAAGTGATCGTCGACGGCCGCCTCGTCCTGTCCAGGCAGCTTCCTCACGTCGATGTCGGCCACCGCAGTGTCCGGGACCACGTTGCTCTTCTGGCCGGCCCGCAACGTGGTGGGCGTCAGGGTGAGATGGGTGCAGGCATGTGCCCAGCGGGCAAACCCGGGATCGGTAGCCGCGAGGTCTTCGATGGCGGAGTCCACCGCGTCCGGATCCAACAGCCGCGAGGCGAGTGCGGCGTCGATGGGCAGACCGGCCACGAACGCCCTCCATTCATCGCTGATGTGGACCGGCGTCGGCGTGGCCGCCAAGCGGGTGATCACGTCTGCGGCGGTGGTCAGCGCATTGGACGTGCCGTGGGGTTGGCTGGCATGGCCGGGAACGCCGTGGGCTTCGATGGTTCGCCAGCCCGGTCCCTTCTCGGCCACCGTCACCGGTACCGCCGGCCCGGCCTCCGACCGGAACGATGGCGACGCGATCTCTGTGAGGAGATAGTCACAGGCCACCAGCTCGGGATGATGGCGCAGGATCCAGTCCGCGCCCAGCTGGCCGCCATTCTCTTCGTCGGCCACACCCAGGAACACCAAGTCGCCTTCCAATGGCGGTGCCTCACCGGTGAGGTACGGTTTGAAGGCGGCCGCCATCGCCGCGGTCTGGTTCAGCATGTCGACTGCGCCCCGGCCCCACACGAAGCCGTCTACTTGCTCGCCTCCGAACGGATCCCGAGACCAGCCCGACGCCTGTACCGGCACCACATCGAGGTGTCCCATGAGCATGAGCGTCGGCGCTTCCGCCGAGGTGCCGGGGACCCGGTAGACGACGCTCTGCCGGCCCGGATGCGGTTCGACCACGGTTCCCGACCGGCCGAAGTAGCCGGCCAGGGTTTCTACCGACCGATGCTCATGGCCGGAGTCGGGAGTGCCGTCGTTGACGCACTCGTTCTGGATCATCCGAGCGAGCAGCTCGACCACGGTGGCGCTCACCGGGGTACCACCTGGGTGCGGGGGTGGTCGCGGAGCGACTCCTTCCAGGTCCGAAACCGTTCGTGCTTCGAGCCATCGGGACCGTGACCCACGCCGGTCTTGCCGTGCAAGTCGAACCGGTACATCTCCTTGCCGTCCGGAGCCACGGCCAGGTATCTCGCCTCACCGACCGGTGGGCCGGCTCTCCACAGCAACCAGCCGTGGATCTTGCGCTTGTACTCGACCGGTTCGCCTACGTCGTTACCGAGCTCCAACAGTGGCTGCGGCGCCTCCACCCAGCCGGAGGCGGGGATCCGGTAGTCCCGTTGCGGTGTCTCGGGCAGCTCGTCGGTGTGGTACTTCGTGTCGACGAACGGCCGCTCGCTCGGCTTCACGTGTGGCCGAGGCGCCGGGGAACCGTCGAGTCAGTCCTCATGGTGCATGATGATGAGCCGGGCCGAGAAGCCGGCCGCCTCGAAGAAGTTCTTGGCGTGGCGGTGACCCGGCAGCACACGAGCATCGAACAGTGAGATGCCCCTACTGCGGAAATCGTCCAGCACCCCGTGAAGCATCGCTTCGCCCACGCCGACGCCGCGGGCATCGAACTCGGTGAACACCAGGTGGATGACTCCGACGACCTGGCCCGACGCTTGCGGGAGCAGTTCCTCGACCCTGCCGTAGATGAAGCCGACGGCAACCTCGTCGATCAGGCCGAGGTTCAGCACCGACTGTGGCTCCTCGAGGATCTCCTTGAACGAGGCTTCGACAGGCTCGGCCAGGCCGTCGGCCAGCTGCCAGAGCCTCTTGAGGGCGACCTGTTCCCCCTCGAGCTCGCGATACAGGCGAACGAGGTCGGCCAGGTCTTCAACCGTGGCGGGCTGGGTCTCGACGGTCATCTGGCCTCCTCGGGGCGCCAGGGTAGCCGACCCCGCATTCGCCCCCACCCCCACCGCGTCACCAGCCGGATGGCCTCGAGTGCGATGCGGAAGTCCATCTTGGATGACCCGGCGACGCGTTCCCGGAACGTGATGGGTACTTCGGTGATCGTGACGCCTGCGATCCCGGCGCGCCAGGCCATCTCGATCTGGAATCCATAGCCGGACGCCTCGCAGCGGTCGGGCTGGAGCCCTGCCAGCACGTCGGCCCGGAACGCCCGGAAGCCCGCGGTCATGTCGCGTACCGAAGACCCCAGCAATGCCCTGGCGTACACGTTGCCGCCTCGGGAGAGCCAGCGGCGGTGGAACGGCCAGCCCTCGGTCGCCCCGCCGGGCACGTAGCGGCTCCCGATGGCGAGGCCGGCTCCTGCGTCAATGGCGCTGACCAATGCGGGTAGTGCGGCGGGATCGTGCGAGAAATCGGCATCCATCTCGCAGATGACCTCCGCCCCCACTGTGAGCGCCCGGGCGAAGCCCGCCGCATAGGCCGGACCCAGACCTTCTTTGGTGGTGCGGTGAAGGACCTCCACCCCGTCGTCGGCCGCTGCGATGACGTCGGCGAGCTCCCCGGTTCCATCAGGTGAGCCGTCGTCGACCACCAGCACGGACGCGCCCTGGGCGCGGATCGCGACGACGATCGCCTCGAGATTGGCCGACTCGTTGTACGTCGGGAGAACGACGAGTACGTCAGGCCGCACAGTCGCGGCAGTACTTCCGCTTCTTGTCGGCGAGCTGGCTCGTCCGCTTCACCAAGAAGCACGACGCACAGACGAACTCATCGGAGCGCGCCTCGTCGGGGCCGACGCTGAGGGCGAGTTCCTCACGCCGGATGGCCGCCAGCTCGGCGGCCTCGTCATGCACGATGACCTCTGACGCCTCGTCGTCGGTGAGCATGTCGAGCTCTTCGGCTTCGAGCTCGTCGAGGGCCTCATCGTCGCTGTCTTCTTCGTCCTCGTCATCGGACTCGTCGTCCTCATCGAGGTCGTCGTCGAGCGCGTCGATGTCGAGGTCATCCTCGTCTTCGAGCTCGTCCGGATCTACCTCGTCGAGGTCGTCGAGGTCCTCGTCCGGCTCGTCGATGTCGATGTCTTCTTTGATGGCCCGTTTCTTCGCCATTTCCATTCTCAGCTGTGCAGGACTGCTCTCCGAGCGAGCCGGGATTATATCCAAGCGCTACGAAGCCCAACCGATATTCCCGGGCGCGTCGCCCGGATCGTACCCGAATCGACGCGGCTCAGATCTGGAGCTGTAGTGCGGCCGGAATGATGGTGGCGCGTAACTCGTCGGTGCGTCCGAGCATCTCCCCGTCGGCGTCCACCGGCCACGGCCGAGCGACCCGGACCGTCACCTCGGAACCGCTGAATCGTCGCACGCCCGGATGCCTCAGATGCAGGCCTCGGATCACTCGTGGCATGAGCGTGACGGCGTGGCGTCTGGGCCCGGTGAACACCTGCACGTCGAACTCCCCGTCGACGAGCATGGCCTTGGGGGCGATGTTCATTCCGCCGCCGAAGAACTGGCCGTTGGCGATGACGACGTTGATCGCAGGCCCTTCATAGGTGCGGGTGCCGACGCGGACTTCGACGTCGGCTGGCGGAAATCGTGGCAACGCGATCCAGAACGCCGCTGGATACCGCTTCCCGCCGAGACGGCGGGGCAGGCGCATCGCCACCGGAATCGTCGCCGCGGCGATGCCGATGTCGGCGACGTTCACGAAATGGCGACTCCCCCACGGTCCGTCGACACGCCCCACATCTATGACGTACTGCTCCCCGTGTGCCAGGCGCGCCACGGCATCCGAGAGGGAACGTCCGAAGCCGAACGTGCGGACGAAATCCGATCCGCTGCCGATCGGAACCACACCGAGTGTGGGAGGCGAGCTCCACGGGCGCTGCATCAGGGCGTCGACCACCTGCTCGGTGGTCCCGTCGCCGCCCACGACGGCAAACCGGCGATATCCTGCCGCCACGCCATCGTCGACCAGCGCTGCAGCATCGTCCGGGCCGGTGGTGACGTGGAACTCGAACGCCATGCCGCTGCCGCGGAGCACGGTTCGAGCCTCGTCGACCGCGGCCGGTCGGCGCCCTGACGCCGGATTGGCAACCACCCACCACCCGGGCTGGGTGCCGTCATTCACAGCTGACCCCCGGCGGCGACTACTCCGCGATCGATCTGCCGCAGGGCCTCGGTGGCGACGGGGGCGAGTTCGGTGAAGACGTCCCTCACTTGGCGCAGGATGTCGAGGAGTTGGCGACTGTTGCGAACGAAATCGCCGGCGGTGAACTCGTCATCCCCGATGAGGTCCTCCAAGTCCACGCCGGATGCCCAGTAGTAGGCGGCGGCGGCAAAGCCGGGATCGATGGCTCGAGTCTCGGGCAGTCCACGCTCCCGTTCGGCATGGTTGAGATCTTCGATGATGGCCTCGGCCACGTCGCCGCGCTCGGCCAGCAGCGCGGTCGGCCAGCTGCCCGGTTCATCGCTCAGGCGAGCCTCGTACACGAATGCCGTCAACAACGCCGCCACCTCGGGTGCGTTGAGCCCGGAGAAGACCCCCTGCGCCACCGCTTCGACCAGAGGAACGTCAAGCTCGCTGTAGATGAACCGGAGTTGTTCGCCGCGCGGCAGCAGCGACCATCCGGCGGTGTATCCCTCCGCGTCGAGCACTCCGAGGATGGCGCGGAATCGCGAAACCAATGACTCGTCCCGCCGGCTCATCCTTCGCTCCACGCGGCGGATGTCCTTCTCCACCTTCTTGGCTCGCTGCACCCAGGTGCGATGCTCGGCGAGATCCGGACACATGGCGACGGTCCCGTCATCGGGGGCGAGCCCATCGGGCCGCTCCGGTTCGCCGGTGCCCGACCAGTTCGACAAAAGGGTCGAGACCTCCGCCTGGTATGCGGCGTCCCGAGGTTGGAAGGGCTCGGGCAGTTCCATCGTTCCCTCGCGGGCGAGATCGCGTCCCAGGTCACGGGACGCCACTCGTCGGGCTTGCCCGTCCTCGGTGACCAACAGCAGCCGCGGCGACGCCCCGAACCCGCGGGCCAGCACCACGCTACGACCGAGTGCCGTGTGCAGGACGTCACCGGTGCCGATGGTCTGGATGAACGTGTCACGCCCGACATCGGCGGCTCCACCCAGATCGTCGAGGCCGAAGATGTCACCACGCTCGCATTCTGCGGCCCGCCGGTAGGTCTCCCGCTGCTCGGTCAGCTTGGCGAGTTCGGCTTCCAGGCGCTGTCGCGAGGTGGCGGCCCGAAATTGGGCGAACGACGCGTTGAGCAGTTCTTCGGCGCGATCCTGCGGATAGTTGGCGACCAAGTTCACCGCCATGTTGTAGGTCGGCTGGAACGATGAGCGCAATGGATGGCTCTTGGCCAATGCGATGGCGGCCACTCGATCGAACGGCACGTGCGGGCTGTGCAACACCACGGCCGTCCCTTCGTCGTCGATGCCCCTGCGCCCGGCGCGACCGGTGAGCTGGGTGTAGTCCCCCGGCTGGAGCAGCTCGTGAGCCTCTCCGGTGAACTTGGTGAGTCGCTCCAACACCACCGTGCGTGCCGGCATGTTGATCCCCAGCGACAGCGTCTCGGTGGCGAAGACCACCGAGATGAGTTCGTCGACGAAGAGCTCCTCGACCGTCTCCTTGAAGGCCGGCACCATGCCGGCGTGGTGAGCGGCAACTCCCAACTCCAGCATGTGCACCCAGCGCTCATATCCGAGTACGGCGAGATCCGACTGGTCGAGGTGGGAGGTTCGGGCCTCGGCGCGACGCCGGATCTCCTCCCGTTCCGCCGTCGTGGTGAAGCGGAGCCCTGCCCCCACCACCTGCTCGGCCGCCGCCTCGCACCCGACCCGTGAGAAGACGAAGTAGATGACGGGCAACAACTGGTTGGCGATCAACACGTCCACGACCTCCAGGCGTCGGGGGGTCACGTAGCGGCGCCACTTGCCCCTGCCTTTGCGTAGTCGCTTCAGCACCACTTGATTCGGCCGTCCGCGGTGCAACACCGGATACAGATCGAGACCGCTCGACCGGTCTTTCACCAGGTACAGGCTCTCCAGCGGCACCGGACGATGATCTTCCACGACGAGCCGGGTGGCTCCGCGGCGGGACTCCACCCAGGCTGTGAACTCCTGTGGGTTGGCGATCGTCGCCGACAGGCACACGAGCGGGATGCCCTGGGGGAGATGAATGATGATCTCCTCCCACACCTGTCCCCGTGCCCGGTCCTGGAGGTAGTGCACCTCGTCCAGGACGGCCACCCCCAGACCGGCGAGCGACTCGGACTCGGCGTAGATCATGTTGCGCAGCACCTCGGTGGTCATGACGACGAGTGGAGCCGACCCGTTGATGGAGTTGTCCCCGGTGAGCAGACCCACGTTGTCGTCGCCGTAGATCGCCTTGAAGTCGGCGTACTTCTGATTCGACAACGCCTTGATGGGCGCGGTGTAGAAGGCCCGGTCCCCTGCCTCGAGGCTGAGGTGCACCGCGGCCTCGGCGATGAGGGTCTTGCCGGCGCCGGTGGGTGCGGTGACCACCACCGACGCCCCGTCAGCGATGGCGCCTGCCGCTTCGAGCTGGAACTCGTCGGGTTCGAAGGGAAGCGCCTGGAAGAACGACTCCAGGCTCATCGACGCAGGATGAACCTGACCGCGAGGATGGTGAGCTCGTACAGCACGTAGAGCGGCACGGACAGGAGCATGAGCGTCAGCGGATCGCCGCTCGGGGTGATGAGCGCTGCGGCCACCACGATGATCAGGACCGCCCACCGACGCGACGACTTCAAGCGCTTGGAGTCGACAACTCCGATCACTGCGGCACCGAACAAGAAGACCGGGAACTCGAACGCTACGCCGAAGGCGATGATGAACCGCATCGCGAAGCTCAAGTAATCGCGGGCGTTGATGACCGGATCGACCTGTCCTTCTCCGAAGTCGATGAGGAACGTCAGACCCCGATCGAGCGCCCAATAACCGGCGAGCACTCCGCCGAAGAACAGCAGTGCCAACACGGCGCTGGCAGGGACGACGTACCGCTTCTCCTTGTCGGTGAGGGCGGGCCCCACGAACCGCCACAGCTGGTAGATGATCACCGGGCTGGCGACGACGAAGCCGCCGAACAAGGACAGCTTCATGAACAGGCTGAAGGCTTCCGTCGGCGTGAAGAACACGAGGCGATCGTCGACGACATTCTCGTAGGGCTGCACGAGCACGTCGAAGATCCAGTTGCGGAAGATGAACGCGACCGCCGCTCCAAGGAAGACCGCGATGATGGCTCGAACGAGCCGGTCACGCAGCTCCTCGAGGTGCTGCATGAACGTCATCTGGACTTCGGTCACGACACCTCTCGTTCGGGCTTCGGTTCGTCGGGCTCCGTCGTCGCCTCGGTGGAGCCGCTGCTTCCGACGTCGGAGGTGTCAGGTGGCCGCCGGGTGGGACGGGCCGGGCCGGCAATCGGTGTCACCTGGTCCGAAACCGCCTTGGTGACATCTTGCTTCGCCTCATTGGCGGCGGCCTCGACGTTGCGGGCCGCTTCGTTCATGTCCTTCTCGACGCGCTGTGCCGTTCCCTTCACTTCCTGGGCGGCCGCGGTGAACGCCTGCCTAGCCTCTTTGACCGGCTGCAGGGTGTCTCGGTACTCCGCCTTGAGCTCGGACTCGGCCTCCCGCACCATGGCCCGAGCCTTGGCGGCGAAGCGGCCAGCTTTGCGAGCCAGTTCGGGGAGACGCTTGGGGCCGAAGACCACGAGCACGATGATGGCGATCGTGGCCAGCTCGGAGAAGTTGATACTCGACATCGGTACCCACGATGGTAGGCGGGATCGCCGGTCTGTCGAGCAACGAGGTCAGTTCGCGGGGAGCTGTGAGTGCCAGTCGTCCCGCTCGAGCGCCGCCATGAACACGTCGATCTCTGCCTCGGTGATGGGATGGGCAACGCCCAGAATCCGGTACTCGACGCCGGTCGCCAGCAGGATGCTCACGACTCGCTCGTTGGCAGGCCGATGCTCCATCAGCTCGCAGAAGGGGCATTCGAAGACGTACCGACCGGTGCCGGAGCCGGCGACCAACTCGAGGGAGATATCGCCGACGGTGAGCTCTACATCTCCGCAGCGGCTGCAGGTGGTGCGAATGGTCGTCATG
Organism: Acidimicrobiia bacterium; assembly: GCA_041581135.1. Taxonomy (GTDB): domain Bacteria; phylum Actinomycetota; class Acidimicrobiia; order Spongiisociales; family UBA5794; genus JBFGCM01. The sequence goes on from JBFGCM010000004.1 coordinate 27,330, forward strand.
TTCCGTGGTCTCCGATGCGTTCAGGCGCTTCTTGGCAGTTTCGTCTGGGCCGTTGATTTCTTATCGGCCCGCGCCGGATCCACTGAATGACTATTTGGCGGTTAGTCCAAACGGACCATTCCCCTCTGGACAGTTGCGAACCTCAACCGCTACGCACCGTAGCGAGCGAGTATCCGCCGTCGGAGGTCACTCATCGCCGCGGCCACCTCGTGGCCCTTGATCAGCTCGGCACCGCCCCCCAATCGAAGCAGTAACCGAGCCGCCACCGAGGGATCCGACGCACTGAACTCCACCACCACCGCTCCGTCGTCGCGCTCCTCCAGCACGTCGACCGGGTAATACTCGGTCACCCAGCGCGCGCGGGACTCGAGTCGGATGGTGGCGCGAACGTCTTCGGGCCCGGGTGAGTACCTGACCACGGGTGGTGGCATTTCTGCCGGTATCTCGAAACGTTCCGTGGTCGGCTCGGACTGTCGAATCCGGTCGACACGAAACACGCGCTCAGCCTGGGCCAGCCGACAGTATCCCGAGACGTACCAGTTGCCGAGCGTCGAGAACACGGCCCACGGCTCGATCTGGCGGCGAGTCGTCTCCCCCGAGGCGATCGCCGTGTACTCGATGTCCACGACCGTGCCGGTGGCGGCTGCCGTCCGCAGCACATCGACCAGGGCCGGTTCCGTCAAGTCGACCACGAGCGCGTCGCCGGCGTCGGGCATCAGTGCTTCTTGCAGCTTCTGGACCGCGCTGACGAGCGTCGGCGGGGCCTGCCCGGAGGACACGATCGCCATTCCCGACGCCAGCAGGCTGAGCGCCTCCACGGGCGTGAGCCGCACCGGCCTGGAGAAGTAGTCGGCCATCTCCACGACCACCTCGTCCTCGTCGAGATACGCCACCATGAGATCGCCGGGACCGTACCCGGGCAGCCCGCACACGAAGATCAGATCGAGATCGGCGACCAGTTGCGCTCGGGTGTACCCGAACCGCTCGCACACTTCGGCGACGGTCGCCCCGGGATTGGCGATCACCCACGGGAGCATCGCCAAGATGCGGTTGAGCCGTTGCGCCGTGCGTGGGGACGTCATCCGGTCACCAGCTCCAGGAGTCGGCTGCGCAGCTCCTCCGGTTCCAGGATCTCCGCCTTGTCCTCGAATGCGAGCAGCCACCCGATGAAGGCGTCCGGGTTTGCCACTACGAGTTCTGCCACCAATCCGCCGTCGTCGGATCGCTTCACCGTGGTGCGTCCCACCAATTGACGCTCCGCCCACCAGGCGACGTCCGGATCGAAACGGACCGTCGCCTTCATGTCTTCGCCACCGGCCTCCCAGGCCGCTTCCGGGATCGCCCTGGCGACCTCGAACGACTCAGGTCGTTCGAAAGCGCCGATACGGTCGCCGGCCACGATGGCCGTGGCTCGGTCCACCCGATAGGCCTTCACCGGCCCGTCGGCCGTCTCGGGACCGACGATGTACCAGTGGCCGCGGCGATGCACGAGGCCGTACGGATGCACCGTGCGGCGCTTGTCCCGGTACTCGAACTGCAGGATGCGACGCTCGGCGACCGCGGTGAACGCCACCGCCAGGTCATCAGCCGATTGGCCGAGGTCGGCTGCCAGCGGCTCCCCCGACGCCGCCATGGGCGCCCCTCCCAGCTTGAACAACGCATCCGGCCCCGACGCCTGGCCGCCGATCCGCACTGCCTGGGCCGCAAGCCAGAGCGCGGCGCGCTCCTCGTCGTCGAGACCCGGATCGGGCAGCGAGTACTCCGCTGCCGGCACCATGTAGCCGTGCTCGACCTCCCAGGCGTCGGTCGGCCGTAGCTCCAGCGGTATTCCGAGTTGACGCAACAGCTCCTTGTCGCGCTCGAACATGCGCCGGTATGCCTCGTCGTTGTCCTGGTCGTACCCGGCGACGGTCATACGGATCTCATCGGCAGTCACCGGCCGCCCCGCCGTCAGCAGGAAGGCGAGCAGGTTGAGGATTCGTTCGATGACCTTCTGCATCGCGGCGCAAACGGTATCGGGCTCACGAGGAAGTTGGAAGGACTCTGGGGTGGGACATGTCCAGGACCGAGCCGAAGGCAGATCGCTCCAGGACTCGCTCCACATGCCAGATACCAGACCGGACGCGGACCTCGGCTTTTCCGGGGACCTCGCAGGCTCGCCACGGGACGTCCGAATTCCGACGTCCGCGGCTGAGCCTGACCGCGGCTCGAACACTCCCCCGAAGGAATGACGAAGCCCCGCTACAGACTCTCGATGAGCTTGTCCACCCGTTCGTCGATGGCCTTGAACGGGTCCTTGCACAACACCGTGCGCTGGGCCTGGTCGTTGAGCTTGAGGTGCACCCAGTCCACCGTGAAGTCTCGCTTGCGGGCCTTGGCCGCCTTGATGAACTCGCCGCGGAGGCGGGCTCGGGTGGTCTGGGGCGGCTCCGTCATGGCGCGGTTGACCGCCTGGTCGGTCACCACTCGCTCCATGAGGCCCTTGCTCTGCAGCATGTAGTACAGGCCACGGCTCCTGGTGACGTCGTGATAGGCGAGGTCGAGCAAAGCCAGGCGGGGGCTCGACATGGCGAGGTCATTTCGCATCCGGTAGCGCTCGATCAGCTCGTGTTTGGCGACCCAATCGCACTCGCGCACGAGCGAGAACGGGTCCTTCTCCAAACCGGTGAGCAAGTATTCCCACATCTCGACGGCGCGATGCACCTCAGCGGGGAAGCCGGAGGTGCGGCCGTAGCGCATGGCTCGCTCCAGGTATTCCCACTGGATGTCGAGGGCCGACAGCTCACGGCCGTTGGCCAAGCGGACCTTGCGCCGGCATGTGATGTCATGGCTGATCTCCCGAATGGCACGGATCGGGTTCTCGAGCGTCATCTCCCGGAACACGACGTCGTCCTCGAGCATCTGCAGCAGCGCCGCAGTGGTGCCCACCTTCACGTAGTTCATGTACTCCGACATGTTCGAATCGCCGGCAATGACGTGCAGGCGGCGGTAGCGCTCAGCGTCGGCATGAGGCTCGTCACGGGTGTTGATGATGGGCCGGCTACGGGTGGTCGCCGACGAGATGCCCTCCCAGATGTGCTCGGCACGCTGTGCCAGACAGAAGACCGTGCCCCGGGCGGTCTGCAGCAACTTGCCGGCACCGGCGTAGATCTGGCGGGTCACGAAGAAGGGAATCAGGGTGTCGATGGTTCGCTGAAAGTCACCCTGGCGGCCGATCAGGTAGTTCTCGTGGCAGCCGTAGGAGTTCCCTGCGGAGTCGGTGTTGTTCTTGAAGAGGTAGATCTGGCCTCGAATCCCCTCCTCTTCGAGGCGCTGCTCAGCCGAACGGAGCAAGCCCTCCAGGATGCGCTCCCCGGCCCGGTCGTGTGCCACGACGTCGAGCAGGCTGTCGCACTCGGGTGTGGCGTACTCGGGGTGCGAGCCCACATCCAGGTAGAGCCGAGCGCCGTTCTCGAGGAAGACGTTTGAGGAACGGCCCCAGCTGACCACTCGGCGGAACAGGTAGCGGGCGACCTCGTCGGGACTGAGCCGGCGTTGGCCCCGCAAGGTGCAGGTGACCCCGTACTCGTTCTCGATACCGAAGATACGTCGCTGCATTGACGACAGGCTACCGGGCAACGGCCGGCACGCACACGAAGCCGTGACAATCGACGACAATGGACCCGATGGATCCCGCTCGCTATGTCTGCCTCACCAAGCTCGGCAGTGTCGCCACCGCCAACCTCATGGCGGCCCGCCTGCAGGCAGAGGGCATCGATGTGCGGGTCCACAGCGCTGCGCTGGGACCCTGGCCGGTGACCGTGGGCAATATGGCCGAGACCGAGCTGTGGGTGCTCAGTGACCGTGTGGCGGAAGCCAGCCAGATCCTCATGGACGCCGAGATCAACGAGGTGCTCGAGCGGACTCGGCCCCGCTCGATGGGCAAGCCGGTGCCGTTTCGTCTCGTGGCACTGGCCATCGGCGTGGTGTTCGGAGTGCTCTGGGTGCTCCGGATCATCCGCCTCTGGGGCTGAGAGCGCCCGTCAGGATCTGGCTGCGGCGATCTCGTCGGTGTGCAACCGGCGGAACTTGCGCCGACCCAGGTTGCGGTCCAGCACCGCCGCCTCCCAGTCCTCATGGGCGATGGACCGTTCCTCCACCGCTTCGATGGCGTTGGCCGCGGCGAGGACGGCGCCCGCCAGAGGAGCTGCGGGATCGACATTGTCGGCGAGGTGGGCTCGCAACGCCTCTTCGTGGCCGCCGATTGCACCGAAGCGCCTCTCGTCGTGAAGCGTTCCGTCGTACTGGACGCGGTAGAGCTCGGTGAGCTCCGCTGCGTCACCGATCTCCGCGACCAGGATCTCGATCTCGTACGGCTTCACCTCATGGGTGAAGATCTGGCCCAGCGTCTGCGAGTAGGCGTTGGCCAGACCCTTGCCGGTGACATCGGCCCGGCCATAGGCGTACCCCTTGAGGTCGGCGTACCGGATGCCGGCGATGCGCAGCGTCTCGAACTCGTTGAAGCGGCCCACCCCGGCGAAGGCAACTCGGTCGTAGATCTCACTCACCTTGTGCAGCGACGAGGCCGGGTTCTCACCGATGAGCAGCACGCCGTCCTGGTACATGACCACCACGATGGACCGGCCTCTGGCGACGCCCTTGCGGGCGAACTCTGCCCGGTCCTTGATGAGCTGTTCGGGAGGGACGTAGAAGGGAACACCCATCAGCGGGAGCCCACCACATCGGAGGCAATGGCCGCCACCCGATCGTCCGGCACTTCGGAGAAACCTGCCGAGGTGACCGTCACCAGGTTCGGGTAGATGCGGCGCTGCAGATCCGGACCACCGGTTGCCGTGTCCTCTTCGGCGGCGGCGACGAGCGCCTCGACGGCGATCCGCAGTGCCTGCTCCTCGTCGATGCCCTCGCTCCAGGCGCTCTTCAAGAAGGCCTTCGCCTCCGAGCCGCCCGAGCCGGTGGTTGCATAATCCTGTTCCTCGTAGCGTCCGCCGACCACATCGAACGAATAGAGGCGTCCCTCGGACGCACCCTCGTCGAAGCCGCAGAAGAGCGGGATCACCACCAGGCCCTGAAACGCAAGCGGAAGCTGGTTGCGCACCATGGTGGCCAGGTGGTTGGCCTTCCCTTCCAGACTGAGCCGGGTGCCCTCGAGCTTCTCGTAGTGCTCGAGCTCGGTCTGGAACAACTTGATGAGCTCCACGGCCAGGCCTGCCGTGCCCGAGATGGCCACCGCAGAGAAGTCGTCGGCCGCGTAGACCTTCTTCAGCCGCCGGTGGGCGATCTGGTGCCCGGCGGTGGCGCGGCGGTCACCACCCATCACCACCCCGTCGGCGAAACGGAGCGCCAGCACCGTGGTGCCCTCTGGGGCGCGCAACGCGTGGCTGGATGACTCCGGGATGTCCCACGTCGGGTTCATGCCGTGCGCGGCGAGCAGCGACGTGAAACTGGCCGCGGGAGTGACCGAACCAAGGGGCAGCGACGCCCCGGAGTGGTCCGTGTCGCTCACTGACCGCCCTTCTGGACGTAGTTCTTGACGAACTCCTCGGCGTTCTCCTCGAGCACCGAGTCGATCTCCTCCAAGATGTCGTCGATGCGGTCGGTGATCTCCTCGCCCTTGGCGGACGTCACGTCTTCGACGGCGACGTCCTCCTGGTCGGCAGTCGATTTCTGAGCTTGTTTGCGATCTTTGTCGGACACTTAGCTGCCTCCTAGCGCGGTCACGAGTGCGGCGGCGTCGGGACTGGCGTCGAGAAGCTCACCCACCCGCTCTCTGGTGCCGCGTAGCGGTTCCATCATAGGCACCCGCTTGAGGGCCTCTTCCCCGACATCGAACACGAGCGAATCCCAGTTCGCCGCAACCAATGCCGGCCCGAATCTCGCCACGCAGTTGCCTCGGAAGAAGGCCCGCGTCCGCTCCGGCGGGTCGGAAACAGCACGCTGCACCTGGTCGTCGGTAAACAGGCGCTTCATGCGGCCGGCGTTCACCAAGCGGTGATACAGCCCCTTCTCGGGATCGACGTCGTGGTACTGCAGGTCGAGGAGCCGGAGCTTGGGCGCATCCCAGTCGAGACCGTCACGTTCCCGGTACCCCTCCAAGAGGCGGTACTTGGCCACCCAGTCGAGCCGATCGGCCGTGGACGACACGTTGGACTCGAGGTCCGTGAGGATGCGCTCCCACTGCCCCAGCACGTGCTCGTAGGTGTCGGCCAGATCGCTGCTCCGGGCATATTTGACCGCCCACTCGTGGTACTGCCATTGCAGCTCGAGGGCGGTCATCTGGCGGCCGTCGGCCAGCGTGAGCAGATGCCCGAGATCCACGTCGTGGCTCACCTTCCACACCTCGGAGACCGGATCCTCGAGCGCCAGCTCCTCGGGAATGGCGCCGTCCTCGATGGCGCTCAGGACGATGGCGGCGGTCCCGAGCTTGAGGAACGTCTGCACCTCGGACATCGTCGCGTCGCCGATGATGACGTGAAGCCGGCGGTACTTGCCCGAATCGGCATGTGGCTCGTCGCGAGTGTTGATGATCGGACGCTTCAGCGTGGTTTCGAGGCCGACTTCCTCCTCGAAGAAGTCGGCCCGCTGCGTGATCTGGAACCCGACCTGGGGTCGACCGTTCTCGGCACCCACCTTGCCGGATCCCGTGAAGATCTGGCGACTGACCAGGAAGGTGCTGAAGAACTTGATGACATCGGCGAACGGCAACTCCCGCGCCAGCAGGAAGTTCTCGTGGGCCCCGTAGGAGTTCCCCTTCCCGTCGCTGTTGTTCTTGTGAACGAACATCCGCTCGTGGGCCGGCATCACCAGTCGGGCGTTGGCGACCGCCCGTGCCATCACGACTTCTCCCGCCTTGTCGTACAAGGCTCCTTCGAGCGGGTCGTAGCACTCCGGGGTCGAGTATTCCGGATGAGCGTGATCGACGTACAGTCGCGCTCCGTTGGTGAGCACGACGTTGACCAGGCCGGTCTCCAGCTCACCCGGCAGTGCGTCTTCGAAGCCGAACCCTCGGGCGTCACGGCCGGGCGACTCCTCGTCGAACGACCATTGGATGCGGGCACGGCCCCCGGCGTAGTTGTTGATCACCGTGGATGATGCCAACACGGGGTTGAAGTCGGCCTGATGCCGGACCGTGATGCCGAACTCGGTCTCGGTGCCGACGACCTTGTGCACTGCCATGGCGCGACCCTACAGGTACTGGCCCGGAGTTACCGCCTCGATGGTACGGCTCTCCCCGTCGCCTTCGATGAGCGTGCGCACGTACACGATGCGCTCGCCCTTCTTGCCCGAGATTCGAGCCCAGTCGTCGGGGTTCGTCGTGTTGGGAAGATCCTCGTGCTCCTTGAACTCCTGCGTGATGGCCTCGAGGAGATCACCGGTTCGAAGGCCGATGGTGCCGTCGTCGATCTCCCGCTTGATGGCCGTCTTCTTGGCACGACTCACGATGTTCTGGATCATGGCTCCGGACGAGAAGTCCTTGAAGTAGAGGACCTCTCGGTCGCCGTTGGCATAGGTCACTTCCAGGAATCGGTTGCTCTCGTCGGCGGCGTACATCTTCTCGACCACGGACGCGATCATGCGATCGAGGAGTGTGCGAGCATCGCCTGCCGCGGTCACCTCCTGCGCGTCGAGCGGCAGCCGATCGGTCAGGTAGATCTTGAAGATCTCTCTGGCGGCGACGACATCGGGGCGCTCGATCTTGATCTTCACGTCGAGGCGGCCGGGGCGCAGGATGGCCGGGTCGATGAGGTCTTCACGGTTCGATGCCCCGATCACGATGACGTTCTTGAGTCCTTCGACGCCGTCCAGCTCGGACAGCAGCTGCGGCACGATGGTCGACTCGACGTCGGACGAGATGCCGCTGCCGCGAGTGCGGAACAGAGAGTCCATCTCGTCGAAGAACACGATCACCGGGACACCCTTGTCGGACTTCTCCTTGGCGCGCTGGAAGATCAGGCGGATCTGGCGCTCGCTCTCGCCGACGTACTTGTTGAGCAGTTCCGGGCCCTTGATGTTGAGGAAAAAGCTGCGCACATCGCTGTCGCCCGTCTTCTTGCCGACCGCCTGGGCGAGGCTGTTGGCGACGGCCTTGGCGATGAGGGTCTTGCCGCAGCCGGGGGGGCCGTACAGCAGCACACCCTTGGGGGGAGCCAGCTCGTAATCGAGGAATCGCTCGCGGTGCACGTACGGCAGCTCGACGGCGTCGCGGATGGTCTCGATCTGCTCGCGCAACCCGCCGATCTCCTCGTAGGTCACGCTCGGCACTTCCTCGAGGACGAGCTCTTCGACCTCGGGCCGCACCAGGCGCTCGAACACCAACCCGGTGCGGGTGTCCATGCGCACGTGGTCGCCGACCCGCACGTACTCGCCCTGGAGCGGAGCCGCCAGCTCGACGACACGTTCCTCATCGCCCCGACCCAGCACGATCAGCCGGTCGTCGCCCAGCACCTCCTTGATGGTAACGACCTCACCGGAGGGATCGAACTCACGAACATCGATGATGTTGAGTGACTCGTTGAGGAGGATCTCCTGGCCCTTCTCCAGCGCCTTGATCTCGAGCGTCGGTTCCACGTTCACCCGCATCTTGCGGCCGGCGGTGAACACGTCGGCGGTTCCGTCCTCGTTGATCCCCAGCACCACCCCGAACGGGTTCGGGGGTGCCGTCAGCTTCTCGACCTCCTCCCGGAGCAGCGCGAGCTGCTCGCGGGTCTCCTCGAGCGCAGCGGTCAGCTTCTGGTTCTGTGTTGCCGATTGCGAAAGCTGCCCCTTCGCCTCCAGCAGGCGCTCCTCGAGCACACGCACGCGGCGAGGCGCGTCCTGCAAGCGGCGACGAAGGACGGCGACCTCCTCCTCGAGCATCCGCAACTTGGCGGTCAGCTCATCATCCACGTCGTCTCTCCAGTCCTCTCTGGCCCCGAGCCGGTCGAGCTCGAGCACCGGGCCCGTCGGTTCGGGTGCGTACTACCTCTATCGGCACATCCCGGTCCGACTTGCGAAGTATACGGCCACCCGGATCTTTCCCTTCGGAGCTCCGAGAGGATGCCGATGAAGCCTCGAAGCCACCCAGAGCTGCGATGGTTGAGAACAGCCGGACCCGCCCTACAATGCCGAGACGAATTGGAAAGGGACCAACGACATGAAGGTTTGGATCGACCAAGACCTCTGCACCGGCGACGGACTCTGCGAGGAGATCGCCCCTGACGTCTTCGTGCTGCTCGACGACGGCCTCGCCTATGTGCGAGAGGGCGACAAGGTCTTCGCCGCGGCCGAGGGCAACCCGGAGGGCGCTCAGGGCCTTGCCGCGATCCCCGACGGGCAGCTGGACTTGGTCGTCGAATCGGCCGAAGAGTGTCCCGGAGAGTGCATCTTCATCGAGCCGTAGCTCGGCCCACCATCGAGGTCTCGAGGAGGTCCCGCCCTGGGTGAGTTCTACGCGTCCGCCTCCCCCTCGGAGCCGATCTTGCGGGCAACGGTGACAAACCCCGTGTGACCGATCATCTGATGTGAGGGCCGCACCGAGCGTCGCGTCACGTGCCATTCCCGGACGAGGGTCTCGAAGGTCACCACCTCGACGAACCGCTTCGATGTCTTGAGGGCGGCGGTGATCTCCTGCACCTGGGGCACGGTAGGCAGGTAGCACGCGAAGACGCCGCCCGGAGCCAGGTGGCCCACCGCCGGCTCCACCATGTGCCATGGCTCGGGGAGATCCAGCACGATGCGGTCCGGGCCCACCTCGGCGACATGAGCGGCGACGTCGCCGGTGCGAAGCTCCAGATTGGCCGGAAGGCCGCCGAAGAACTCCTCGATGCGCTTCCTGGCGTGTGCCAGGTGGTCCTCGCGTTGTTCGACGCTCACCACGCGACCCGAGACGCCGACGGCGCGTACCAACGCGATCGTCAGCGCTCCAGAACCGGTGCCCGCCTCGAGTACCACCGACCCGGGACCGACATCGCCCCACATGACCAGCTGGGCGGAGTCCTTGGGATAGACCACCTGCGCACCACGCGGCATCTTGAGGACGTAGTCGGCGTAGGTGGGGCTCAGCGCCACGAGACGGCCGCCGTTGCTCGAGTAGAAGATGCTCCCGTCCTGAGAGCCGATGATCTCGGAGTGTGACAACGAGCCGCGGTGGTAGTGGAAGTCGCGACCAGGATCGAGGCGCAGCAGGTAGCGATGGCCTTTGTGGTCGACGAGGAGGCAGGCGTCGCCCGCGGCGAACGAACGCACGCCGGCTCAGAGCACGAACGGGAGGATGACGCTGCCGACGAGGCCGACCACCACGATGATGGCCATGACCACGATGATCTTCTCTCGATGCCGGAACATACGCCCACTCTAGGCACGGTCCCGGTTCGACCCGGACCCGACGATCTAGGCTGCACCCGTGGCTTCGTTGCTCGCTTTCATCTTGCGCCGCGTCAATCTGCCGGCCCTCGGCGCCGCTGCTCTCGGCTGGCGAGCCCTCACGGGCGGACTGCGCCGCGGCCAGCCGGGGCTCGCCGGGCTGGGAACCGCCGCGGTCATCCTGAGTGCGATCCGCAAACGCCGTGGTCCGGCCAAGGAACGCATATATCGCCAGACGATCAAGGAGGGCCAGATCGTGGAGCTCCGCGTGGTCCACGATCCGGACGACTGAGCGACGTCGGCCGCAGCATTCCCCGCTACTTGGAGATCCGGTAGACCTCGACCCGAGTCTTGCCGGCCTTCTTGCCCTTGCGGCGGCCAATCAGGAACGCAACGGCCACCACCACGACGACCCCGACCGCGATCAACACCGCCGGGGACTTGGCCGCCTCGCGGGTCTCTTCGACGACACCCTGGATCTCCTGCAGCTTCGCCTCGAGGTCGCTGCGCTCCACCTTCATACCTGGACCTCCTTGGCGCGTGACTGCGTCACCTTGAAGACGATGCCGGCGATGATCGCCAACGACACTGCGCCCAACAGATACCCGAGCGCGCTCCAGTAGGGGCCGTCAGGCAGCAGGTCGATGAGAAAGCGTCCGAGGGCGACCGACAGGAAGAGCGCGGCAAATGCGAACGCCAGTGCGGCGCCCACGCTGAACGCGGCGAACCGACCCAGGCGCTTGGCCGGCGCCACGGTCTCTTGTTCGAGATACGCACGCGCCATCTCGATGAATTCGCGAATCAGGTCGGGAAGTTCAGTCGGCATCGCTCGTTGATCCCAAGATGCGCTGGAGCAAGTCCGCCTCCCTCTCCAGTATCGATAGCTGACGTTGCAAGCGGCTCGTGGCTGTCTCCATTTCCAGGAGATCCTGACGCTCCGGAGCGGCCAGCCGCATGAGCGAGGCTACCTGAAAGGAGGCCACCACGGGATCCGTGTCGATCTCGACGTTGATGTCGCCGCCGGAGCCGAGTTCGGCGAGGAGGCCCAGATACCGACGAAGCCGCTTCACCACGAGGTCCCTCAGTTCGTCGACGTCGACTCCGTCGCCTCCGACGGAGGCCGGAAGGGCCACCACGGTGGCCCGCGGGTACGGTGTCCCGTCGAGGTGGCGCTCGATGCGGAATCGGCCATCACCGAGGAGAGCGAGGAACTCGCGACCATCGTCGGTGGCCCGCCGTTCGAGAATCCGCACGTAGGTCCCCACCTCGAAGTAGTCCGCCCCGCCGCCCACTTCCGATCCCGACCGGATGAGCACGACGCCGAACCGGTCGTCCTCGATGTCGGCGAGCATGCGGTGGTAGCGCGGCTCGAACACCTGGAGCACCATGAGCTCACCGGGGACCAACACGCGCTGCAGCGGGAAGATGGCCAGCGTCTGAGTCGGGTCGGTCATGGTGCCCGAGTGTATGTCCGTCGACTCCGGTACGCCGAGTCGGTTCATACGGCCGCATTGCTCCCCCCACCTTCTGGCATTTACTATGCGGCCAATGCACACGGAGCAGGGCTTCGTAGACATCAAGGCTACGGCTCGCGCCAAGCGGAACCTGACCCCGATCGTCGCCGGGCAGGCAATCTCCCTTCTCGGGGACTACATCGCATTTCTGACGCTGCCCTTGCTCGTGGTGGCCAGAACCGACTCACCCCTGGCGTTGGGCCAGGTCGCCGCGGCGCAGATCGTGCCGGTGTTGCTCTTCGGGTTCGCCGCCGGCGTGGTACTCGACCGGGTACGCCTGCGGCCGACCTTGATCAGCGCCGATCTGGTGCGCGCCGCCGCGTTCGCCTTGCTGGGCCTGGCAGTGCATACGGGGGCGGAATCCCTGGCGATGGTCATCATGGTGGCGTTCGTCGTCGGCAGCATGAGCGTGCTGTTCGACTCGGGTCTGCAGGCGCTGCTGCCGACCGCGCTCCCCAAGGAGCTCCTGGTCACCGCCAATTCGAGGCTGCAGCTGGCGCAGACGCTGGCGATCACCCTCGGCCCGGCGGCGGGTGGCATGTTGGTGAGCTTTGGAGGCGGGTTTGCGGTGGCGTTCTATGTGAATGCGGCCACGTTCTTCGTGTCCGCCCTGTTCCTGACCCGACTCCGATCGCTGCGGGCCAAGCGCACCTCCCCTCGAGCCAAGTTCGTCCAGGAGCTGCAGGCCGGGCTGCGCTTCCTGTGGTCGGAGCGTCGGCTGCGGTCGGCGACCATCGGAGCGTTCGCCGTGAACCTCACGTTTGCACCGCTCGAGGCCCTGCTCGTACTGTTGGTCACCGAGCGCATCGCCGGCATGTTCGAGTGGCCGGGATGGCTGCAGACCGTGTTTCGCGCCGAGGCCGAGGTGGGCGTGTTCTTCGCCCTGGTGGCCCTCATCGCCTCAGTCGGCGTCGCCCTCGCCCCGAAGGTCGCGCGCCGCCTTCCGCTCGGCCGGATGTTCGTGGTCGGCGTGCTGCTCCTGGGTGCCGGCTTCATCGCCGTGGGATTCGCCACGTCCTTCTGGGCCGTGGTTCCGGCCGGCATCGCCATGAGCGGCGTCGCATGGGTCAATGTTGCGTTCCTCACCATGCGCCTCAAGCTCACGCCGGATTCGCTGCTCGGCAGGGTCGTAGCGGCCTCGCGCACCGTGAGCTTCGCCGGGCTCCCGGCAGGAGCCATCGTGGGCGCCGCCATCGCAGAGCGGGTGGGGCTGACACCGGTGTACGTCGGTGGTTCGGTCCTCGTCATCCTCATTGCGATCGCGATGGCGTTCACCCCGCTGTGGGGGATGCCCCTGGAGCGTGACGTCGAAGAGGTCGTCGACAGCGACCCGCGGCCGGCACCGGACAACTCGACGGTGGTCGTGCACGAGCCGCTGCCACGACACAAGCGCCAGAAGGTGTCCGGCTCCATCGACTGACCCTCAATCGGCTCAGGCGCCTCCGAGAGCCGTCAGGAGGCGTTCCACCAGTTCCACCTGAGCCGGGTTGAGCTTCACCCTGGCCTCGGCCGGGCTGCACCAGGCCACTCGATCGATCTCGGGGAACCGGCTTGTGCGCCCCGATCGCGGGGGCCACTCCATCTCGAACGTCCCCGGTCGGAGCGCCTCCGGGTCGTAGTCGCCCTCTGCGGCCCATGCCGACACCACCTTGCCCGACTTCAGCGTGACGGAGCCGAGATCGCGCAGCGGACCCGATGGGGGCTCGAACCCGGTTTCCTCGGCGAACTCCCGCAGCGCGGCGTCGCGAGGTGACTCCGCCGGATCGATCTCACCCTTCGGTATCGACCAGGCCCCTTCGTCCTTCCGGGACCAGAAGGGCCCGCCGGGATGGGCGATCAGGACCTCGACATCAGTACCGACCCACCGATACACGAGCAACCCCCCGCTGACGGCGGTCATGGAGCGGTCACCCCTTCACAACCAGGACGGACTGCACGCAACGCACGCAGACCAGTCTCGCAAGAACGTAGGCCGAAAGCGGAGGCGCAGCGCAGCAGTGTCGCAAAGCGAAACTGCAACGCCTCGGCCGAAAGGCCGAGGCGCAGGCACAGGAGCAGCAGTTTCGCAGGTCGTGGCAGCAGTTTCGCGAAGCGAAACTGCAACGCCTCGGCCGAAAGGCCGAGGCGCAGTGTCGGAGAGAGGACTCGAACCTCCACGGGATACTCTCCCACTAGGCCCTCAACCTAGCGCGTCTACCAATTCCGCCACTCCGACGGGGGAATGCCCTCGGATTCGAGGGGGCCGGAAGTATACCGCCCGGCTCGACGCCAGACGCCAGATGCCAGATGCCGGCTGAGGACCTCTCATACGCCGGGACCTTGCAGGCTCGCAATCCGAAGTCCGAAGTCCGCACCTCGCTTGGGGGCTACGAAGACGGGACCGGACCTACGTCACGTTCGGCGAAGAGTGAGCCGAATCTCGGCCACGCTGAAGGCGGCACGCACAGCCTCCATGGCGTGAAGGGCCACGCTGGAGGGACCAGCCCGGATCAGAGGAGCTGCTTGACCTCGGGGAAGTGGCAGGCGACGAGGTGACCGGGAGACATCTCGGTGAGCTCGGGGACGACCTCGGAGCACACTCCGGGCGCCTCCGCGATGGGACACCGGGTGTGGAACCGACACCCCGAGGGCGGGTTGGCGGGCGACGGGATGTCGCCTTCCAGGATGATGCGCTGCCGCTCCCGCTCCAGCTGCGGATCGGGAATCGGGACGGCGGACAGCAGGGCGTGGGTGTACGGATGCATCGGCTCCTTGTACAGCGTGTCGCGATCGGCGAGCTCCACCAGGCGACCGAGGTACATCACCCCCACCCGATCGGAGATGTGTCGCACCACCGAGAGATCGTGGGCGATGAACAGATACGTGAGGCCGTACTCCTCTTGGAGGTCGTCCAACAGGTTCAGCACCTGCGCCTGGATCGACACGTCCAGAGCCGACACCGGCTGGTCGAGGACGATGAACGACGGGTTGAGAGCCAGGGCCCTGGCGATGCCGATGCGTTGGCGTTGGCCACCCGAGAACTCGTGGGGATAGCGGTTGGTGTGCTCAGGGCTCAGGCCCACCACCTCGAGCAGCTCTTTCACCTTCGTCAGTCGCTCTTCCTTCGTCCCGATGTTGTGCACCACGAGCGGCTCGGACACGATGCCGGCCACCGTCATGCGTGGATTCAGCGACGCATAGGGATCCTGGAAGACGATCTGCATCTTGCGCCGCAGCCTGCGCAAGCTGCCCTTGTCGGCCGAGGCGATGTCGATGGCCGGTAGCGGCTCACCCTCGGCATCGGTCTCGCCGGCGAACCACACCTGCCCGGCGGTGGGTTCCAGGAGCCGCAGGATGGATCGGGCGGTGGTGGACTTGCCACAGCCTGATTCACCCACCAGCCCCAGCGTCTCTCCCCGCTTGATCTGGAAGGAGATGTCGGAGACGGCCTGGACGGCACCCACCTGCGTCTTGAAGAAGATGCCCCGGTTGATGGGGAACTCCTTGACCAGGTTGTCGACGCGGAGCAGCACGTCTGCCGGGAGGTTCGCCGACATCATGCCTCCGGCCCCCGGAGCCGGCACCGATGCGGATACGCGTTCGGAGTCGGTCACTGCCCGGCCTCCGCCGCCGCGCTGGACGCCAGATCCAACTCGGTGGCGCGGTGACAGGCGGCGCTCTGGCCATGGCCGAGATCTTGGAGGGCGGGGACCTTCTGCAGGCACACGTCCACGGCGAAGTCGCATCGGGGACGGAACCTGCATCCGGCAGGAAGGTTGATCACCGACGGTGGCGCACCACGGATCGAATGGAGGCGGTGCTTCTGCTCTTCGTCGAGCCGGGTCATGGAGCCGAGCAGGCCCCAGGTGTAGGGGTGTTGGGGCCGGTAGAACACGTCGTCGCCGGTCCCCTTCTCCACGATGCCGCCTGCATACATCACCTGCACGTTGTCGCAGAAGCCCGCCACCACTCCGAGGTCGTGGGTGATGAGCATCACGGCGGTGCCACGGTCGGCGGCCAGGTCGAGCATGAGGCTCATGATCTGAGCCTGCGTGGTCACGTCGAGGGCGGTGGTCGGCTCGTCTGCGATGAGCAGCTGCGGGTTGCACGACAGGCCCATGGCGATCATGACCCGTTGCCGCATGCCGCCGGAGAACTGGTGGGGGAAGTCGTCGAGCCGGTCGTGGGCGTTGGGGATCTGGACGTCGTCGAGCGCCTTCGCCGCGATCTCCATGGCGTCATGGCGGTTCACCGGCTGGTGCAACATGATGGTCTCGACCAGCTGGTCTCCCACCGTGAACACCGGGTTCAGCGAGGTCATCGGATCCTGGAAGATCATGGCGATCTTGGAGCCGCGCACATGAGACATCTCTTCGTCGGACAGCGCGAGGAGATCGGTCCCCTCGAACTCGATCTTGCCGGTGACGATCTCACCTGCGGGCGGTTCGATGAGCCGCATGATGGACATGGCGGTCACCGACTTGCCCGATCCCGACTCCCCCACCACTCCGAGGCGCTCCCCAGGCATCAGGCTGAACGAGATGCCGTCCACCGCGCGCACGATGCCCTCCTCGGTGGAGAAATACGTGCGCAGATCCTCGACGTTCAGCAGCGGGTCGGCCACGGCTCCCTTACTTCCGCTCGATGGTCTGGGTGGGGTCGAGCGCATCTCGCAGACCGTCACCGATGAAGTTGACGGAGAGCACGGTGATCACCAGAGCGGATCCCGAGAACATGAGCTCCCACCAGAAGCCGCGGAACGCGACGCCGGAGCCCGACGAGGCCATGGCGCCCCACGTGGGCGTCGGGGGCCGCACCCCAAAACCGAGGAACGACAGTGCCGCCTCGATGACGATGGCCGAGCCCACGATGAGGGTGGTCTGCACGATGATCGGGCTCATGGCGTTGGGGAGGATGTGCCGGAAGATGATGCGCCGATCCTGGGCCCCGGCGGCACGAGCCGCCTCGACGAACTCCTTCTCGCGAAGGGAGAGGAACTCGGCACGAACGATTCGCGCCAGGCTGCCCCACAGCAAGAGGCCCAGCAGCACGGCGATCCCCCATGGGCCCTCCCTGAGGAAGTCGGGTAGGAACCTCAGCTCGGGTAAGAGGCGCCCGACGACGATGGCGACGGGCAGCAGCGGCAGGCCAAGCACGAGGTCGGTGAATCTCATCAGCGATTGATCGACCGCCCCCGGGTAGTACCCCGCAGGCGCTCCGACGACCGTTCCCAGGAGCGCCACGATGAGGCCGGTGACGATGCCTACCGTCAGGCTGGCGCGCCCGCCGTGGATCACGCGGGACAGCACCGAACGGCCGAGCTCGTCGGTGCCGAACGGCAGCTCGCCCCGTGGTGCGATGTTGACGAGCACGCGACCGTCGTCGCCGATCAGCTGGTCGGTGTAGTGCGGGAGGGTCTTGCCGCACTCGGCTTGATCCTCCGGGCAGGTGAACAACGGGGACGAGAACGCAACGATCCCCACGAACAGCAACACCAGGGCGCTGATCATCGCCAGTCGGTGCCGGCGCAGACGCGTGATGAACAAGTCCCACTGACTGACCGGCTCTACTGATACGCCTTCGACCTCGTCGATGGCGAGTGTCTCGGCGTCGTGATCAGTCATAGCGGACGCGAGGATCGAGCACGCCGTAGAGGATGTCGGCCACGATATTCATGACCACAACGGCGATGCCGATGGCCATCACCACCGCCATGACCGCCGGGTAGTCGACGGCGTTGATCGCGTCGATGTAGAGGCGTCCCACGCCCGGCCATCCGAAGATCGACTCGGTGATGATGGCGCCGCCGATGACGAAGGCGACGTCGAGCGACACCAAGGTGACAATCGGGATCATGGCGTTGCGGAGGGCGTGCTTGAGGATCACCTTGCGCCGTGGAAGCCCCTTGGCCTTGGCGGTGCGCAGATAGTCGCTGTGCAACACCTCGAGCATCGACGCCCGCTGGAAGCGCGAGTAGCCGGCGAGCGAGATGGCGGCGATCGACACGGCGGGCAGTGCGAGGTGGCGCACGATGTCGCCCATCTGCTGCAAGAAGTTGAGGTCGGAGTAGTTGGGGCTGGTCATCCCCGCCGTGAAGAAGAACTTCACCCCCGTCCACCGCTCGAGGTACAGACCAAGGAGCAACTGGAGGCCCAAACCGATGATGAAGATGGGGGTCGAGAAGGCAACGAACGAGAACGTGGTACCCACCTGATCGAAGAACGAGTACTGCTTGGTCGCCTGGTAGATGCCCAGTGGAATACCAACGATCAGGGCGATGCTGAGGGCGGCGATGCCGAGCCGGAACGTGGCTCCGGCGGCGAGCGTGACGTCTTCGAACACCGGCCCGTCGCCGCGGAACGAGTCGCCCCAGTCCAGGATGACCGTGAACCCGCTCCAGAACACCCAGATGGCCACGAGCCAGACCAGGGCCATCCCGATCCACTTCGTGATCTTGGGCAGTCCCTCACGCACCTTGAGGCGATAGCCGATGAAGTAGCTGGCCAATCCGGCGCCGATGAGGGCGATCCATGGAGCGATGCCACTCACCGCGATCTGCTTCGGCCAGACGAACTTGCCCAGCCACGTGAAGTACTGGACATAGCCCGGCTTGTCGAGGCCGTAGCGTTCAGTGAGCTGTTCGAGGTACTCCGGCAGGATGCGGGGATTGAGGCGTAAGCGGTCGATGGGAGAGCCGCCGCCCAGCTGCAGGAGCGTGAACACCACCGCACTGAGCGCGAGCAACGTGATCAGCCCGTACACAAGACGACGAATCACGTACGCCAACATATCGACACCGCCTCCGGCTCTGGTGGAGCCACTATACCGATTCACGCACAGGCATAGGGAGAATGGCTGCCCGCCATCGGAAAAGCCCGACTCGTCGTGCCGTCACACGACTCTCCGATCTCCCAGTCCGTGGAGCGGGCGTTCGAACACCAGACTTCGGACTACGGAATTCGGACTTGGACTTCGACATACGCAGAAGGGGCCCGCCGAGGCGGGCCCCTTCCCTCAGGTCACGGTCGGTCACTCTGGACCGACGCACACACCACCTAGAGGTCGGTGCGGTACCAGCTCTCCAGGTTCCACGTGTGGCCGGCCTGGGTCGGATTGTGCTTGAAGCCACCGACCTCGTCGCCCCACACTGCCGCCGTCACGAGACGGGCGTAGAGCGGGATGATGACGACGTTGTCGGCCAGGATCTTCTCTGCCTCTGTGATGAGGACAGCCAGCTCCTGGTCGTCGACGGTGGCGTTCATGGCATCACGAACCTCCGCGTAGCGGGCCGAGGCATCGTCGATGACCGACGAGTCCGGCGTGCCCCAGCGGTAGAAGTTCGAGCCATCCGGCGGCGGAGCCTCCGGATCGAACACGTCGTGGATGGAGATCAGACCACCGAGGCCCGGCGATCCGACCCACGCCCACTCGCCGAGGTCCCAGACACCGTTCTCCAGGGTCTCACCGAAGAACAGCTGCGAGTCCTCGAGCTGGTTCTCGTAGGCGATGCCGACGTCGCTGAACATGTCGACGAACAACTCAGACAGCTTCACACGAGCGTCGTTGTTGGACGTCGTGGAGAAGACCGTCGAGATCGGATTCGCAGCACAGTCACGACCGAGGTCGGTGCACAGCTCGTCGAGCAGCGCACTGGCGCCCTCGGGGTTGTAGTCGTACTGGTCCCAGCTGAAGTTCGACAGGCCCGGGCTGAAGGCCTCGACGTAAGAGTCGAGCGGCTCCACCTGACCGGCAAGGATCTCATCGACGATGAGGTTCTTGTCGATGGCGTGAGCCACCGCCTGGCGGTACTTCAGGTGCTCGTTGGACGAGTCCGGGTTCCGGCTGAGACGCTCAGGCCCGAACTGGAAGTTCAAGTGCTCCCACACCGGACCGCTGAGGACCTCGACCACCGCACCCTCGGGCTCGAGCGCCTGCAGCGTCTCGATGGTCTCAGTCGCCGGCGGCGGCTGGATGATGTCGACTTCACGACCGCGGAAGGCGGTGATGATGGCCTCGGTCTCCGGGATGAAGCGGAAGATCACCGCATCCAGGTACGGCAGCTGCTGACCCGTCTCCGGATCGCTCTTCCAGTAGTTGTCGTTCCGAGTGAGCTTCACGAACTCACCCTTCTGCCACTCGGAGAACACGAACGGACCGCCCGACACCCACATGGTGTCGTTCCAGTCGTTCACGAAGTCCGAGCCCTCCACGTCGTGCTTCGGGATCAGGGTGCCGAAGATCAGCTCGTACTGGACGGTCGGAGCCGCCATGGTGTACTCGAAGGTCTTCGGGCCCGCCGTCGACTCCACGATGTCCTCGTAGATGGCCTTGGTGGTGGGCAGATCCGGGTTCATGATCGTGTCGAGCGTGAACTGGAAGTCATCACCCGAGATCGGGGTGCCGTCCGCCCACTGGGCCTCGTCCTTGATCTGGTACTTCACCGTCATGGTGTTGTCGTCGTTGACCACGACGCCGCCGTTGCTGACCGTCGGGAGCTCGGTGAGCACCTCCGGGATCAGCTCCAGGGTGAAGCCGTCGATCTCCTGAGCACCGACGTGGTAGCCCTGGCCGACGATCGAGACGATGAAGTTGTCACCGCCGGGAACGAACGGGTTGAGCGTCGGGGGCTCCTGGTCGTCGGCCACCACGACCTCGCCGCCGTAGGCCTTGAGATTCTGAGGCTCGGTCGCCTCGGTGGTGGTGGTCTCTGTGGGGGCGGCCGTCGTGGTCGTCTCCGCAGGTGCCTCGGTCGTGGTGGTGGTCTCCTCCTGACCCGTGTCGTCGTCGGTCGAGCCGCACGCGGCTGCGACGAGAGCAAGGGCAAGGACGAGGCCGATCCACACGACGCTGCGATTTCGCAAGATACGCGTCAAAGTTGATTGCCTCCTGTTTCGTGTTCGGGTGCCGTCAGCGGCCGTTCGTCTTCGACGAACTCAATTCCAAATCCACGCCAACAAAAGCGTGGTCAAGGCAAAGAGGACAGATGCCACCACTGTGATCCGGTCGAGATTCTTCTCGACGGTCGTCGAACCGGCGAGGCCGGTCGACATCCCGCCCCCGAACACCTCAGACATGCCTCCTCCCTTACCCGAATGCAAGAGGATGAGGAAGATGAGCAGAAGTGACACGAGCACGTGGAACACTGTGACGATCCCAGCCAACAACGGGGACCCCTTTCTCACACGAGGACCCGCCTACGAAGCGGGCCTTGCTGAGCGACAAGTATGGACGAGGGCGCTCCACGGTGCAAGTCAATCCGGCACCCCGCGTCGACGGCGCGGCGGCCGAGTACGTGGGGTCAACGCGCCTGGTCGGCGACGGCTTTGGCGGCGGCGGCTGCCGCCTCAGGGTCGCCCAGATACCCGCTGGAGATGGGACGCAGATCGTCGTCGAGCTGGTAGACCAGCGGGATCCCCGTGGGAATGTTGAGCGACGGAATCTCGTCCTCCGAGATGCCATCGAGGTGTTTCACCAGGGCACGCAGGCTGTTGCCGTGGGCCGAGATGACGATGCGCTTGCCGTCACGAAGATCGGGCACGATGGCGTCGTACCAGTAGGGCAACATCCGGTCTACGACATCGGCGAGGCACTCCGACGCCGGCAGCAGATCCGGAGGCATCCACCGATACCGCTCGTCATGCGCCGGATGACGCGGGTCGTCACGATCGAGCGCCGGCGGCCGCACGTCGTAGCTGCGGCGCCAGATGTGCACCTGCTCGTCGCCGTGCTCGTCTGCGGTCTCCTTCTTGTTGAGCCCCTGGAGCGCCCCGTAGTGGCGCTCGTTGAGGCGCCAGCTCTTGCGTTCGGGGATCCACAGTTGGTCGAGCACGTCCAGCGTGAGATGCAGCGTGTCGATGGCGCGCACCAACACCGAGGTGTGCGCAATGTCGAACCGGTAGCCGTCGGCCGCCAACAGCCGGCCGGCCTCGCGAGCTTCGGCCACGCCCTGTTCCGTGAGCCCCACATCGGTCCATCCGGTGAACCGGTTCTCCAGGTTCCAGGTGCTCTGCCCATGACGAATGAGGACGAGAGGGATCGGCATGCCTACACCCAGTACCGGATGATGGATGCAAAGGCGTCCGGGTCGAGTGACGCACCGCCCACCAGCGCACCGTCGATGTCGCGCTTGGCCATGAACGCCGCGATGTTGCCGGCGTTCACGGATCCGCCGTAGAGGATCCGGATCGCGTCGGCGGCGTCTCCCCACTGATCGGCGATCACGCTCCGGATGAAGGAGGTCACCTTGCCGGCATCGTCCGGGTCGGCCGAGCGGCCGGTGCCGATCGCCCAGATGGGTTCGTAGGCCACGGCGGCGCGCGCCACGGCGTCGGCGTCGAGCTCATCGAGACCGGCTCGTACCTGGGCCTCGACCCGGGACTCGGTATCGTCCGCTTCGCGTTCGTCGAGGCTCTCCCCCACGCAGAGGATGGGTGCCATGCCGTGCGCCACAATCGCCCGCACCTTGCGATTCACCGTTGGGTCGTCCTCGCCGAAGAGCGTGCGGCGCTCGGAGTGTCCCGCGATCACGTACGACACGGACAGCTTGGCGAGCATCGCCGGCGAGATCTCGCCCGTGAAGGCGCCCTGCTCCTCCCAGTGCGTGTTCTGGGCTCCGAGGGCGATGGGAATATGGTCGCTCTCGATGACGGTCTGCGCCGACCGGAGCGAGGTGAACGGCGGGCACACCACGACCTCCACCCGCTGGTAGTCCGGATAGTCGAGCCGGTACGAGAGCTTCTGGATCATCTGGATGGCATCCAGATGTGTGGCATGCATCTTCCAGTTGCCGGCGATCATGTCCTTGCGCACGGTGTCTCCTGTGCTCGTCGAACCCGGTGAGGCGGCCACGGCTTCATACCCAGGCCGCCAGCGCGGCAACCCCGGGAAGCTCCCGGCCCTCCAACAGCTCGAGCCCGGCCCCGCCTCCGGTGGACACGTGATCGACGCCGTCTTCCAAGCCGAGCTCGCGCACTGCCGCCACGGAGTCACCCCCACCGATGATGGTGTGGGCCGGAGTCGCGGCAACGGCCTCGGCGACGGCGACGGTTCCGGACCGGAACGGTCCCCATTCGAACACGCCCATCGGGCCGTTCCAGAAGACGTCGGCGGCATCGGTGATGACACCGGCGAAGCGGGCTGCGGTTTCCGGCCCGACGTCCAGTCCGATGGTGCCGCCGGGGATGGCGGTGGCCGGCACGACCCGGTGCAGGGCGTCGGCGGCGAATTCCTCGGCGACCACGATGTCGGTGGGGAGCAGGATCTTGTCACCATCTGGCGAATCCAGCAGCTCGCGCAGCACGGGTACCCGCTCGGCATCGAGCAACGAGTCGCCGATCTCGTGACCCTGCGCCGCGAGCAGGCTGAAGCACATGCCGCCCCCGATGAGCATTGCGTCGACCTTGGGAAGCAGATGCTGGATCACGGCCAGCTTGTCGGCCACCTTGGCACCACCGAGCACCACGACGAAGGGGCGGTCCGGCCCCTCGAGCAGCCGGCCGAAGGCGTCGAGCTCCCGTTGCAGCAGACGCCCGGCGACCGACGGAACGCGTTCGGCGATGCCGACGGTGGACGCATGGGCCCGATGCGCCGAACCGAACGCGTCGAGCACGAACGCATCCGCCAGCGCGGCGAGGCGGTCGACGAGATCCGCATCGTTCTGCTTCTCCCCCGCTTCGAACCGGGTGTTCTCCAGCACGATCACCTGACCCGGCTCGGCCGCAGCCACGGCGGCGGCGGCCTCGTCGCCGGCCACGTCGTCGACCTTTCTCACCTGGAACCCGCCCAACTCACCCAGGCGTGCCGCCACCGGATCCATCCGCAACGATGCATCCGGCCCCGACGGTCTCCCGAGATGGCTGGCGACCACGACGACCAGGCCGCGTGAACGCAGCTCCTGAATCGTGGGCAGGCTCTGAAGGATGCGGTAGTCGTCGGCGACGACCACCGCTCCGTCCGGACCCGCCTCGAGCGGGACATTGAGGTCGGCGCGCAGCAGGACGGTGCTGACGTCGGCGCCGAGGTCGTCGAGAGTGGGGAGGTTCACGCTCCGAGCTTCGCCACCAGATCGACGAGCCGGCTCGAGTATCCCCACTCGTTGTCGTACCAGCCGAACACCTTCACCAGTCGACTGCCGTTCACCAAGGTGAACTCGCCGTCGATGATGCACGAGTGCGGGTCACCGACGATGTCAGTCGACACCAACGGATCCTCCGTGTAGCGGAGAATGCCCTTGAGCGGTCCCGCGGCGGCATCCTTCAATGCACCGTTGACGGCGGCCACGTCGACGTCCGTGCGGACGTTCACCACCAAATCGGTGATCGACCCGTCCGGCACGGGCACACGGAGCGCCTTCGCCTCGAACTTCCCGGCGAGCGCCGGCAGCACCTTGCCGACCGCCGAGGCTGCACCTGTCGAGGTCGGGATGATGTTGGCCGCGGCGGCTCGGCCCCGGCGCGGGTCCTTGTGCGGCAGATCCAAGATCACCTGATCGTTGGTGTAGGCGTGCACGGTGGTGAACATGCCGTTTTCGATGCCGAACTGGTCGTCGAGCACCTTCACCATCGGTGCCACGCAGTTGGTGGTGCACGAGGCGTTCGAGATGATCTTGTGGGTGGCGGGATCGAGGGCGTCGTCGTTCACACCGAGCACCACCGACACGTCCGGGTCCTTCATCGGGGCGCTGACCACCACCCAGTCGGCGCCGGCGGTACGGTGCGCCGAGGCGGACTCATTGGTGCGGAAGATGCCCGTGGACTCGATGACGACCTCCACTCCGAGGTCCCCCCACGGCAGGGCGGAGGGGTCGCGCTCCGCGAAGACCTTGAAGCGGTCGCCGTCGACCACGAGCTCGTCGCCCTGGATCTCGACGATGCCGCCGAAGCGGCCGTGCACGGAGTCGTTCTTGAGCAGGTAGGCCAAGGTCTCGGCATCGGTGAGGTCGTTGACGGCCACGATGTCGAAGCCGGCGCCCTGGGTCTTGGCGGCGCGGAAGAAGTTGCGGCCGATCCGACCAAAGCCGTTGATTGCTACTCGCATGATGAGCCTTTCGGGGGACGAGTGATCAGGGAGAAACTAGTCGACCCAACACCCCTCCGAGCCGCGCCGTGTCATGCCGGGGATGGTCGGCCTTGGGGTCGACGAGTGCGGTACTCATTGTGTCCACGCCGTAGGTCTCGAGCACCTCGGAATCGGTGCGGAGGGGCTCGACCGGTGACTCGACGTGGACCGGGGCGGTGTTCGCCACGGCGACATTGGGCGGCCGAATACCACTCAGCTTGAGCAGCGCCTCGAGGTGGGCCGCCGCATCCATGCCCAACGTCTCAGGGTCTTGGGTACACAGATTCAGCACGTACACCAGCGTCCCCCGCGCCTGGTTGATGGCCTCGGTGATGCCAGGGACGAGCAGCGCAGCGAGCACCGACGTGTACAGGCTGCCTGGACCGAGCACGATCTGGTCGGCGGCAGCGATGGCTGCCAGGGCGTCATCCGATGCCGTGATACCCGTCGGATGCAGCGCCAACTCCGAGATGTGGCCGTTGCGATGCATGATGTTCACCTGGCCGACGACGGTTTCACCATCGATGACGGCCTCCAGACGCATCCGTGCGTCGGCCGCCGGGACCACCGAGCCCACCGTGCCGAGCAGGCGCTCTGCCAGCCGCAGCGCTGCGGCGAAGTTGCCTTGGCGATCGGCGAGCGCCAGCAGCAGGAGGTTCCCGAGGCTGTGTCCCCCGACATCGCCGTCGGCGAAGCGGTAGTCGAACAAGTCGCGCCAGACCGACTCGTCGGGTGTCAACGCGAGGAGACAGCGCCGGATGTCACCCGGCGGCGGGATCGACGACGCGGGGACGAGCCGTCCCGACGACCCCCCGTCGTCGGCCACCCCCACCACAGCCGTGATCTCTCCCGCATACCGCTGCACCGCGCCGAGCACCTGCGCCAACCCGTGGCCGCCGCCGATCGCCACCACGGCCGGACCCTCCCGGGACCCGGTCAGGGCCTCGAGCAGCGGGTCGGGCTCGACGTCGAAGTCTGCGAGCTCCGGAATTCGAGGGCCGGACGAACCGGAGAATGTCACTCGACGACCTCCGCCCACGACGGCAGATCACGGTGATCGACGGACACGTCGACGCCCTGCTCGAGCAGTCGCCCGGCAACTTCCTCGGCGATGGCCACCGAGCGATGCTGACCACCGGTGCAGCCGATGCCGATGGTCAGGTACGACTTCCCTTCGGTTTCGTACTTCGGCAGCAGGAACTCGAGCATGGCCGTGACCTGCTCCAGGAACGGCGCAGTGTCCGGCTGAGACATCACGTAGTCCCGGACCGGGGCGTCCTTCCCGGTGAGCGGCCGCAGCTCCTCCTGCCAGTGCGGGTTGGGCAGGAACCGCACATCGAAGAGCAGATCCAGCACCCGGGGCACTCCCTTCTTGAAGCCGAACGACGTGACATCCACCTGCATCGATCGCCGGAACTCGATACCGGTGAACCCGTCCCGCAGCTTGTCTCGAAGCTGGTGCACGTTGAGGTCGGACGTGTCCACGATGATGTCTGCCTGGCCGCGCAGCTCTTCGAGCGCTTTGCGCTCGATGGCGATCCTACGGCTGAGGGTCGAGGCATCCACCGGATGACGGCGCCGGGTCTCTTCGAATCGCCGGATGAGGGCGGCATCCGAGGCGTCGAGGAAGAGCACGCTGGTCTCCACGCCCTGGCCGCGCAGGCTGAGGATGGCCTCCTCGAGCTCACCGAAGTCCAGCCCGCCTCTGGTGTCGACCACCACTGCGAGCCGGTAGCGCGGCTTCTCCGCCACGTCCGCTTGGTTGACGACGGCGGTGATCAACGACGGCGGCAGGTTGTCGACCACGAAGTAGCCGGCGTCTTCGAGCACGTTGGCCGCCTGTGATCTACCCGCACCGGACATGCCGGTGACGATCACCACGCGAGGTTGTTCGGTCATCTCGCACCCCCGTCGATCAGCATGGCACCTTCCATCGCCAACAACGCCTCCTTCATGGGGAGCCCTCCTCCGTAGCCGCCGAGGCCGCCGTTGCCGGCGAGCACCCGGTGGCAGGGAATGATGGGCGCGAACGGGTTGCGAGCCATGGCCGCGCCGACGGCACGGGCCGCGCCGGGACGTCCGGCGGCGGCTGCCACCTCGCCGTAGGTCATCGTGGAACCGGCCGGGATCGACGCCACGACCCGGTATACGGCTCTGGTGAACTCGGTGGTGCCGGCGGCGTCTGCCAGCCTCTCCGCGTCGAGGTCCCAGCCGGTCGAGCCGGCCGAGAAGTAGGCCTCGAGGTGTTCGACCGTGGCAGCAACGGATTCGGGCACGGCGTCGGTCACCGCGCCCTCGGGAGCGGCCAGCCCCGGAAGTGTGATCTGGGTGATGCCGACCGCGTCGAAGGCGACCCAGCCCGTGCCGAAGGCGGTCTCATACGGCGTTCGCATCATCACGTGCCCCATGTAACACGTTGTAGAGCTCGGCGGCGACGGCATCGGGGATGACGGCGGTCAGCTCGTCGACGTCGGCCTGCCGGATGCGCTTCAGCGAACCGAACTCCCGCAGCAAGGCTCTCTTCCTGGTGGGGCCGATGCCGGCCACGCTGTCGAGGATGGAATCCACCATGCGTTTGCCGCGGAGGTTGCGGTGGTAGGCGACGGCGAACCGGTGCGCCTCGTCCCTCACCCGCTGCAGCAGATACAGCGCCTCCTCACCGCGAGGGATCTGCAGTGGCTCGCTCCGATCCGGCAGGTACACCTCCTCCATGCGCTTGGCGAGACCGGCCACCGGGATGTCGAGGTCGAAGTCGTCGAGCACCTTCACCGCTCTTCCGAGTTGCCCGGCGCCGCCATCGATGATCACCAGAGAGGGCGGGTAGGCGAACTTGCCGCGCTCCTCGACCGGTAGGTCGCGTTGCTCGACGTAGGCCTTGAAGCGGCGGCGCAGCACCTCCTCCATGGCAGCAAAGTCGTCCTGACCGTCGAGGGTGCGCACCTTGAACCGCCGATACTCGCTCTTGCGCGGCGTGCCGTCTTCGAACACGACCATCGAGCCGACAGTGTCGGACCCTTGGATGGTGGAGATGTCGTAGCACTCGATCCGCAGCGGGGGCTGCTCGAGGCCAAGGTGGTCCTGCAGGCTGCGGATGGCCTTGGCACGCGAGTTGTGATCGCGGTGGCGCTTCATGCGGTGTCTGCCGAACGCCTCCCTGGCATTGGCCCTGGCCGTCTCCATGAGCCGACGCTTGGCTCCACGCTGTGGCACTCGCAGCGAGATGCGGCCGCCTCGGCGCTCCGTCAGCCATTGGCTCCACACCTCGTGGTCCTCCGGCATGACCGGGACCAACACCTCTGGTGGTGGCGTCTCGCCGCCGTAGAGCTGGAGCAGCATGCGGGCCACGAGTCCTTCGGTGGTGACGTCCTCGACGCGGTCGATGATGTTCGTTGCCCGTCCCACCACTCGACCCTTCTTGACGTGGAAGACCTGGACCACCGCCTCCAGCGGATCCTCCTCGATGGCCAGCAGGTCGAAGGTCTCACGGGTGCGAGTGACGATCTCTTGGGTGGCCAGTGCCTTCTCGACGGCGCGCAGCTGGTCTCGCTTCCGCGCCGCCGTTTCGAACTCCAGATCCTCGGCCGCGGAGTGCATCTCGGCCGTCAAGCGCACCACGACGGTGTCCGAGTCGCCGTCGAGGAACGCCGCCAAGCCCTCCACGTGCGCTGCGTACTCCTCGGGGGTGATCTCCCCGACACACGGTCCCGAGCACCGCTCGATGTGGAACAGCAGACACGGTTTGCCCATCGCCTCGTGGCGGCGGAACTTGGCATCGCTACAGGTGCGGATCGGGAACGTGGTCACCAGGGTGTCGAGGGTGTTGCGGATGGCATAGGCGTGGGCGTAAGGACCGAAGTACTGGGTCCCTTTGCGCCGCCGTCCTCGCATCACGGAGGCGCGGGGCCACTCCTGGTTCCTGGTGATCGCCAGGTAGGGGAAGCTCTTGTCGTCCCGGAGCCGGATGTTGAACCGGGGACGGTGCTCCTTGATCAGGGAGTACTCCAGCATGATGGCCGCCACCTCGGAGTCGGTGACGATCCAGTCCACCGAGTCGGCGGCGTCGACCATCGACCGAGTTCGTGGCTCGAGGCCCACGGTGAAGTAGTTGGCGAGACGTTTGCGGAGTGACTTGGCTTTGCCGACGTACAGCACCGCACCGTTGCGGTCGCGAAACAGGTAGGCGCCGGGAGCGTCGGGAATGTCGGGAGGGCGACGGACCATCGGCGCCGAGTGTAAATGGCCCCCGCCGGTGACCGCGACACGGCGCAGCGGCGGATGGGGCTCGGCTACCCGGCCAGCAGCAGGTGCGCCTGGAGCACGCTCTGCAGCAGCGGCCCGTCGAGACGGAAGCACGTGGACCGGAGCGTCTGCAGATCGCTCGGCGTCAATGCCGCCGGCGGTTCGGCGACGACATCGAGCGCCGGCTCCGCCGCCACGATCTCTTCGGGCGACCCGGCCAGCACGAAGGCCCACGCCTTGCCATGACCGTATTCGTAGGAAACGAGGTATTCACGATGTTCCATACCTACAACATCGGCATCTGCGCCCGAATCCTTGAAATCACCGGACCCAACAGACGCCAAGTAGGCGAGGCAGCCGGTCCTGTCCTGCCAGCAACGGGTTGGCGTCGATCACGGCAGGGCTCAATGGACGCTCTTCGAAGCGACGCAGCCCCCACCCGGCTCGAGCCGCGGTTTCCAGCAGGTCACCGAGCGGTCGATGGTGGAACTGCATCGCGTGTGCTCCGGCCGGCTCCGTGGTCCGGGTCGCCTCGAAGTAGGGGCCCCACCGCCACAGCACTTCCCCGTCGGTCGAGTCGACGACGGGACCCGCCCCCGGTGCGGTGTACGCGGGGTGGTTGACCACCGCCGCGAAGAATCCGCCGGCTCGCACGACCCGGTGGATCTCCTCGAGCAGCGGCTGCAGCGCCGACAGGTGCTCCAGCACCAACACGGCGACGACGCCTTCGAGCGAGGCGTCTGCCACCCAGGCCAGCGACGGGAGGCGGCATCGCACGACGGGCCGGTGGGCTGCAGCGCGGACCAGGAGCGCCTGACTCAGGTCGCAGCCGAAGGCGACCACGCCGTCTGCGGTGAGGTCGCGCAGAACACGACCATCGCCGCACCCGATATCCAGCACCGGCCCGGTGGTACCGGCAGGCATGACGTGCCGCAACAGCGGGGTGACATCGGATTCGTACGCGGGATCACCAGCCACCTCGGACACCCACCACTCGGCGAGGGCCTCCCAGTCACTCAGGAGCAAGCACCTCGCGAAGGAACTTGCCGGTGTAGCTCTCCGGCACGGTCGCCACGTGCTCGGGAGTCCCCTCTGCGATCACTCGGCCGCCTTCGTCGCCACCTTCGGGACCGAGGTCGATGACCCAGTCGGCGGCCTTGATCACGTCGAGGTTGTGCTCGATGACGACCACGGTGTTCCCGGCGTCCACCAGCCGCTGGAGCACCCCGAGCAGTCGACGCACGTCCTCGAAGTGCAACCCGGTGGTCGGCTCGTCGAGGATGTAGAAGGTGCTACCGGTGGAGCGGCGACCCAACTCCGAGGCGAGCTTGATGCGCTGCGCCTCACCACCCGACAGCGTGGGCGCAGGCTGACCGAGTCGCACGTAGCCGAGCCCCACGTCATACAGGGTCTGGAGAATGCGCAGCAGCCGCGGCTGGTTCTCGAAGAACCGCACCGCTTCGTCGACGGACATCTCGAGCACGTCGGCGATGGAATGGCCCTTCCACAGCACATCCAGCGTGTCGCGGTTGTATCGCCGGCCCTTGCACACCTCGCATGGGATGTACACGTCGGGGAGGAAGTGCATCTCGATCTTGATGGTGCCGTCGCCCTTGCACGCCTCGCACCGCCCGCCGGACACGTTGAAGGAGAACCGGCCCGGCTTGTAGCCGCGGGCCTTGGCATCGGTGGTGGAGGCGAACAGCTCCCGCACCCGGTCGAACAGCTTGGTGTAGGTGGCCGGGTTGGACCGGGGCGTGCGGCCGATGGGCGACTGATCGATGTTGATGACCTTGTCCACGTGCTGCTGTCCCGTCATCTTCTGATGCCGCCCGGGCAACGCGCGGGCCCCTTGTAGCTCGGAGTGGAGCGCCTTGGACAGGATCTCCTGAACCAGTGACGACTTGCCGGAGCCCGAGACGCCGGTGACCGCGATGAAGGTGCCCAGCGGGAAGGCGACGTCGATGTCCTTGAGGTTGTTGTGGGCGGCCCCATACACCGAGACGACGTTGCCCGCGCCCGAACGTCGAGTCGGCGGCACCGGGATGGCGCGCCGGCCCGACAGATAGTCGCCCGTAACGGAGGTCTTCTCGGCGATGATCCCCTTCAACGGGCCTTCGGCGACGATCCGGCCGCCGTTCTCACCTGCGCCCGGCCCGATGTCGACGATGTGGTCGGCGCTGCGGATGGTCTCTTCGTCGTGTTCCACGACGATCACGGTGTTGCCGAGGTCACGGAGACGCAGCAGGGTCTCGATGAGGCGGCGGTTGTCGCGCTGATGAAGACCGATCGACGGTTCGTCGAGGATGTAGAGCACCCCGACGAGACCGGAGCCGATCTGGGTGGCGAGCCGAATCCGCTGCGCCTCACCACCCGAGAGCGTCGCCGCCGAACGCGCCAGCGTCAGATAGTCCAGGCCCACGTCCACGAGGAAGTCGAGCCGCGCCTTGATCTCCTTGACGACCCGTTCGGCGATGGTGCGCTCTCGGTCGGTCAGATCGAGCGACTCCAGGACATCGGCCGTCTTGCGAAGCGGCAGGGACGACACGTCGTACAGGTTCTTGCCGGCGATGGTCACTGCGAGCGACACTCGGTTGAGGCGACCCCCTCCACACTCGTCGCAGGGCACCTCTCGCATGTACTGCTTCAGGTTCTCCCGGACGGCGTCGGACTCGGAATCCTTGTACCGCCGCTCCACCCAGGGCACCGCGCCCTCGTAGGTGGTGTGGTAGCGGCGCTGTCGGTTGAACCGATTCCGGTACGACACGGTGAAGGATCGGTCACCGGCGCCTTGCAACAGCACGGTACGGACCTTGGAGGGCAACTCACCGAACGGTTCATCGACGCTGAACCCGAGCTCGGCGGCGACCGCCTCGAGAATGCGGCTGAAGTAGCGACTTTGGTGGCGGCCCTGCCAGGGGGCGATGGCTCCCTCGGCCAGGGAACGCCCCGGCTGGGGCACGATCAGGTCGGCGTCGACCTGGAACCGCGTGCCGATGCCGCTGCATGCCGGACAGGCGCCGTACGGCGAGTTGAAGGAGAAGTTGCGGGGTTGGAGCTCTTCGAACGAGAGACCGCAGACATCACAGGCGAGATGCTGGCTGAAGGTGAGTTGGGGGCCGTCGATCATGTCCACCACCGCCACGCCGTCGGCGAGCCGCAGCGCGGTCTCCAGCGAGTCTGTGAGGCGGCGCTCGATGCCCTCCTTGCTCACCAACCGATCCACCACCACCTCGATGGTGTGCTGGTAGTAGCGGTCGAGGCGGATGTCCTCGGTGAGATCCCTCACCTCGCCGTCGATGCGGGCCCGGCTGAACCCGTCCTTGGCGAGGTCCTTCAACAGCGACTCGTACTCGCCCTTGCGGCCACGAACCACCGGCGCCAGCACTTGGAATCGGGTGCCCTCCTCCAGCTCGAGCACCTGGTCCACGATCTGCTGCGGCGTCTGCCGGGCAACCGGGTTTCCGTCGTTGGGACAGTGCGGGATGCCGATGCGGGCGAAGAGCAGCCGCAGATAGTCGTGGATCTCGGTGACGGTGCCCACGGTGGAACGCGGGTTGCGGCTGGCCGTCTTTTGATCGATCGAGATGGCCGGTGACAGGCCCTCGATGAAGTCGACGTCCGGCTTGTCCATCTGGCCCAGGAACTGACGCGCATAGGCCGAGAGACTCTCGACATAGCGGCGCTGGCCCTCGGCGTAGATCGTATCGAACGCGAGGCTCGACTTCCCCGATCCGGAGAGCCCGGTGAAGACGATGAGCCTCTCCCTGGGCAGCTCCAGAGTGAGGTTCTTCAGGTTGTGCTCGCGCGCCCCACTGACGACGATCTTGTCCGCAGCCACGTGTCCTCTACCCGCTTGTGAATGGCACGAGTGTAGTTCGCGACAGGGACAGATTCGCTGGGCGAGCACGGCCCAGCCCCGATGGCAGCGCCGCGGACCGGCGTCACGGCGCCAGGTGGAGCTCCCACGAGGTCGTCATGTGGTCGCGCGGAGGGCGCTCCACGGTGGGAGCCGGCTCTTCGAAGCGCCACCTGCCGAGGGGCTCAGTGCCCAGCTCTGGGCGGGGCGCATACGTGAGCACTCTGAGGTCTCTTCGCTGCTGGACCCAGTCGATACCGAGGGTGACCACCTGACCGGGCGTGAGCTCGACCACTCCGATGACGGGTATCTCACAGTACGCCGCCAGCGGCAACGCCAGCCGATCTGCGGATCCGCTCGGTTCTCCTGCCACCACCACTGCGCCGCCGACGTCGACGTCGTCGCAGAGGTCCATCAGCGCGGCGTAGGCGCCGGGCTGGGGTTCGTAGTCCCAGACCAGCACGGTCTGCACGAGAGGCATGCCCACCACCGCAGTTCCGATGAGCAACGCCCCCAGCTGGAGTGCAGGCTGGCCGGGGTCGTCCCAGAGCCGATCCACCACCCACGCCGCTCCCAGTGTGAGCATCGGAACCACGAACGGGAGATAGCCGATCGCAGCCGCGGGCTGTAGGGGCAGGACACCAGGATCGAGTACCAAGAACACCAGCGGCACTGCCCCGAAGACCATGACGGGTCTCCACTCGAGGTCGAGTCCCCGCAGATTGCGCCAGGCGAGCGTCACCCATCCGAACAGGCCGGCGACCACCGTGGCCGGCCACACGTACCACAACAGCCACCACAGGCTCTGCTCCGAATAGGTGCGGGTGGCGTCGACGGGCACGCCTTCGGCCGCCTGTGCGGCGCCGACCGCGGCCACCGCCTCGCTGCCGGCTGTGGCGGGCCGCAGCAAGAGGAGCGCGAGGCCGATGACCAGGACCAGGACGGACGGGACCCAACCCGGCACCCGCTGCAACGACTCGGCGAACGAGATCGGCCGGTGGTACAGCACTCGGGCTCCTACCCCGAGTGCGAACACCACGAGTGCCGGCAGCCACAGACGGCCCGCCAACGCTCCCATCCGCTCGGCCGGGACCGCGTCCACCACTGCCAGCGTCAACGGGATCG
Organism: Acidimicrobiia bacterium; assembly: GCA_041581135.1. Taxonomy (GTDB): domain Bacteria; phylum Actinomycetota; class Acidimicrobiia; order Spongiisociales; family UBA5794; genus JBFGCM01. The sequence goes on from JBFGCM010000004.1 coordinate 61,440, forward strand.
CCGCCCCCGCCATCACCGCCGCCACGAAAGCCCGCCGCCGTTGACGTGCAATCCACGCCAACTGCCAGCCGCCGACCTCGATCGCCAGCAGGTATACGCCCAGTGCAGCGAGCCCGAGCAACGTGGACGTGGTGGCCACAGACGCTGCACCCAAGGCCACACCGGCGACGACGCCTCGCGCCCGGCGGTCCTCGGCCACCGATAGGGTCCACACGCCGAACGCGGCGGCAGCCAGGGCGAACGACTCGGGGCGACCGTCCCGGGCGGCATACAGGCCGAGTGGCCCGAAGCCGACTGCCAGCATGACCATCACGGCTGCCCCCCACCGAACCCTTTGCACCGCGAAGACGTACAGCATCCACGTGGCCAATCCCAACAGAATCGCGCCGGCGACGAACAGCCCTCGATCGCCTATGAACGCCAGCAGGGCGGCAGTCGCCGGGTACAGACGAGGCACGTCCAGGGTGCCGTCCCCGAACCCCGGCGGCGCGGCGGCGTCGAGTGATGCAAAGGGGGTGTCGGCGTGGTCGGGAGTCGTTGCGCCGGTGGCGGCGAGCATGCGCGCCGCTGCGGCGTGGGCCGCCGGGTCGTCGCCCACGATGACGGTGCCGGTGGCGAACACACCGTGGAACAGCATCACCGCCACTGCCACCACTGCCGGCCACGCCCACGGTGCGATACCGCCGTCCTCGCGTTCCCAGCCCCACAGCACATACAGCGAGTAGCCGGCGGCGAACCCGGCGATGACGAGCGGTCCGAGGCGAAAGAGACCCATCAAGGACAGTGCGTACGCACCCAACGCGAAGCCGACGGTCATCGACATGAGCGCAACGGTGACCCGCGTCACCAGCGCCGGGACCGGAGTCGGCCGGAACCTACGTTCCGGGCCCGCCGTCATCAGTGGAGCGCCTCCGCCATCGCCCGGAGCTCGCGGCGGAGCTCGTTGATCTCGTCACGGAGCCGAGCGGCATACTCGAACCGCAGCTCCTTGGCCGCCTCGCGCATCTCGTCCTCCAGGCTCTGGATCAACCGGCTGAGGTCCTCGAAGGGCAAGTCGAGCGACGGGCGCGGTGCGGTGTCGCGGGCACGGCGATCGGCGGACGGAGCCCCCGAGGACTGCACCAGCTCGAGGATGTCGGAGACTCGCTTGCGGATCGTCTGCGGGTCGATGCCGTGCTCCTCGTTGTACTGCTGCTGCGCCCGACGACGCCGGTTGGTCTCGTTGATGGCACGGTGCATCGAGTCGGTCACCCCATCCGCGTACATGATCACCTGGCCGTCCACGTTGCGGGCGGCCCGGCCGATGGTCTGGATGAGGCTGGTCTCGCTACGGAGGAATCCCTCCTTGTCGGCATCGAGGATCGTCACCAACGACACCTCCGGCAGGTCGAGCCCCTCCCGGAGCAGGTTGACGCCGACGAGCACGTCGAACTCTCCCAGGCGCAGCTCGCGCAGGATCTGGACCCGTTCGAGGGTGTCGACCTCCGAGTGGAGGTAGCGCGCCTTGAGGCCGGCCTCGAGGAGGTAGTCGGTGAGGTCCTCAGCCATCTTCTTGGTCAGGGTGGTGACGAGCACCCGTTGGTCCAGGTCGGCACGGTCCCTCACCTCGCCGAGGAGATCGTCGATCTGTCCCTTGGTGGGCCGGACGATCACCTCGGGATCGACCAACCCGGTGGGACGGATGATCTGCTCCACGACGCGAGACGAGACGTCCAGCTCCCACTGGGCCGGCGTCGCAGAGAGCATGACCACCTGGCCGGCCTTGTCGTACCACTCCTCGAAGGTCAGCGGCCGATTGTCCCTCGCGCTCGGCAGCCGGAACCCGTGCTCGACCAGGATGTCCTTGCGGCTCTTGTCCCCCGCGTATTGCCCGTGGAGCTGGGGAACGGTGACGTGGCTCTCGTCGATCACGGTGAGAAAGTCGTCTGGGAAGTAGTCGAGGAGGGTGTAGGGAGGCTCACCCGCCTCCCGACCATCGAGGTGCCTGGCGTAGTTCTCGATCCCGGCACAGAACCCGACCTCGCGGATCATCTCCAGGTCGTACGCGGTGCGCATCCGCAGCCGCTGGGCCTCGAGGAGCTTGCCCTGCTTCTCCAGCAACGCGAGCTGCTCCTGCAGCTCGTCCTCGATGGACATCATCGCCGACTCCAGGCGAGCGCGCGACGACACGTAGTGGGATGCCGGATACACCCACGCCTCGCCGACCTCGTCGAGGACCTCTCCCGTGACCGGGTTCATGAGGAGAATGCGTTCCACCTCGTCACCGAAGTACTCGACGCGGGTGATCGTCTCTTCGTAGGCGGGGAAGATCTCGAGCGTGTCACCCTTCACCCGGAACCGGCCCCGGGTCAGGTTCACCTCGTTGCGGTCGTACTGGATGTCGACGAGGCGACGGATGGCGTCTTGCAGCGGGTACTCGACACCCTGGACCAGCCGGAGTAGCTGTCCTTCGTACTGCTCGGGACTGCCGAGACCGTAGATGGCGGACACCGAAGCCACGATGATGACGTCCCGCCTCGTGAGCAGCGCCGCCGTCGCCGAGTGGCGGAGTCGATCGATCTCGTCGTTGACGGTCGACTCCTTCTCGATGTAGGTGTCCGACTGGGGGAGGTAGGCCTCCGGCTGGTAGTAGTCGTAGTAGCTGACGAAGTACTCCACTCGATTCTCCGGGAAGAACTGCCGGTATTCGTTCGCCAGCTGCGCCGCCAAGGCCTTGTTCGGGGTGAGGACCAATGTGGGACGCTGCACCCGCTCGATGGTCCAGGCCACCGTCGCCGACTTCCCCGACCCGGTGATGCCCAGCAACGTCTGAAACCGATCGCCGCCCTCAATCCCACGGGACAGCGCGTCGATGGCTTCCGGTTGGTCGCCGGCAGGCGCGAAATCGGAGTGGACCTTGAACGGGATCATGGCGCCCAGCGTAGGCGCGGGAGGCAGATCGTCGGTTCAGTCCCCGGCGTCGGAGGTGGCCACCGGCTCGGTGAGGCGGCGCCACACGGCGGCGACCTCCGATTCGAGATCGGCGAGGGAGCCGTCGTTACCCACCACGACGTCGGCCGCGGCGAGCCAAGCTCGCCGGTTCGGCTGGACCATCATCCGGGCCCGGATGTCCTCGGGCTGCATCCCGCGCTCCAGCAGCCGCCGCACCCGCACCGCTTCCCCGGCATCGACGACGATCCGCAGCCAGCCCTCTCCCATGAGGTTCTTGAGCAACGGCATCTCGACCACCACCACCGGGGCGTTGGTGCGCTCGACCTCTTCGGCGATGCGGGCGGCGATCGCAGGGTGGGTGATGGCCTCGAGCGCCGCCAGCTCGGCCGGCTTCGCGAACACGATGTCGGCCAGCGCGGCCCGGTCGATGCGACCGTCGCGAACGACTCCGGGCCACCGCAGCGCCACCTCGTCGTGGCAGACGCCGGCCAGCATCTCATGCCCGATGGCGTCGGCGTCGATGACGTGCGCACCGAGCATCGCCAGCATCCTCGCCACGGCGCTCTTGCCGCTGCCGATGCCCCCCGACACGAGGGCTTTCACCGGTGCGGAGCGCACGCCAGGGTCGGGCTCGGTGGCGTCACCCGAGCCGGCGAGAGGCGAATCCGGCGTGGGAGCCATGTCGCGACTGTACTCTTGACGGCCGTGGAGACCGCATCCCACCCCTGGGAAATCCGATTCGACTGGACCCTCACCGTCTTCATGTGGGGTTCCTTCCTCGTGGGGCTGTTCCTGTCTACGGTCGATGCCGGCGCCACCCCCTCCACGGTGGGTGCGGGGGCGCTCATCGCCTCCTACGTGCTCACGCTGCAGGTGCTGCCGCGCTCTCTTCGCTCCGCTCCCCTGCTCGGCGAGTTGCTCGCCGTCCTCGGCGTGGCCTCCGGCCTCGTGGCGATCGCCATCACCGGGGGCCTCGACAGCCCCTACCTGCTGTACTTGGGCGCACCCGTGTTCTTCGCCACCGCATTCCTCGGAACGCGAGAGGGTCTCGAGACCGCGTTGTTGGCGGCCGCCGGTCTATGGGTGACCGTCGGGGCCCTCGGACAGAACATCCTGGGACCCCCACTCTTCCAGTCGACGGCCGTCTACGTGCTCATCGCCGTGGCGTTCTCCCAGGCGCGGCGTATCCTCGTCGAGGAGCGGGAACGGACCGCCGCCCTACGCGACGCGTCCGTCGAGAACATCATCCAGGTGGAGCGTCTCATCGCCGCCAACAACCTGCTGCTGAGCCTGGCCGACCTGGCAGATGCCGCCGAGCTGAATCCGGTGACCGTCGGTGAGGCGGCGCTTCGTGACCTGTCGCTGGCCCTCCCATTCACCGCGGGACAGGTGGCGATCGATGGAGGAGACGGAACCAGTGTGCTCGTCGCCGACCGGGGAGGAAAGGACACCAACCTGGTGCGCGAGGAGTTCGAGATCGGTCTCGCCGACCGGCGCGTCGGCGAGGTGGTGCTCTGGTGCCAGGAGCCCCTCAGCAGCGAGGACCGCAGTTTCGTGTTGGAGGCCCTGCGACCGGTGGCGTTGGCATTCGACAACATCTTGCTGTTGCGCACCATCGCCAAGCGGGCCGTGCGTGAGGAGCGCGTCCGGCTCGCCCGTGACCTGCACGACGAGATCGGTCCCGAGCTGGCTTCGCTCGGCCTGGCGCTCGACGTGTCGTTGCACCAGTACGAGACCACCCCGGAGCTGGCCCGCCAGTTGGAGACCATCCGTTACTCGGTGAGCGAACTCGTGGAGGAGATCAGAAGGACCGTCGCCGACCTACGGGAAGACGTGAGAGAGAGCGTCGTGCAGCAGGTGCACGCGATCGCAGGCGATGTGGATGCCGCCGGCATCGGTCTCGTCGTGGAGATCGACGAGCGTCGACCCCCGCGGCGTTCGATCGCGGTCGAGGTGGGAGCGATAGTCTCCGAGGCCGTACGCAACTCGATGCGCCACGCCCGGCCGACCTCGATTCGCATCGCCGGGTTCGTCGACAAAGACGAAGGGAAGCTCATCATCAGTGACGACGGAACCGGGTTCGACCCGAACGCCGTGGACAAGGGCCACTTCGGCCTCATCGGTATCAAAGAACGGGCCGCCCGCATCGACGCCGACCTCGCCGTCGAGAGCTCACCGGGCTCGGGCACATCCATCTCGGTGCATTGGGGGAGTCAGTGATCCGCGTCGTCATCGCCGACGATCACCGGCTGCTGCTGGAGGGCCTCTCGCAGGCACTCGACTCGCTCCCCGACATCTCGGTGGTGGCAACAGCGGAGGACGGCGCATCACTCTTGGAGCAGGTCCGCACCACCTCTCCGGACGTGCTGCTCGTCGACATCGAGATGCCGGACATCGATGGTATCGAAGCCCTTCGCCGCCTTGGAGGCGCCCCTCCGGCGGTGGTGGTGACCATGCACGCCGGCGAAGATCAACGGCGCCGAGCCATCGAGGCCGATGCCCGAGGGTTCCTCTCCAAGTCGAGCCCACTCCCCGATCTCGCCGCCGCGGTGCGGGCCGTGGCCGCCGGAGAGAACCTGATGGACGTGGACGACCTGGGCAGCGTGCTCGATCACCATCGCCAACCGGTGCTGGACGAGGGGGCCGCCGCTTTGACGGAACGGGAGCGGGAGGTGCTTCGGCTGCTCGCGGCCGGGGTCACCTCCACCGACGAGCTGGCCGACCGGCTCTTCATCTCCGGCAAGACGGTCAAGAACCACTTGGCGAGCATCTACGAGAAGCTGGCCATCACCGATCGCGCCCAGGCGGCCGTCGAGGCTATCCGCCTCGGGCTGCATCATCCCGACTGAATACCACTCTGCGCGCGCGGATTCGCTTCGTCCGCATCATCGACCACGCTCCGTAGTTGAGCCGCAGGACACCAAAACCGCCCGAACTCCGGGGGATTTCGCCTCAACCATTCGCCCGATCGTGCCGATATATGGGTCTGTCGGCCTATTGGCACGGTCGGTAGCGTCTAATACGCTTCAGATCGGTCATCCCTGCCAAGAGAGGAAAGACAAAGATGATGCGACTGTGGACTGAGATCCAGAGCCGGCTTGCTTCCGACGAAGGAGCCAGCCTCGTGGAGTATGCCCTGTTGGTGGCGCTCATCGCCGTTGTGGCGATTGTGGCGATCAACCTCGTGGGTAGCGGAGTGTCCAGCAACTTCAGCGAGATTGCGGACGAGATCAACTAGCTCTCCCCGCAGAGTTCAGGGGAACGGGGGCGCTACGGCGCCCCCGTTTTTCGCGCGTGCGGTCGCCGACGAGCGAACCGAGATGGGTACCTTCAGGGCCGCCGCAGCAGGGTGAATCCGCCGCCCTCGGCCACGATCGGCCATCCCTGTCCTCGATAGAGTTCGACGAAGCCGGAGTCATTCTCCGCCAGCACCTGATCGATGTCGTACCGGCTGGCCAGGTCGAGCTCTCCCGCCTCCCCGGCCAGGAACTCAGCGAAGAATTCCGGGCCGTACAACTCGGCTCGGTCATCGATGAACACCGGGAGGTCGTCTCTGGCATAGATGAGATAGCCCCCGGTGACCTCGTCATGGAGCAGTCGCTCCGCTTCCAATTCGGCGACCAGCGCCACGGGGAACTTGTCCCCGAGCCGAGGCGGCGCCACCGCAACCACCGTCACGACCGCAACCGTCAGCGCCACGCCGATCACCGCCGGGACCGGGCTTCCGTCGCCTGGCCGACGCTTCGACCGCTGCGCCGACACCGCCTGCGCCGCGTACGGCATCAGCACCACGAACGCTGGGAACACGGCTCTCAGACTGCTGAACCCGAACAGGATGAATGGAACGACCACGACGAGGTCACGCGGCGTCAGGCCCCCGCGATAGGCCGCCACCCCGATGGCCACGAGGACCATGGCGAACGGCCACAGCTCCGGTCTGGTGAGATCAGGCCGGGCCCACTCGGAGATGAACTCCAGCGCTTCCCGGTTGTCGAGAAAGCCGAACAGGATGGTCCACACCTCGAGGCCGTGAGCGGTGAGCGAAGCCGCCACGGCACCCACGACCGCCAGCTCGCCGAGATCGCGGCGCCGGGTGCGCACCGCTTCCAGGACCACCAGCCCCAGACCGAGCACGAATGATCCGTGGATGGCCGCCCACACCCACAGCAGCGGCACGATCGCCCAGGACCGCCTGCGGTGCAGTGTCAGCACGAGAATCGCCAAGAGTGCCGAGGAGCCGATCACGGGCCGAGGAACGAAATATGCGGCCCCAAGCCAGAACGTGAGGATGCCGCCAAGGACCGTGACCACGTGCGATCCGGTGACGCGGTACACGGCGATCATCACCGCGGCGATGATGACGCCGGCCACCACCAGCCGGAACATCGCCACCCACGCCAGATCGCTCCACAGGGCGTCGAGGGCGTTGTAGAACAGCTCCATCAACCACGACTGGGTGCGCCACGCCTCTCCCGCCCTCGTGAAGCTGAAGGGATCGGAACGCAGCACCTCACCTGCAGCCGACTGCACCTGGCCGGCCCGCACATGCCACAGAAAGGAACCGTCCTCGATGGGTCCGGCAACCGTGGCAATCGGGGCGAGCACAGGCACCAAGAACCAGAGCTGGCGGATGGTCAGGCGGCGCCACCACGGACGCCCGGAGACCACCGCGGGAGCGGTGCCCGCCGCGGCCGCCATCGGTCTAGAAGAGCTTGTCGAAGATGTTGATGACCGCCGGCCCCAGCAGCACCACGAACAGGGAGGGGAAGATGCAGAGCACCAACGGGAACACCATCTTGACCGGGGCGGCGAACGCCTTCTCCTGGGCCCGCTGCCGCCGGCGCACCCGGATCTCGTCCGCTTGCACGCGGAGCATCCGAGACACCGACACGCCGAACGTATCCGCCTGGTTGATGGCGAGGATGAACGAATTCAGGTCGTCGACGTCGGTGCGCTCGGCCAGCTGGCGCATGGCCTCATTGCGGCGGACGCCCACCCGGGTCTCTTGAAGCATCCGGGCGAACTCGTCGCTGAGCTCTCCCGGGACCGTCTGGACCACACGCCCCAAGGCCGCCTCGAAGCCCAGGCCGGCCTCCACGCTGATGACGAGCAGGTCGATGACGTCCGGCAGGTCGCGCTGAATGGCGTCGCGTCGTTCGTCTATGCGTCGGGTGAGCATGGCTTCGGGTGCGATGACGCCCATGAACGTGAACACGGAGATGACAAGGATTCGCGGAACCTCAGGCACGAGCAAGGCCACGAGCACGCCCAGGAGGAGACCGCCGACGGCTGCGACGACGCGTGTTGCCGCCCACGCGCTGAGATCCATACGGCTGTCCCAACCTGAGACCGCGAGTCGCTTCTCGGTGCGGGCCATCCATCCCTGCGGCGTGAACCGGAGCGCCCCTCTCCCCAAGCGCTCCACCACCGGCGCCACTGCGCGCTCTGCGAACGAGGCGTCGAGGTTCTCACGACGGGTCTGGAGCGACGCCAGGCGACGGCTCGCATTCTGTTGAGCCCGGAGCACGCCGTTGCCCACGTAGACCGCGGCGGCAGCCACCGCGACGAACACCGAGGTCAACGCGAAGATCAGGTCGGCGCTCACAGTTCCACCTTCACGATGCGGATCAGCCACACCACACCGAGCACCATCAGGAGGAGGGCACCGACCAGCGAGACGATTCCCCAGAGGCTCGAGAAGAGCGGCGACAGGTAGGACCGGTTGGTGACGAACAGCCATGCGAACAGACCGAAGGGCAGCCCGCCCAACACGAACGCCGACACGCGGCCCTCTGCGGTGAGTGCCCGAATCTCGCGTCGCAGGCGGTTGCGGTGCTGCATCGTCTCCGCCGAGGTCTGCAGGACCTCGGCCAGGTTGCCGCCCACTTCACGCTGGATGTCGATGGCGAGCACCACCCAGTCGAAATCGACCGACTCCATGCGGGCCGCGATCTCTTTGAGCGCGTCGGTGGGACTCCGACCCAGACGCACTTCGGACAGCGCCCGGCCGAATTCTCGCGAAGTGGGGTTGGGGGCCTCGGAGGCCACCGCCTCCAGCGCCTGGAGCAGCGAGTACCCGGCTCGGAGTGAGGTCGAGATGAGGTTCAGCGTGTCGGGCAGCTGCGACTCGAACTTCTTGCGCTCCCGGCTGGCCACCACCTGCACGGAGACCATCGCGACCACCATCGTGACCGCGACGACGACGAGCGCGATCGTGAAATTCTGGGTGACGAGACCGACGATGGCACCGATAACGAGGGCGATGCCGCCTGCGGCCATGATCGCCTCGCCGACCCGGAGCGGCAGGTCGGCCTGCTCCAGCGCCGTCTCGATCTGCTGCCGGAACCCGCGACGCTCCGCCACCTGCTCGGCCCCGCGGGCGAACCGGCGCAAGAAGGGAAAGGCCGCGAGGATCCCACGATCGGCCTGGGCCGCACCGTAGGCGCCCAACCGCTCACGGAGGTTGCTCTCCACGGCGGAGTCCCTGGCGAAGATCAGGTACAACAGCAGCGCGAAGGCGAGGGCGCCCCCGGCCACGGCCAGCACCTTGAACAGGATGGTCGTGGAGGAGGGATCGCCGGCGACCTGCGCGAAGGCCGGCGCCGCATCGAGCGCGAGGACGGCTGCCACCGCCCCGACGACCAAGAGCGCGCGGCGTCGCATCACACTCTCCGTGCCATCGGCTCCGGACGGAACAACTCGGGACCCAACTCGATGCCCTGCTGGGTGATGGCATCGCTGAAGGCGGGCCTGATACCGGAGGCTTTGAGGTGGCCACGGTACCGGCCGTCCTCGTCGAGGCCCATGCCGTAGTCGAACTGAAAGAGATCCTGGGTGGTGACGACGTCGCCCTCCATCCCGACGACCTCGGTGATCTGAGTGACACGGCGAGTACCGTCCCGCAACCGGTGGAGGTGGACGATGAGGTCCACAGCGGAGGCGATCTGCTCTCGGATGGCGCGCACCGGCAGCTCGAGCCCGGACATCAGCACCATGGTCTCGATACGGGACAACGTGTCTCGTGGCGAGTTCGAGTGAATGGTGGTGAGCGAACCGTCGTGACCGGTGTTCATCGCCTGCAGCATGTCCAAGGCTTCACCGCCTCGGGCCTCGCCGACGACGATACGGTCCGGGCGCATACGAAGGGCGTTCCTCACCAGGTCGCGGATGGTGACCTCGCCCTTGCCCTCGAGGTTCGGCGGGCGGTACTCCATGCTGACGACGTGGTACTGGTTGAGGCGCAGCTCCGCTGCGTCCTCGATGGTGATGATGCGGTCACTGGCCGGGATGAAGCTCGACAGCACGTTGAGCATGGTGGTCTTCCCGGAGCCCGTCGAGCCGGACACCAGGACGTTCAGACGACCGGCGACGCAGCGCCGCAGGAAATCGACCACCTGCGCGGTCATGGTCTCGTTGGTGACCAGATCCTCGGCGGTGAACGGGTCCACGGCAAACTTACGAATGGTGAGGAAGGGGCCACCGATGGCGAGGGGATGGATGACGGCATTCACACGAGAACCGTCGGGGAGACGGGCATCGACCATCGGGGTCGACTCGTCGATACGGCGGCCGACCTGACCGACGATCTTCTCGATGATGCGGGACAAGTGGGTGGCGTCGACGAACCGGGTCTCGGTCTTCATCAGGCGCCCGGACTTCTCCACCCACACCGCGTGCGGCCCGTTGACCATCACCTCAGAGATGTCCGGGTCGCTCAGGAAGGGGTCGATCGGTCCATATCCGAGGACGTCATCGGCGATCTCCTGCAGCAGCTGCAGACGGTCGGCGCGGGAGAGAGGAACCGACTCCTCCTGATCGAGCGCCCACTCGAGCATCTCCATGACGCGGAGCTTGAGCTCGGCATCGGACATCTGACGGTCATACAACGTCGGCCCAAGACCCTCCACGACCTTGTAGTGCAGCTTGCGCCGGAGATCCTGGCGCATCTCCTCGCGCTGCCCGTCGAACGTGGTATCGGCCTGCTTGGCCGCTCGTACTCTGTCAGAGAGACTCATCTAGGGACCCCAATCGTCTTGGCGTTCATCCAAACCACCGTCGTCCCTTCTCCTCAGGTGGGTTCTCGATGGTGCGTTCATCGACTACCAGCCGAGCCACGCTACGGAGGTCACGCGCCACCCGCGAACGTGGATACAGCGATACCACCGGCTCACCCTCGTTGACCGCCCTCGGCACCAACTTGTCCGATGCGATGGCGGCCTTCACCTCGAGACCGAGCGATCGCTCGAGCTCGTCGATGTCCAGCCGGGCCTTCGAGTTCACCCGGTTGAGCACCAACTGGATCTTCTCGAATGGGAACTTGATCAGTCGCAGCGTGTCCAAAGCCAACTTGGCGTTCTTGACGCTGGGGAGGTCCATGTCGACCACCAGCAACACCGAATCGGATCGCTCGAGTATCGACAGCACCGGTTCGTCGAGGAAGGGTGCCGTGTCGACGATCACGTAGTCGAACATCTGCTTGAGCATTCCCAGCGTCTTGACCACTGCTTGAGTGGAGACCTCGTCCGCCAGCGATGGCTCGAGCGGCGCCGACAGCACCCGCAAGCCGGTCGGGTGCTTGGACAGCAGAGACTCCATGAGCGGTTCGTCGAGCTTGGCGACGTCCCGGGCCACGTCGACGATGGTGTGGCGCGGCTCGACTTGCAGCGTGATGCAGACGTCGCCGAACTGGAGGTCGGCGTCGACGATGACCACCCTGCCCGGCGCAGACCAGTTGGCGAGCGACACGGCGACGTTGGTCGACGTCATCGTCTTGCCGGCTCCGCCCTTGGGCGACATGATGGTGACCACCTTGCCGATTCGTGGGCGGCCGTCGCGCTCGTCGTCGGCGGCCCGCCGCTTGATGCGCTCGACGATGCCCATGGCATCTTCCACCTTGCGGACCGTGAGTGGAGACTCGAGCACGTCACGGAAGCCGGCACGCAGAGCCGCCTTGAGCACCTCGGTCTCGAGGCCTTGGGCGACGAGCACGAGGGGGAGGTCGGGTTGGATGTCCAGCAGCATGCTGGATTCGGCAACCCCGGACTCGTGGCCGTAGCTAGGACCGACCAGGGCCAGCTCGATCGATTCCTCGACGAGGCGCCGTTGCGCGTCGCTCATGTTGCGCGCGGTATGGACCTCGTTGCCATCGAACAGCTTCCTGGCGTCGGTGATGAACTCCTCATCGGAGTCAACCAAGAGCACTGTGCGGCCTGGGCTATCTGCCACCCCGCTCCTCCAACTCGATGAGCATGCGCTCGATCAGCGTGTACACCTCGTCGACGATCACGCCGTCTGTGTCAACCGGCAAGTACCCCTCAGGTACCAGCACGAGCTGCACAGAAGCGTACTCCTGCAACCACACGATGACTTCTGCTTCGTCCGGAGTCACCTCCAGAGTGAGGATCTCGCCTCCTACCGGTGTCAGGCCGGTACCGGCGGTCGCGTCACGGATCTGGGCTCCGACGGCCAGCACCTCGATGCTCTGCAGGACGGTTTCGGTGAACTCGAGATCTCCCGGCACGCTCGAGAGCGTCGGATCCTCGGGAGCGACGAGCTGTGTCTCACCGGCGTCTCCCACCTGCGGTGGCAGGGTCGTGTCGGGGATGTCGAGCGCCAGGTCCTGCAGGATGGAACGCACGACCGGGTTGGCGCTCACCTCGACGAACTCGGAGAGGGCGAGGCGGTCCGATGCGAGGAGGTTGACCTTGTCACCGGGCTTGATGTAGCCGCCGGCGGCGCGGATCTGCGTGCTCGGGATCGACACGGCGACCTTGCCGGGTTCGATGAGGTCACTGAGCTTGGCGGACTCGAGTTCCGATTTGGCGATCCACATGTCCGTGGTGATGATCGCCCGCTCCGAGATCGGGCCGGCGGTGATGTTGGCGACCAGGATCTCCTCGAGCTCAGCACGGCTCTCGACTGCGGCCGGCGGCAGGTTCTCCTGGTTCACCGTGCCCTCTTCGATGAAGGCGAGGGCCTCGGCTCCTTCCACTCCGGCCTCGATTCGGGCCGTTGCTCGGAAGACCGGCACCTCGACGATGTCGGCTCGAATGTCGTCCTCGATGTTGTTCAGGTAGACCCACACCGAAAACGCCGCTACGGCAGCCAGCAGCAGGGCCACCACCAGGACGATCGTTCGTTTACCCATCTGTCAGTTGATCCTTGTCCGCACGCCAGGTCGAGTCCCAGCGTGACTAGTCACGTTCAGGTCGTCATCAAGAAGCCTGCTTCAACAAACTTCCACCACATGCTTCGGCTGGAATCAGCCGCGACCTATGCCCTTTTCTTTGAGTTCTTGAAGAATTGCTTCCAGGGATGAATCGGCGGAAAAGGCCGTTTCCTTTGGCACTTCCTCTTCTCGTTGGAATTCTCTCCGCTGTGGGCGCCGCGGCTCGCGGCGACTCTCAGCTTGCGGCGCCCGATCTTGCCAGTCTGGCCGAGCCTGCTTGATGGACAGGCTCACCCGGCGCCGATCGGGATCGATCTCCGTGACTTTCACTTTCACAGCTTGGCCGATGCTCAGTTCGAGCTCGGGACTCTCGACGTGGTGCATTGCGATCTCCGACACGTGGACGAGACCCTCGACACCCTCTCCGACCGAGACGAACGCACCGAACGGCACCGTCTTGGTCACCGTGCCGTCGATGATGCTGCCGATCTGAGAGCTCCGGGCAAACTCTTCCCACGGGTCCTCGCGAGTCTGGCGGATGGACAAGGAGATGCGCTCACGCTCGTGATCCACCTCGAGGACCTTGACCTTGACCTGGTCGCCGACAGTGACCACCTCGCCGGGATGGCTGACGTGTTGCCACGACAGCTCCGACACGTGGACGAGACCGTCCATTCCGCCGAGATCGACGAACGCGCCGAAGTTGACGACGGACGAGACGACGCCTTCGCGTACGTCGCCCGGCTGTAGATCGTCGAGGAACGCCTGCCGTTGCTCGGCCTGAGCCTCCTCGAGATAGGCGCGACGTGACAGGACGACGTTGTTGCGGTTCTTGTCCAGTTCGATGACCTTGGCCTCGATCTGCTCACCGACGTACGGCTGCAGGTCGCGCACCCGCCGCAGATCGACGAGCGAAGCCGGCAGGAACCCACGCAGACCGATGTCGACGATCAGGCCGCCCTTGACCACCTCGATGACGGGACCGGTGACGGTGCCGCCCTCGTTCATGACGCCTTCGATGCGGCCCCAGGCACGCTCGTATTGTGCCCGCTTCTTCGAGAGCACCAGACGCCCGTTCTCGTCCTCCATCTGGAGCACCAGCGCCTCGATCTCATCACCCACGCTCACGACATCGGTCGGGTTGGCGTTGTTGCGGATCGACAGTTCCTTGGCAGGAATGACGCCCTCGGTCTTGAAGCCGATGTCGACCAGTGCCTCGTCGGGATCGACGCGAACGACCGTGCCGGCAACGATGTCGCCCTCTTTGAACTCGAAGACCGTGCGCTCCACCGCTTCGGCGAATGCCTCTTCGGAGAGCTCATCGGCGATGTCGCTGATGTCGGCAGGTGCCGTGATGGCGGGCCGTTCTCCCCGCGGAGCCGGCCGCGGCTCCTCCTCGGCGGTGGCGGCCGCTGCTGCCGCCTCGGGCACGGGGGCTACTGGCTCAGGCTCGGCCGCTACTGCCGCCTCGGGCACGGGGGCTACTGGCTCA
>JBFGCM010000005.1:0-75915 GCA_041581135.1 Acidimicrobiia bacterium
CCTCACCCATCGCACCCAGCAGATCCACGGCGACGGTCGCCGAGTACAGATCGGCGGCGATCGGCTCCAGCTGCACCGTGGCCGCCTCCATCACATACCACTGGCCGGGCGGGATTCCGGTGAGGTCGAGCGGGACGGAGTAGAAGGGCTCGATGGTGGCCTCGTTGCCCGCATGGCCGTTGGCGAGGTATGCCGTGACGGCCATCTCGGCGAAGCCGCCGATCTGGTCGGGAACGGTCGCGGTCGGTGCGGCGACGGCCGGGTCGGCCGGGCGCATCATCGAGGCAACGACGGCGCCCACCACCGCCGCCGTCGCTGCCAGGGTGACGATGCGAGCGGCACGCCCGACCTGCCGCCGCGTGAACCGGCGCGAAGGGGCCGGCGCCGGTTCGATCTGGGGCTCATCGAGGGGCAGAGGGATCCCGTCGGGGATCGGATCTGCCACCGGGTACTGGATTGCGCTCATGTCGAATCTCGTCCGTTCAGGCTGGTGTGCACGTTACTTTACGTTGTCTGATATGTCAAGACAAGAAATCACGTTGTCAAATCAACGACAACGTTTTATAGTGCTAGGTGTCACCGGCAAAGGGGCTACCACCATGGCGACGTATCGATGGAGCATTCTCGAACTCCGGGCATCCGCGGCCCGGCTCCGCATGCTCGAGACCGACATCCGCAACGCGGGCAGCGTCGTGCAGTCCCGGCTGGCGTCGGTGGGCCGCTACTCGCCGTCGAACGCCGCCCTCGCCGGTGTTGCCACCGAAGTGGGGTCGCGGGCGGCCGACTTCGACGCACGCGCCGACTTCGTCGAGAGCTCCAATCCGTTCGGCGTCTGTACCGTCGCCCAGCGGCACCTCGATGGCTTCGGACCGCCGGATCCGGACGATATGCGAGCCGTCATCGAGACCATGGCGGAGCTGCAGCGACGGATCGACGAGTGGAACGGCACCGACAACGATCCCATCCTCGATGAGATGATCGACGATCTCCATGCGATGCAAGAGGCGTCGGGGATCACCCCCGACGGCTTGGCCGATGTGGCGTTGGCCATGGCCCGGGGGCAGGGACCCGTCGACGCGTTGCTCCCGGGATGGCTGTTCCCCGAGGAGTATCTCGACGCGCTGAGCGCGTACCGGGCCCAGCAGGCCCTGGTCGGCGACCTCGAGGCCCGAGAAGACGAGCTCCAGGATCTGCTGTGGGATCTGCGCTTCGACCTCGACGACGAGGAAGGGAGCCCGTTCGACCTGCTGCACCGACCGGATCGTGGTGAGATCCGTCGCCTCGAAGACGCCATCGACGCGATCGCAGCGGAGTTGAGTGACGTCCAGCAGCAGCTCGCGGAGGTCCGTGACGATCTGGTGGATCCGAGCTTCTCGGTGGCAGCGTCGGTGGCATTCCTCAGTGCCACACCGGCGCTCAAAGGGCCGGACATCAAGGAAGCGATCGGCACGTATCTGGCGGACCAGTACGTCGCCGCGGAGTACGACGTCGACGTCTATGCCGCCGTCGCCGCAATGCTCGTCCAACTCCAGGATCCGGTGGTCGCGGCCGAGTTCTTCAACGACCTGGGCCCTGAAGCCACTGCCGTGATGCCCTCGGACATGGTCCGGGCAACCGGCGGGTACGCCGGGACGGACGTACCGGTCGTGCTCCGGGACCTCTCCACCGCGTTCGGAGTCGCAACCTACGAGGGACTGTCGTTCACCGGGGCCGAGGTGCTGGAAGCCGGCACGACCCACCACTATGACGACGTCTTCGCGGATCCCGCCTTCCTGTTCATCCATGGCGACATCGAGCCGTCGTTCGCGGCCAGCGCCGCGCACGCCGAGTTGAGCTTCGGCTACAACCTCATGGGCTTCAGCACGCAGAGCGCGTATTTCATGGTTCTCATCGACCACGACTTCGATGCGGTATACGGCGACAGTCGCGTCGTGTACCTCTCCCAGGCGGCCAAGGACGAATCGGCCTCCATCGAACTGGTGCACCAGCTGGAGGCAACGGGGACCCTTGCCGCCTTGGTGACACCCGATCGCGTGTTTGCCGACACCGGCATCGCGGCGGGTTCCGTCATCGCCAACGTCGGCGCCGATGTCGAGGCGGTCAAGGCCGTGATCTCGGTGATCGCTGCCGACGGCGTTCAGGAGCTGCAGCCGGGCATCGCCGAGGGTAGTGACCTCATGTTCGTTCCTCACGTCTCGGGACTGATGCAGGACTACCACGTTCCCCAGCAGTCCCTGCAGCTCGAGGTCTCGGCGGTGAGCGACCTGCCGCCGGGCTACCTCGATGACTTTCTCGAGACCCTGTTCGCCAGCGGCGCCGGGTCCCAGGTCAAGGAGCACACCGCCGCCGCGGTGAAGGGCACCATCGTCAACGTGATGCTCGCCTTCCCCGGCGATCCCGACCAGCTCGACCCGCTGACGCAAGAGCTCGGTGAGATGGTGGGGCGCGTGATGGCGGCAGAGTTCCGCGCCGACGACGAGCTGGCCCGCCACGTCGATTCCCAGAACGCGTTCAACGCCATGATGACCGAGATCGTCGCCGGCGCCGGCGTCACCTTGGTGTTGACCGCCGGCGGCGCGGTCGGCGTCCCCGCCAGCCTCCTGGCCGCCACCGCGCTGGACCTGGGTGCCGGAGTGGCCTCGGAGGTGCTCATCGGTGGGACGCTCACCGGTCACATCTTCCCAACGGACAACGAGGAAGACGTCCTGCGCCAAGAGCTCAGCGACATCGTCAACGGCGCCACGGCGTACCAGTATCTGACCGCCAACCTGCTCGTCGAGCTGGGGCTGCTCAACGGGCCGGGCCACGGCCTCACCCCCGACCAGCTCGACCAGTGGGCGGACTTCGCCACGATCGCCGGAACCGACGCCACACTGACGAACTGGATCACGTCGGTCGACAGCATCTTCGTGCAGGCGCTGGCGGAGATGGACGGGTCCATCGACCTCGATTAGCCGCGAGCGGCAGCGGTGCGCATAGGCTGCGGGTCATGCCATCAGCCACGGTTGCACCCGAGCGCATCAAGGGCACGGAGGCAGACGACATCGTCGAGCCGGACCTGCCGTGGATCGTGATCGTGTGGGACGACCCGGTGAACCTCATGGACTACGTGGTGTTGGTGTTTCGCAAGTTGTTCGGCTATTCGGAGGCCAAGGCCACCCGGCTCATGCTGCAGGTGCACAACGAGGGCCGGGCAGTGGTCTCGTCGGGCACCCGGGAGTCGGCCGAGTCCGACTGCGCCCGGCTGCACCATCATGGCCTGTGGGCCACGATGGAACGCCAGTCGTGAGCCGCTTCGCCGTCTCCGCGGCGGGTATCGAGGTGACGCTGCCCACCGAGGAGGTCGACCTGCTCGCGGCTCTCCCGAGGATGCTCGAGGCCGTGGGTGAGCATCCCGCCGATCCGGCCGGACCCCGCCTGTTCCAGAGTCCCTACCCCGACGACCCCCTGGCGTCGGTGGAGTACGAGATGGAGTCCGGTGCCCGTCTCGCCGACGGGAGAACGGCCGATCGGGAGGTGTTCACCCGCACCTTGCCCCGAGCCGTCGCCGGTGTCCTGCTCAGCGACGACGAGGCAGAGGCGTGGATGCGCGTTGTGGGCGACGCCCGCCTCGCCTTGGCGGCTCGGTTGGGGGTCGAGAGCGATGAGTGGGAATCACGTGCCGACGAGCCGACGTTTGCGGTGCTCCATTACCTCACCTTCGTCCAGCACGGCCTGGTCGAGGCACTGATGCACCGCCTCGATCACTGACGGCGGCCGGGTTCAGTCCCACTGCGTGAGCCAGTCGACGACGGCGTCTACCCAGTTGCCGCCTTCCTGTTGCTCGAGCTGCTCCTGTGCGACATGGCTGGTGGGAGTACAGACGAAGGCCGCGTCGGCGGCGTTGCCGGTGGCGATGGCCGTGATGTTCTGCAGCGACACCGAGTCGGGAAGCATGTAGTCCGAGTGGGTCCAGCTCAGCGTGTTGTGCTCTCCCACCTCGAACACGAACGACCCGAACTCTGTACAGTCGCCGGGATCGTGGCCGTGGCCCACTGGTAGCCCGTCACTGATGTCTCCCACGAGAGCGACGATGTCGTTGCCGATCTCGCCGACGTACACCTCGGTGTGGTTGGGCAGCCCGAAGTCGTCGGCATGGGCGAGGGGTACGTTGGGGCTGCCGATGAGGACGAGCGCGTCGATGTCGAGAAAGCCTTCTTTGGCACCCCATCCCGTCATCACGGACCCGTAGCTGTGAGCGACCACGGTGATGTAGGCATCGGGTGAGGTGATACGGAGGCCGTCGGCGAAGCTCGTCAACCTCGGCCCGCCGTCCTTGGCGTTGTCGGTGGTGGCGGCATCCACGTTCAGGCCGAACCCGTGGGGCGTGTCGTAGCCGAGCCAGGCCACGACGGCGATGTCGCCGTCGGATGATGCGATCAGCGCCTCTGCGTTCGGCACGAGATTGGCGTCGAAGTTGTCGATCGTGTTGCCGATGCCGGGCACGAGCACTGCGATGTGGTCGGCATGTTCGAGGTCGCCGAAGACCTCGATGATGCGACCGTCGGCCTCCGGATCGAAGCCGATGAAGCGCCTGTCGCCCTCCAACCAAGTCTCCAGAGTGTTCAGGCGAAGTGCGAGCCTGCGCCGCTCGGCCAACGCTTCCCGGCGCGCCCGCTCGATCGGATGGAAATGGTCGACCGGTCCGATCCCGGTGCGCAGCCACGCCGGCACCTGGGGCAGAGGTCGGTTGAGCGCACGGTTCAGCTTCTCTTTGGCTTCCCCGGCGGCTCGTTCGAGCAGCACGCGGGTGGCTTCGATCCGCAGCTCGAAGGGTGCCCCATCGAGAGCGGTGACGATGTCCGGACGTCTCTCTGCGAGCATCTCCCATGCGACGTCGGGCATGTCGTCGAATGTCGCCGCGCGCGCCGCCGGCGCCGGATCGGCCTCTACCCAGCCGGCGACAGCTCGTTCGAACTCACCGGCCACGGCCTCGTACTCGAGGACCATGTGATCGAAGATCGGATCGTTGTCGGTGCCGTTCCACGCGTCGATGGCAGCTGCAATCTCCTCGAGCTGCGCCGCGAGGCTCGTCACGTCGGCGTCGGTGGGTTGGTTGGTCGATGCCGTTCGGCTCAGCAGCGCAAAGGCGACGAAGAACGGATCCAACCCGCCGAGCACCGCGGCCCGGTGCTCCAGATCGTGCGCCCTGGCCTCAGCCTCCTCGGCGACCCCGAGCAGCGCATCGGTGGCTGACGAGTATCTCCCTACCTCGGCGAGGCGGCCGAGCACCGTGCTGCGTACGGCCCGCACCCGCGCGGAGAAGAATCGGAGCTCGGACGCGTGCCGGGCCAGCGCCGCGACGCTCCATGAGGCGTGCACGACGTCACCGTGCCAGCTGGGTCAGCTCGGTCTGACCGTCGCCGATCAGGAAGGCGCGACCGACCGGCAATGGTCCTTCGAAGTGGGGCAGCTTGGTGCCGAGCGCCTCGCCGGCGGTGTTCTCCTCCGGCTGGATGATGAGGCCTCGCCGCTCCTTGCGGATACGGGCGGTCCAGTGCGTGAACGCTCGGGCGAGATCGTCGCTCCGCCCCGCAGCGATGACGTGCAGATTGGGCCGGCGGGCGCTGATGAGTGCGGTGAGCGCGTTCGGATCGGTCAGCTCCGCATCGTCGACGAATGTCACGATGGTCTCCTCGGCATCGAGCATGGCCGATGTCAGCGCGGGAACCTCGTCCATGTCCGTGATGACGAATCGGAACACATCGGATTCGCTCAGCCAGCTCTTGCGAGGCGTGATCGCCACCAGCTGCACGTCCGGCGCAGCGGCGGCGAGCATCGTGGCGAGGGCGAGCAGTGTGGAGCTCTTGCCGCAGCGCGCCGGTCCCAGGATGCACGCATGCTCACCCTCGTTGAGGGTGAAGCCGACGGGTGCCAGCTCGACATCGCCGATACCCACCGGCAGATACCACGGGTAGTTCCGGCACGAGGCGACTTCCTGGACTCGGTTTCGGCTGACCTCGGTGGGCAGCACGGCGATCGTCGGCACCTGGTCATCGGACGACGTCCGGATTGGCGACACGCCCGTTCCGTCCAACGCGATCTGGACGACGTGCTTGGTGCGGGGGTCGAGGCAGCGGCCGTGGCTCATGTTGGGCACCTCGTCCTTCTTGAAGCCGAAACCCGTGTAGTCGCCGGTGTCGGCGAATTCGAAGAGCAGCTTGTGAGGGATGATGCCCGACACCCGCATGGGCAACGCCAGGAGCTGGTAGGCGGTGATGATCGCGTGAAGTCCGACGGCGGCTCCCTGGGCGACCAATTGCTCCACGGTGTCGAGGAACGGCTTGTCGCGGTAGCCCTCGAACGCAGTCTTGAAGGCTGCGTAGTCGTCGAGCACGAGAAACATCGCCGGGGACGCGGCACCGGGGTTGGCCCGCCGCCGTTGCAGTTCCTTCTGGAAGGTGCGCAACACCCGAGTCTGGCGCTCGCGGTCGTCGGCGCCGACGACGCCCGCCACATGGGGCAGTGGATCGAGGGGGGAGAAGTCGTGGGTGCCGAAGCCGAGCACGTACACCTGAGCGGTCCCCGACGGTCGCGTCGCCGTTACCGATGCGACGGCGACCTTCGCGGCCTCCGCCGGGCCGGGGTTGGGTAGGCCGTACAGGAGCAAGTGGCTCTCGGCCGGGTTCCAGGCGTAGTCGCGCTGGGTCTGCTCCTCGGGAGCGTCGAGGAGTCCGAGCGGCACGGTGGGGCCGGCGTCGTGGCGTTCGACGAATTCGTGGAGACGAAGGTTCTCGGGTAGTGCTGGTGGCCACGGCGTGCGCGGCGCGCTGATCTCGGCGAGGAGGGCGGCGTCGTTGATAGCCGCCACCAGCCGTTCCAGATCGGTGGACACGCCCTCGGGGAGCGACGCCCGAGGCGGGGCGGGCGCGTCGGGTCCGAACCGCACGGCATCGAGGTGCACGGCCGGTTCGGCGGCACCGGAGGCGCCGGTGACCAAGGCGGTCTGGAAGGCGACGAGCTCGCTGGGTCCGAACCGGGCGTAACCGCGCCCCGGCGTCGCCCTGGGCAGCGAAGCGGCCGCCGGGTCGTCGAGCACATCCCTGGAGTCGGCCACATCTTGGACACGCAGTGACAGCCGCAGGTTGGTGTTGGCTCGGATGTTGTCCTTGATGACGCCCGCCGGCCGTTGCGTCGCCAGCATGATGTGGACCCCGAGGCTCCGGCCCCGTGCTGCGATGTCGACGAGCGCATCCATGAAGTCGGGCATGTCCTTCGCCATGGCGGCGAACTCGTCGATGACGATGAACAGGCGGGGGAGTGGTACATCGAGGTCGAGGTCCAGGTACGCAGGGAGGTCGGATGCGCCGGCGTCACGCAGCACGCGCTCCCGGTGGTGCAGTTCGGCCTCCAGGCACGTGAGCGCCCGCGTGCTGAGATGAGCGTCGAGGTCGGTGACCATGCCGACGACGTGGGGCAGCGCGGCACATGCGTCGAACGCAGACCCTCCCTTGTAGTCGATGAGGACGAACGTGAGGTGGTCGGGATCGACTTTGGCGGCCAGTGACGCCACCAGCGTGCGCAGCAGCTCGCTCTTGCCGGCGCCGGTGGTTCCGGCGAGAAGCGCGTGGGGGCCGTCCTTCACCAGGTCGATCTCGAGCAGTCCTTCCGTGGTGACGCCGATGGGCGCCTTGATGGTGCGTCCGCTCTTCTGCCATTCCGTGACGATGCGCTCCCCGGTGACGTCGCTCATCCACAGGGCCTCGAGCAGGCCTACCGCGTCGGGCAGGGCGGCGCCGGCTTCACCGACTTCGGGGTCGCTGACGCGCGCCAGCGATCGCGCAACGTCTGCGGCAACGCTCTCGGGGGTGAGGACCGCCGAGACCGACGCGGCCAGCTGACCCTCGGATGGCCTGGCGATGGAGAGACCGTGACCGCCGGAGGATGTGATGACGGTGGTGGTGACCGACGGCAGCTGTTGTGCGGTCGTCGCGAGCACCACCGCCGACGCCTGGATCCCCTCCTGGCCGAGCAGATCGGCGATTGCAGTGTTCAGCTCGGGACCGACCTCGCCGTCGACGACCAGCAGGGTGTGGGTGTCGCTGCGACGCATCTCCCCGAACACGATCTCGCGATCTTCCGGGGTGGCGGCCAACATGCGGCGACCGCCCGCGCTCTCTATGTGGGGAAGCCACGCCGTCCACGCCCAGCTCGAGGCGGTGGAGGCGGCGGCAACGACGGCGATCCTCAGGTCTGCGGGACCGTGGTGCGTGGCGGCTTGCACGACGAGGGTGCGTGCCAGGGCCCGCGTGGGATCCATCGGCCCGGCGATCCCGATGACCTCGCCGACCGTGACGCCGACCGTGATGGGAACTCCTTCGAACGGCTCGATCCCATCGAGCACCGCTTGCACCTCGTCGTCGATGGTGCGCGGGTTTCCGATCGGCGGCGGCACGCGCACTCTGCCGTATCCGGGGTGCAATGCCAGGAAGTCGTCGTGGTGGGGTCGCCGTTCCCACAGCTTGCCGGATGCTCGGAGGGCACGACGTACCACCGCCGGCTGATCCGGTTGGCCGGCGGTCAGCTGCCGCGCCGTCAGGGCGCGCCATGAGGCGAGGTCGCGCCGGAACCGTTCCATCGCCTCGGCGAACTCCTGGGCCTGCTTGCGCCGCGTCTTCTTCCCTTTGCGGCGATTGTCGAGGTAGCCGAAGGTGGCCATGACCGGACTCATCAACACCATGAAGATGAAGCGCCAGTTGCCGATGACGAAGACCATGATCGGACCGAGGATCAAAGGCATGGCCAGCACCGCCCACCGGAAGGTCGCCTTGAGACCCGAGTCGCTGGGCCGCTCGGGCACGGTCACCGTGGTGGTCTGAGTCGCCGGGAGGACTCGCGGGGGACGATTGAAGACGATGGGGGTGTGGCCGGCGGGGTCGGGTCCGGGCCGGCCGAGGCGCCACACGGTGTCACCCACCTGGAACACGTCCTTGGTGGTGAGCACCGCCGGTCCGGTGAGGCGGCGACCGTTGACCAGCACCGCGGTCTCGTGGGGTGGGTCGATGAGCACTTGGCCGTGTTCGGTGACGGTGAGCGCCACCGGTTCGGCGACCGCCACGGGAATCTGGCCCTCCGAGCCCAACCGGTATGTGCCTGCGGACAGCCGGTGATGGACGCCGCAGTCCTGGCCGACCAAGCCGACGAGCTCCGCCGTCGCGTGACGAGGCTCGCGAGAGACGACTCGAGGTGTCACCCGAGACCCGTTGGCGAACGGTATCCGACCCAGCTCCGTGTCGGCGGAGTACCAGGTGCCGTCGACCGTGACGCCGTCGGACCACCCTGCGTCGGGCTCCGCCCGGTCGTGGCGAAGCCGTTCGACCAAGGTCGCCACGGTTGCCGGCCCCTCGATCGACATGTCGAGGTCGTGTTCGCGAGCGCCGGTGACCAGCGTGATGCGGACGGTACGTGGAGACTGCGCCATGAGCTACTCCGCAGCGGCGGCTTCGAGTTCGTCGATCTCGTCCTGGATGTCGCTCATCCAGTACCAGACGGCGCTCTCGGCCGCCGCCACCTTCGCCGCCCAGCCCCAGCCTTCGCTCTGGAGGCTCGGGGTGACCGGTCCGTCGAGCGCATCTGGGAGTCGGGCGGCGTGGTCGTTGGCGTCCTGCTCCGCAGCGCGCAGGTCGTCGATCTGCCACGACAACTGGGTCTTCGCCCATGCGAGCGTGTCGATCCAGGCCACCGTCCTTCACTCCTCCAGAGAACTCGTGAGCCGGGTGCGGCCCGCCCGCACCCGGCTCGGCTGTCTGCCGCTTCTAGACCTTGGCAGCGAAGTTGTAGGTCGTGTTGACCTCGGCCACCGAACCCTGGTAGCTCGACACGTTCTCGATGGTCGTCGAGAGGTTGCCGTTGAACGTGTCGATGGTGGTCCGCATCTCTCCGAGCAGCGCCTCGAAAGTGTGCACCGGTCCGCTCGACCCTTCGTCCTCCCAGAGGCCGGTATGGCCGGCGAACGTGGTCTCGAGCTTGGACAGGTGCTCCTCGATCCCCTCCATGCTGTTGCCGAGCTGCGTCTTCAGCGACTCGATGTAGTCGGTGTTGTAGATCGCTGACGTTGCCATTGCGTTCCCTCCTTCAGGGGTCCCGTGTCCGCCGGGTGGCGCTGTTCCCACCTTAACGATAGATGACAATATGTCAAGGATAAACACATAGTATACAGGTGTATTGTCTATAGTGACGCAGTTTTGCGTTTCGAGAGCGTGCCGACGCCGTGGCTCCGGGTAACGGGGTAGGGTGTCGCCGAGCCGGGGGTCTCCCGGCCGAGGCAAGCTCCACCCGCACCACAGAGGAACCGTGATGGCCCAATACTCCGCACCGCCCGAGATGACGATCGACCTCGAGAAGCAGTACTCCGCCACGCTGCACACCAACCTCGGTGACATCGAGATCGAATTCCACGCCGAGCGCTCGCCGATCACGGTGAACAACTTCGTGACGCTGGCGCGGGACGGGTTCTACGACGGCGTGATCTTCCACCGGGTGATCTCCGGGTTCATGGTCCAGGGCGGCGACCCCACCGGTACCGGCACCGGCGGCCCCGGCTACCGGTTCCGGGACGAGTTGGAGGGGCACGGCGAGTACTCCCGGGGCACCGTGGCCATGGCCAACGCCGGGCCCAACACCAACGGCAGCCAGTTCTTCATCATGCATCGCGACTACGGGCTACCCCACCAGTACACGATCTTCGGCACCGTGACCTCCGGGATGGAGGCGGTGGACGCCATTGCGGGTCTCGACACCGACCCACGCGACAAGCCGCAGACCGATGCGGTGATCGAGCGAGTGACGATCAGCGAGAGCTGACCTCAGGTGAGCGGGGGCACCTCCCACCGCTCCCGCGCGATGGCGAGCTCTCGCTCGACGAGCTCGTCCTCCTCAGTGCGCCGCTCCGCCCGCTCCAACAGGAGGCCGTCGAGGGTGTGGCGGGCACGCTCGATGAGTGAGTGGTGGCGGGCGAGCATGGTGCGGATGGCGGGCTGCCAATCCCGCTCCAACGCGACCCGGTACTCGTGCTCGGCCGCACGCTCTCCCACGCTGCAGGCGTTGATGATGGCGGTAGAGCTGCGGTCGACGAGGTGCTTGATGTCCATCCAGCGCCGGTGCAGCATCGCGACCACCGTGCCATCTGAAGGCGGCACGGACCCGGCGCTGCGGACTACGTCGGTCAGCTCCGAGCAGCATCGCTGCCGCTCCGCGACCAGGTCGAGGAAGACGGAACGCAACGCCGGGTCGTGCACCTCCGAGGCAGCAGCGAGGTAGCCCTCTACGGCGCTGTCGCACGTCCTGATCAAGTGACGCATCGCTGTCAACGCGTCACCCGTCAGCCGCACCGCTTCGGGGGCACCGTTACGCATTGGGGCTCCTGCTGTACCTACCTGCCCATCGTTGCGAGCCATACGTCGTGGCACCAGGGTCCTCCGGCCCTGCCGCCAGGGCCCTCACCGTCATACGGTGCAGGAAAGGTCAAGGAGGATCCCCGCGTGAGACATCTTCTGGTGCTGGGCGCCGGAACTGCCGGCACGATGATCGTGAACAAGCTACGCCCCGAACTCCGCGATGAGGAGTGGGACATCACCGTCGTCGATCAGTCCGCCACCCATCCCTATCAGCCGGGCTACCTGTTTGTCCCGTTCGGGGTGTACACGCCGGCACAGATCGTGAAGCCCATTCGTGAGCTGGTCCCGCCCGGGGTGGCGTACCTCAATTCGGAGATCGACGTCGTCGATCCCGACGGGCAGACCGTCCGGCTCACCGATGGCACCGAGCTGGCTTACGACTACCTGGTGATCGCTACCGGGACCCACCCGCGGCCGGACCAGACTCCCGGCATGTCCGATGGTGCGTGGCGCAGGTCGGTCCACGAGTTCTACACCCTCGAAGGCGCCCAGGCATTGGCCGACGCCTTTCAGGACTTCGACGGCGGTCGCCTCGTGGTGAGCATCGTCGAGATGCCCATCAAGTGCCCGGTGGCACCGCTGGAGTTCGCGTTCCTCGCCGATGCCCACTTCGAGGAACTCGGAATCCGTGACGACGTCGAGCTGACGTACGTGACGCCGCTTCCCGACGCGTTCACGAAGCCTGTGGCATCGCAGCGTCTCGGCGGCATGCTCGAAGAGCGCAACATCGCGCTCGAGACCGACTTCTACACGGAGCGGATCGACCCGGACCGGAATGTGCTCGTCTCGTACGACGAACGCGAGGTGCCGTTCGACCTGCTGGTGACCGTGCCCATCAACATGGGCGCCGACTTCGTGGCCCGCTCCGGTCTCGGCGACGAGCTCAACCACGTGCCCGTGGACAAGCACACGTTCATCTCGGAGCAATACAGCACGATCTTCGCGATCGGCGACGCAGCCGCGCTGCCGACGTCGAAGGCAGGATCGGTGGCGCATTTCTCGGTCGAGGTCTTCGCCAAGAACTTCCTCGAGCTCATCGAAGGGCGGCCGATGACCGAGCACTACGACGGCCACGCCAACTGCTTCATCGAGTCCGGGCATGGCAAGGGCATGCTCATCGACTTCAACTACGACACCGAGCCGCTGCCCGGCAAGTACCCGATACCCGGTGTCGGCCCGTTCTCCCTGTTGGAAGAGACGGCGATCAACCACCGCGGGAAGATGTTCTTCAAGTGGATGTACTGGAACATGCTGCTTCCGGGCCACCGGCTGCCCCTTCCCGCCCACATGACGATGCTCGGCAAGGAGCGCGTCGACGCCTGACGATCTCATCACCACACCACTACACAGCACCAAGGAGGAAGTGATGCCAGTTGCGACCTTCGCCGGCACGGAAGTGTCGGTGGACGAAGAAGGATTCATGACGAGCCCTGATGAGTGGACCGAGGACGTCGGGACCGAGCTGGCTCGCCAGATCGGCATCGAGCTCACCGATGGCCACTGGAAGGTGATCCGGTTTCTGAGGAGCGACTTCGAACAGCAGGGCGAGACTGCAACGCTGCGGCGAGTGTCCACCGTCGGTGGTATCCCCACCAAGGAGCTGTTCACGCTCTTCCCCAAGAAGCCGGCCAAGAAGATGGCCTACGTCGCCGGGCTGCCCAAGCCGCACGGCTGTATCTGAAGGAACGGAGAGAAATGACGACCACCCAAGACGTTCCCACCCAAGAGGCCCCGGTCACCGTGCCGGACTTCGGGGACGAGACCGACCGCAAGCTCTGCGTGATCTGCAGCAAGGGCACGCTCGACATGGCGTACCCCGGCCTGGTGCTGGCGAACGCGGCGCTGATGGAAGGCATCGAGGTCCACATGTTCTTCACGTTCTGGGGCCTCGACATGATCACCAAGAAGACGATGGACGACCTGAAGTTCACGATCTTGGGGAACCCCGCAACCCACATGCCACAAGGGCTCGGTGGCCTGCCCGGGATGACCGCGGTCGCCACCCATCGGATGAAGAAGCAGATCGAGGAGCTGGAGTTCCCAACCGTCCCCGAGTTCCTCGAGCAGATCGTCGAGGCCGGGGGTCATCTGTGGGCCTGCAAGATGTCGGCCGACATGATGCACCTCGAAGCCGGCGAGTTCTACGAGGGCGTCGAAGAGATCATCGGCGCCACGGACTTCATGGAGATGTCGGAGGGAGCACAGATCCTGTTCATCTAGTCCCCGTCGGGGGGGAGCGTTCGAGCCACGCAGGCTGCCGACCGCCTCTGCCGGTCGGTTGGAGAATGCTGCGCATTCTCCCGCTCCCAGATTCTCGGCTTGTTCTGTGCTTGTCGCTCCGGCGTGGACAACGCGTTCCACCGCGGCTGGCACAGGTCTTCGAGCGATTTGGCCTCTCCCTCACGCTCCCCAGCGGAGGAACGACAGCTCGGACATGTCCGCCAGGCCGGTCGCTTCGAGGCCCAGCTCGGAGATCGTGTAGAGAGTGTCGCCGACCACCACGGAACGGTAGATCGTGCCCTGCCACACCTCGTCACCGGTGGCGTTGTGGATGATGTCGCCGATCCGCTGAATGCCGCTGGTCGGGTCCACCTTGAACGCGGCGGCCCCGGTGAAGAACTCCTCCTTGTCGTCCTCGAACGACCAGGTGTTGATGGGGATCACCACGGTGCCGGTTGCCGGCCAGTGCAGAAACGCCCGGTGGTCGAACTCCACGCTCGAGTAGGCGTCGTCGATCGTTTGTTGGAAGATCCGGACGGGTTCGGCGGGGTTGCGCACGTCGAAGAGCGACACCTGGGTGCCCAGCGTCCGACCCTCGTCGGTGGCGTCTTGGCCCACACCGAGCAGATAGCCGTCTGCGATCGGGTGCAGGTACGCCGAGTATCCGTTGATCTTGAGCTCGCCGACGGCCTTCGGGTCCGTCGGGTTCGACAAGTCGAGCGTGTAGAGCGGGTCGGTCTGGCGGAACGTGACCACGTAGCCGAGGTTGCCCATGAAGCGAACCGCGAAGATGCGCTCGGTCTCGCCCAGTCCGGTCACCAGGCCGACTGCCTCGAGCGTCCCCTCGCCGTCGTCGGCGAGCACCGTGACTCGGCTCTCGCTGGGCTGGGACGCGTCCCACCACATCGAGTCGGTGGTCGACGCCACCCGCAAGTTGCCCTGGAACTCGTCCATCGAGAACTGGTTCAGAAGCGTGCCCTCCACTTCGCCGGAGGCCACGTACATCGTGACGGCCGGACTCGAGATGTCGAAGCGGTGAATCTGGGTGTTGAGCTTCGGCGGAGCAAAATCGGGGCGTGACTCGGCGGCCTCGGCCAGCTCCTCCCAGTTGATCCACTTGGTCATGGCCACGTACAGCGACTCGGCAGACGCGTAGACGGTGTGGCCGTCGGCGTAGATACCCATGGTGCTGTCGACGCTCAACCCGTCCGAGAGGTCGATGGTGAGGATCGCCAGCATGCCCAGCCCGGAGAACTCGTTGGGCTGGTGGGCGTTTGCACAGTCGACCAAGAGGCCCTCGGTCTCGGCGCCGTCGGCGGTCTCGAGCACGAAGTAGGGAATCCAATTGTCGACCGTGGTCTCCCGGATGATGCGGCGGTTCTCTTCCAGCGCATCGCGCTCAGCCTTGAGGCCGGCGCCCTCGGGGAACACGAACTCGATGCCGGTGGGGAAGCTGTCGATCACGACGCGAACGGTGCTCCCGACCATGCGGCTGGCCACGGTGGCGCCGTCGACACGCAAGGTCGACAGAATGCGGAGGTTGTCGGGATCGGAGATGTCGACCTCGATGATCATGCTGGTCGGTGACCAGTGCGGGTAGAACCCGCCGCGTGTGGGCTCGGCGAAGCTGCCCGGATTGCTGTAGCCGAAGAGCAGAACGCGGTCGCCGGCGATGAGCATGTCGTTGATGCTGCCGTCGGCGATGGCGAGCGATCCACGCTGGACCGGTTGCGGAGTGGTGATGTCGACGTACACCAGCCGGCCCTTTGCGATGGCCACGATGCGGGTGCCGTCGGTCTTCACCAGGTCGGGTTCGTCGACCCCGGCCACCTGGACGTTGGTCCCCGAGAAGTCGCTACCGGCGTCGCCGCCCGCAGCCGGTGCGGAATCCTCCACGGCTCGCTCCGCAAGAGCGACATCGGTGAACGCAACCGGGAACCCGACACTGTCGAGCCCCCAAGGGGTCACGAGGTCGAGAGCGTGGCTCTGCACGTAGTCCAGGAGATCGACGCATGCGTCGAACGGCTGGAGGGCGAGCTCCGTGGCCGGGATCACCCTCCCCGGTTGGGCGGGGATCGTGGGACGTGTGCTGGTGACTGCCGACTCTTCGGGAGAGCACGCCGTGGCGAGCATGGCCAAAGCCGCGAGGAGAATGACGAGGCGCTTGCACATGATCTGACTCCCGTAGCTCGTTTCGGCTTTCATCCGTGTGACGCACCGTGGTCGCCGGGAGGTTCCCGTCAAATCGGCACGCCTGCGGAGGTCGTTGAGGTGGCCGACTTTGGTCGCTGCGGTCGGGCTATTGTGCGCACGACCCACAAGGAGTCGTTCGTTGCCCCACGACCAGTACTACGAAGTCCTCGAGTCCGTGCTGCCCGAGGTGCAGTCTCTCTACGACGAACACAAGGCGCGCCGCGAGCACTGGTACGCCCACGAGTACGTCCCATGGGAGATGGGCCGGAACTACATCGAGGAGCCATGGGACGAGAGCCAGTGCACGCTGGCCCCCGAAGTCCGCACCGCACTCGTGCTCAACCTGCTCACCGAGGACAACCTGCCCTACTACCACTCCGCCCTCGAGCAGTTCATGCCGAAAGGAACCGTGCTCGAAGAGTGGAACCGGTTGTGGATCGCAGAGGAGAACCAGCACGCCATCGCACTGCGGTCGTACCTGCTGACCTCACGCAACTGTGATCCGCGCGAGCTGGAGGACGATCGGCTGGAGACCATGACCAAGGGCTTCTACACCGATGCCCCCAACCCGGTGGCCGTGCTGGTCTACACGTCCGCTCAGGAGCTGGCGACACGAGTCAGCCACCGCAATGCGGGCAAACTCGCCGACGACGAAGTCGCCTACAACATCATGGCTCGCGTCGCCACCGACGAGAACCACCACTTCATGTTCTACCGCGGCGTCGTCGCCGCCATGCTGGAGAAGGCGCCGGATGTCGTCATGCAGGCACTGCACGACGAGCTGGAGGGCTTCCGCATGCCGGGCGTGGGCATCCCTCACTACCTCAAGCGCGCCGTGGACATGGCCAAGGCAAGGGTCTACAACCTGAGGATCCATCATGATCGGGTGCTCAAGCCGCTGCTCCGCGATTGGGCGATCGCCGACCTCACCGGGCTCTCCGCCCGCGGCCAGGAGCTGCAGGAGAAGATCATGGCGATCCCCGACCGCGTGATGCGGCGCGCCCAGGCCTTCGAGCGCCGCTTCGGCATCGCCGCCAGCTAGATCGCGTCGGCCCTACGGGCCTCGCTTCCAGATCGCATCGGCCCTACGGGCCTCGCTTCCAGATCGCGGCGGGCCCACCGGGGCCTTGCTTTCAGATCGCCCGGCTACGCCGGGCTTCCAGATGCCCGCCGGCGCTTGTCTGGCATCTCGCGATCGGGTGCCCCCCCGTTCCCCGGGGCACGCCAGCTCGCGTCACACGGCTCCGGTGATGGGGATCACGATCGTCGTGCCGTCGCTGTCGCCGTCCGGGTCGTGGTTGGCGACCGGGTCATACGTGAGATCGGCGAGTGTCAACCCGTTCACCGTGAAGATGGCCTCGGCGAGGCGACTGCTCACTCGCTGGTTCGTCAGCGTGCAGGCTCCGAATGCATCGGTGACGCACTCGGCCGGTGTGGTCCTGCGCCCAGTCGTCCACGTGCCCGACACCGTGACGCCGGCTACCGGTACCTCGGTGTCGTCGTGGACCGTGATGGCCACCTCGACGGCGAGCCGCGTCCCGATGGTGGTGGTGCCACCGTCGAGGTCGCCGACGTGGACCGTCGCGCCGCCCGTGCCACCGTTGTTCACGGTGACGGTGGCGACGGCCGTGGCCGTCTGCCCCGCGGTGTCGGTGGCGGTAGCCGAGATCTCGTGCATTCCATCGCCGACGGTCGAGCTGTCCCAGGCGACACCGCTACCGGTGTCGAATCCGATGGACACGCCATCCACGAGCACCTCGACCGAGGTGACCCCGACGTCATCGGACGAAGAGGTCGTCACCGTGATGGTTCCGCTCACCGTCGCCCCATCGTTGGGGGCCGTGATCGCCACCGTCGGCGGAGTGTCCGTGGTGGTGTTGTCCACGGTCACCCGGGTCCCCCGCGTGGTCGTCTGGCCCGCGGTGTCGGTGGCCCGCGCCTGGATTCGGTGCGGGCCGTTGCCCACCGCGGTCGTGTCCCAGGCGACACCTGATCCGGTGTCGAACCCGATGGACACGCCGTCGACGAGCACTTGCACGGACACCACGCCGAAGTCGTCGGACGACGTCGTCGTGATGGTGATCACACCAGAGACCGTCGAGCCTCGAGTCGGGAACGTGATGGCGACCGTCGGCGGATCGTCCACGCCGTTGGCCACCGTCACGGTGATGCTCGCCGTGGCCGTTTGTCCAATGGTGTCCGTGGCGGTGGCCGAGATGGTATGCGACCCGTCGGCCACCGTCGCGGTGTTCCAGACGACCCCGGCTCCGGTGTCGAAGCCGAGCGACGTGCCGTCAACGAACACTTCCACCGACGCCACGCCGATGTCGTCGGATGCGGCCGTGGTGATCGTCAGCGTGCCGGAGACCGTCGACCCATTCGCGGGGTTGGTGAGGGAGACTGTCGGCGGGGCGTCGACGACGTCGCCGATGGTGAACGTCCCTTCGGCCACGGGGCCGCCGTTGAACGCGGAGTCGACGGCCTGCACGGACCATGTGTAGGTCCCGTCGGCCAGGCCGCGGAGCTGCCAGGCGGTGACGGCACTGATGTTGCCCGGTTCGGGCAGACGCCGTCCCGTGAAGGCGGCCGCCGTCTCGGCGGTGGCTGCCGCGGCGCCTCCCGCCGCCGGCTGCACCACGAGGTCGTAGGTGACTGCCTGGGACGATGTGGAGTCGTCCACCGCAGCGTTCCAGCTGAGGTTCGCCTGGTCACCTTCGACGGTGGAGCTCAGCCCGGTCGGGGCTGCAGGCGCCGCATTCAGGCCGAGTGTGTGGTTGCGATAGAGATGCATCTGGGACTCGACCGTGTTGTTCCCCCCGGGCACCCAGTAGGCCCCCGCCACGAAGTAGTCGAGGTCACCATCGCCGTCGATGTCGAACCAGGTGAAGCTGCCGCCGTTGCCGACGGAGCCCATGGGCGCCGGCAGCTCACGGCCCAGCGGCACGAACGTGCCACCCTCGTTCACATACACCTCAGACTTGCCCTCGATGTTCTCCGGCCCAATGAAGGTCCCGGTGATGAGGAGGTCGTTGTCTCCGTCGGAGTCGTAGTCGGCCCAGGTCGCTGCATGGAGATCGAGCCAAGGGAAGAAGCTCGTCTGGATGATGGTGTTCTCCACAAAGGTGCCGGCGTCGTTCCGGTAGATGCGCAGCACCGTCTTGAAGTTGCCGTCGACGTCCTGGATGTTGCCGACCACGAGGATGTCCATGTCCCCGTCCTGGTCGTAGTCGGCCCAGTCGGCCAACCCGTACTCCACCCTGACCGAGCCGATGGGCTCCTCCATCGTGAACGCTCCTGCGTTGTTGCGGTAGATCCTGATCCAGCCGTCGCCGAGGAAGTTGTCGACGTTGGCGACGAATAGATCCAAGTCACCGTCGCCGTCGTCGTCCGCCCACGCCGTCTGGGCATGGACCGAGCCGTCGATTGCGGCGTCCACGTCTGTGAAGATCCAACCGCCGGCCCCGTCGGGCCCATCGTTGCGCATCAGTGCCGTTTCGAACGTGAACGTCACGTCGTTGAACAGCGACGGGATGAACAGGTCGAGGTCGCCGTCGTTGTCGAAGTCGGCCCACGTGAGCGACCGCAGGTCATAGGCTCCCGTGTAGTTGGAGTCCTCGAAATAGACGGGGAGGTCCGTGGGGATCGCAGCCAGCGTGCCGGCATCGTTCTGGTAGATCTCGGTGCCGAATGCCGTCGCGACCGCCAGGTCCGGATCCCCGTCGCCGTCGAAGTCGCCCCACGATAGGTCGACCTCTCCGGCGAACAAGCTACCGAGTGGCACGTTCTGGTGGGTGAAGACCCAGTCGCCGTTCGCATCCGGCCCTTCGTTGATGAAGACGACCAGCATGTCCTCCGCGCTCACGCTGTACTCGACGAAGTACCCGAGCACAGCCAGGTCGAGATCGCCGTCGCCGTCGATGTCGGCCGGCGCTGCGGTGTTCACCCAGAAGTCGTGATCAAGGTCGGTCACCCACAGCGGATCTGCCGGTGGGCTCACCTCATTGAAGACCGGTCCGCCGAACAGCACCCAGTCGAGATCGAACTGGCCGCTGGCGCCGTCGAAGCCGTCGACCGCGATGTGGTAGGTGCTACCAGCCGTCACCAGGATGTCTGCGACCACGCTCTGCAGGCCGCCACCGGCGTTGTCGTTCGAACCGAGCTCGGTGAGGGCATCGACCGACGCGCCGGTGTAGACGGCAAGCGTTGTGTCGAAGTCCGAGCCCAGCGTTTCGAGGGTCAGGAAGCCGTCCGCGGGAGCCGTCCACTGAAACCACACCGAGGCGCCACCGGGATTGCCGGCATGGTTCGGCTCTCCGAGCTCCTTGCTGGCTCCGACGTTCGAGCCGACGACCTCTCCGGTGGCGGGGAGCATCACCGCATCCGCAAACGCGTCGTTGGTGAGAGCCAGCACGGTGTACCCGGTGGTCTCCACGGCAACGTTGCCATCGTTGTCGGTGCCCGTGACGGTGAAGGTGAACGATCCGACGGTGGAGGTATCGATCGGCGTACCGGTGGCCACGTCGCCAACGCATGTAGCGACGCCTGAGCCGAGGAACTCGTCCTCGCAGGAGTAGTCGGCCAGCACGCTCACACCCTCGAAGAACACCGAGCCGTCGACCGGGGTGGTGATTGTCACCATCGGCGGCGTCGTGTCGGTGCCGTCCAGGAAGGACCAATTCATCGTGACGTTGCCCGTGGCGAAGATGAACCCGGACACGGCGATGTGGTACGTGGAACCGCCCGTGACGGGCGCGTACCAGATCTTCGTCGGTGAGCCGACGAAGGCAGACGCGATCTCGGTGAGGGCGTCGACGCTCGTGCCTGAATAGAGACCGAGGATGGTGTCGAAGTCCGATCCATCCGTGTCGATCGTGAGGAATCCGTCCGACGGTGCAGTCCACTGGTACCAGATCGAGGTGCCGGCCACGTTCCCGGCGTGGTCCGGCTCCCCGGGCTCCTGGGTGGCCCCGACGTTGCTCGCGTTCAATGTCCCGTCGGTGGCGATCGGCTCGGCGTCGACGAAATCGTCGTTCGGTGGATTGGCCAGGATCGTGTAGGTGTGCGTCGTGACGCCGACGTTTCCGGCGTTGTCGGTTGCCGTAGCGGTGAAGGTGAACGTTCCAGGAACCGACGTCGGCAGCGGATCGAAGTTGGGCAGATCACCGACGCACGATGCGATCCCCGAACCGCCGATGTCGTCGGCGCAGGTGTAGAAGACCGTCT
This sequence comes from Acidimicrobiia bacterium, assembly GCA_041581135.1. Classification (GTDB taxonomy): domain Bacteria; phylum Actinomycetota; class Acidimicrobiia; order Spongiisociales; family UBA5794; genus JBFGCM01. Next base: position 21,072 of record JBFGCM010000005.1, read on the forward strand.
CCTCGTAGCCCTGGGGGACGGTGAGACCGTCGATCGGATCCCAGATGGTGGCGGTGGGAGGCGTGGTGTCGAACTGCTCGACGACCAACCACGTGAGCGTCACTGATCCGGTCAGGCCGAAGTAGCCGTCGACGGCGACGTGGTACGTGCTTCCCAGCGTCACCGGCACGTTGAGCAGCCGACTCTGGAGCCCGGAGGCGTCATCGTTCGATGCGATCTCGGTGAGCGCGTCGACGCTGCTGCCCGTGTACATCGCCATCACCGTGTCGAAGCTCGAACCGGTGGTCTCGATGGTCAGGTACCCGTCCATGGGGGAGGTCCACTGGTACCAGATGGAGGCGCCGCCGGGATTCCCGGCGTGATCCGGTTCCCCGACCTCTTTGGTGGCCCCGATGTTGAATGCGTCGAGCGTCCCGTCGGCTGCGAGCACTTCGGCGGCGACGAAGTCGTCGTTGGCCGGACTGTCGACCACGGTGTACGTGTGCGTTCTGACCGCGGTGTTGCCGGCGCCGTCGGTGCCGGTGACGGTGAGCGAGAAGGTGCCAGGTGTCGATGTGTCGATTGCCGTTCCATCAGCCACATCGCCGGTGCAGCTTGCCACGCCCGTTCCGAACAGCTCGTCGGTGCACGTGTAGGACGCGGTGACGACCGCGCCCACGCCGTACACGGAGCCGTCCCCGGGGCTGGTGATCGTCACCAGCGGAGGCGTGACATCTGTGCCGGAGATCGTGTACGAGTGGGTGACCGAGGCGACGTTTCCGGCGTTGTCGGTGCCCGTGACCGTGAAGCTCTGCGTGCCGAGGGAAGCGGTTGCGATGGGCTCGCCATTGGGCACGTCGCCCACACACGTGGCGACACCACTGCCGAGCACCTCGTCGGCGCACGTGTAGTCGGCCGGAACGACCCCGTTCTGCACGAAGGTTGCTCCATCGAGGGGAGTCGAGATCGTCACCGTTGGTGGGGTTGTGTCGGCGCCGTCCCAGAACGACCAGGTCAATGTGACGTTGCCGGATGCGCCGCCGAACCCGTCGACGGCGATGGAGTAGACCGTGCCGGAGACGACGGGAACGTTGGGGAGCTCGCTCTGGAGGCTGCCGGCATCGTCGTTGGACGCTACTTCTGTGAGGGTGTCGACGGCAGCGCCGGTGTACATCGCGAGCACGGTGTCGAAGTCGGAACCGAACGTGTCGACCGTCAAGAAACCGTCCTGAGGTGCGGCCCACTGGTACCAAATGGAGGCGCCGCCGCCGACGCCGGCGTGAACCGGCTCGCCCAACTCCGACGAGGCGTCGACGTTCGTCGCGGTCAGCGTTCCGTCGGTAGCGAGCACCTCGGCATCGACGAACTGGTCGTTGGGTATAGCCGACTGGGCCGGGGCATCGGTGGTCGGTAGCAGCAGCAGCAACAGCGAGAGGATCGCCACGATCCCCACGAGCCGTCCGAGAGGGGTGTTGGTGCGCCACGGAGTCGTTGGGCGCGGCGCAGCGGCGCGGAACGTGGGGGTCATGAGGCAGCCTCCTCCGACGTGCGGCCGCACGCAGGCCGCAATCCTAAGGACATGGTTCGAGTAGAGATCGCCCGATGAGGTGGCTTCCAGGGTCTTAGGTCACATGGTGCGAGGGCTCGCTCCTGCGTGCCCGCCGCGGCGTACTGAAGGCCCAATGCCCCACTCCACGAGATTCTCCGTACCCTCAGCGTGCGACACCGGATGTCAAGGCCGCCTCAGCGCAACCTCATGAAGTTCGCGGGCGGCGTTCAGCGGCGGCGGCGGCGCCTCGGGCCGCCCCGGCTGCGGCGGCGGCTGACCACCGCATCCTGATCGGGGGGTGCCAGACCCTCGTCGACGTCGGGCTCCCATACGTCCAGGTGGCGCAGTCGTTCGTCGTTGCTGAACATCTTGACGATGGGCTCGCGGAGTCCGGCCTGCTTCTGAATGCGGAGCACCTCGTTGACCTGGTCCCACTCCACCAGCGTGACCACCAGTCCGGTGTCACCGGCGCGGGCAGTACGCCCGGAGCGGTGCAGATACGTCTTGGGGTCGTCGGGTGGGTCGTAGTGCATGACGATGTCCACGCCCTCGACGTCCAGGCCCCTGGCTGCCACGTTCGTGGCCACCAACACGGGGAGCTTGCCGTCGGCGAAGTCGCGTAGCGTGCGCTCTCGCCGGGATTGATGCAGTCCGCCGTGGATGGCCGCCGCCTTCACTCCCTCTCGCTGGAGCTTGTCGGTGACACGATCGGCCCCGATCTTCGTCTGCACGAACACGAGGGTGCGGTCGACCGATTCGGTGATGAGGGCCGCCACCTTCACTTTGTCCATCTGGTGCACCTTGAGGAATCGGTGCTCCATGGTGTCGACCGTGATCTTCGCCGAGGCCACCTCGTGCCGCACCGGATCGTTCATGTAGGACCGGATCAGCGCCCCGACCTGTCCGTCCAGCGTCGCCGAGAACAGCAGTGTCTGGTGCTCCCCCTCGATGCGGCGCATGATGGTGTGCACTTGGGGGAGGAACCCCATGTCGGCCATCTGGTCGGCTTCGTCGATTGCGACCATGGTGACGTCGGTGACCGAGAGGTGCTTGCGGTCGAGGAGGTCGATGAGCCGACCTGGAGTCGCAATCACGATGTCGACGCCGTCCTTGAGGGCGTTGATCTGCGTGCGCATGGAGGTGCCGCCGTAGACGGCAAGGATCCATTTGCCGGCGGCGGCCGCCAACGGTGTCATCACGTCGGTCACCTGGTTCGCCAGCTCGCGGGTCGGTACCAGGATCAAGCCGGTGGGTCGCTTCGGCTTGGCTGCGGCGACCTGCTGGATCATGGTGAGTCCGAATACCAGTGTCTTGCCGGAGCCCGTCTTGGCTTGGCCGCACACGTCGCGTCCGGCGAGCGCATCGGGAATCGCCAAGCGCTGGATGGCGAAGGGAGTGTCGATGCCTTCGGCGGCGAGTACCTTGACGAGCTCGGCGTCGCCCCCGAGCTCGTCGAACGACGAGGTTTGAGGTTGGTCGGTGGCTTCTTCAGAACGCGTCATTGGACCTGACAGGAGGCGGGACGGCCGGGGTTCGGGAGCGGGTCCCGACGGCACGACAGGGAGAGCCTAGGCGTGGTCCTCCTCAACACCTAACTCGTCGAAGGTCACGACGAGGACGATCTGATCACCCGGAGAGGCCGCCCCGTCGGCCGGTTCGAGCGACACCACGACGGCGGACACACCGGCGGAGCCGGCATTCACGGCCTCGACGACGTCGCCTCGTTGGTCCGGGCGAAGAAAGATCGACGGGACGGTCGCGCCGGTTTCGTCCAGCAACCACAGCTGATACGTGTGGTCGGGAGGCGGCCCCGGCAATGATGCCAGGCGGATTCCGACCTGGTGGAGGTGGGGCGAGTAGGCGACCTCGCCCACCGTCTCGCCCTCGCCGTGCACCTCGATGACGGTGGCGTCGGCGGCCATGGCGACTCTCGTGAATGGATCGGCCAGCTGCCGGAACAACATGCCGACGCCTGCCACGATGAGGACGGCGACGGCCACCGTTCCCCACACCCGGATCATGAACTGGGTGGGAGAGACCTCACGGTGCGACTGCGTCTCCGGCACGCCGAGTTCTGACAGCACTTGGCGGCGCAGCTCCGGAGGGGGTTCGATCGCGGCGGCCGAGGGCGCGTCGCCCGAGGTTCTGGCTGTCGTTAGCCCACCACCGTTGCCGTCCGCCGCGGCGGTCCCGCCACGGGCCTGCTCGTCGGTGATGGCGAGTATCCATGCCAGTGCGTCGGCGCGTCCGGCGTCGAACGTCGCCGCACGTTCCCACACATCGACGAGCGCCCGGCGCGTGAGCTCTTCGGCTGCCGACGCGTCATCAGCCCGCAGCATGGCGACGCCATAGACGTCTCCGGACACGGCGTCGTACAAGTGCGCAAAAGCATCCCGATCGCCCTTGGCGACGGCGCTCAGCATGGACTCGAGATCGGGGGTCATCGCCTACCCGCAACTTACCCACGTTGCGGGCCGAGTGCGGCCGGCGGTCCATCGTCGGTAGGCTCGCCACGATGTCCTTGCCGAGGCCGCCCGCCCAACCGTCGCCACAGGAGGCCGCGATCGGAGCTGTGCCCGAGCGTGAGCGCATCGAGGTGTACTACTGGATGCGTCTGGCCCGCGAGTTCGACGATCGTATGGTGTCGATGTGGAAGCAGGGCCGCGGCGTCGGCGGCACGTTCAGCGGGCGCGGTCACGAAGCCATTGCCGTGGGGGCTGGTTGGGCGCTGCAGCAAGATGACGTCGTCGCCCCGATGCACCGCGATCTGGCGTGTTACCTGCTTCGCGGCATGACGCCGGAGCGGATCTTCGGGAACCTTCTCGGCAAGGCGATGGGGGTTTCCCGAGGGCGCGACGCCAATCTGCACGGGATGGGCGATCTCAGCCTCGGCATCATCGGGTTCATCAGCCATCTCCCGCAGTCACTGCCGGTGACGTTGGGAGCCGCCATGGCCTTCCGATACCGAGACGAGCCGCGGGTGGCCTTGACGTTCGTCGGCGACGGAGGCACCAGCACCGGGGCCTTCCACGAGACGCTCAACATGGCATCGGTGTATCAGGCACCGTTCGTACTCGTCGTGGAGAACAACCAGTACGCCTATTCGACGCCCCTGCACGAGCAGATGCGTCTCCCCGACATCGCGCCGAAAGCCTCTGCATATGGCATGCCGGGCCTCGCGGTGGACGGCAACGACGTGGATGCGGTGTATGGCGCGGTCGCCCAAGCGGTCGCTCGAGCCAGGGAAGGAGGAGGCCCCAGCCTCATCGAAGCGAAGACCATGCGCATGCTCGGTCACGCCATCCACGACGGTGCGGAGTACGTGCCGGCTGAGCTGCTGGATGAGTGGGAACTGCGGGACCCCATCAGACGGTACGCCGGCCGGCTCCTCGAATCCGGTGTCGAGAAGGCCGAGATCGCCGCCGTCGACGCCCGCGTGGTCGCCGAGATCGACGCCGCCGTGGCCGCCGCCGAGGCGGCGCCGTTGCCGGATCCCTCCGAAGTCGAAGCGGATGTGTACGCGTGACGAGCGATAACTTCGGGTTCGACGCCGCCGTCGTGGACGGTGACGGACGGAACCGCGGTGCAGAGGTCACCTATCTCGAGGCGATCCGCGGCGGCATCCGGCATGAGCTGACCCGAGATCCCGACGTCTGTGTGTTCGGCGAGGACGTCGGCGGGTCCTTCGGGGGTGCGTTCAAGGTCACCCACGGCCTGGTCGCGGAGTTCGGTGACCGACGGGTGTTCAACACCCCGCTCTCTGAGCTGTCGTTCACGTCGATGGCCTCCGGAATGGCGCTCATGGGCCTGCGCCCCATCGTCGAGATGCAGTTCGCCGACTTCATCTCGAGTGCGTTCGACGCAATCGTGCAGTTCGCCGCCACCAACCACTACCGCTGGGGCGGCGCGATCCCCTGGGTGATCCGGGCACCGAGCGACGGCGGCATCCGGTCCGGCCCGTTCCACAGCCAGAATCCAGAAGCGTGGTTCGTGCACACCCCGGGCCTCAAGGTGGTGGCGCCGGCAACGCCGGCCGACGCCCGCGGTCTGTTGTCCGCAGCTGTGCGAGACGACAACCCGGTCATCTACTTCGAAGCCAAACCCCTCTATCGGTCCATTCGAGGCTCCATACCCGACGGCGACCACGTTGTGCCCATCGGGGAGGCGGCCACGGTGCGCACCGGCAGCGATGTCTCGATCATCGCCTACGGCACGCAGGTGCATGAGGCGCTGCGTGGCGCTGATGAGCTTGCCGGCGAGGGCGTCTCTGCCGAGGTGCTCGATTTGCGCTCGCTGAAGCCGTTGGACACGGCGGCGATCCTGCAGACCGCAGCCAAGACCGGCAAAGTGCTCGTGGTGCATGCCGCCAATCGCTTGGCCGGGGTCGGCGCCGAGGTAGCCGCCCTCATCGCCGAGGAGGTGTGGGAAGACCTCGACGCGCCGGTCCGCCGGCTCGGGGCACTCGACACTCCGGTGCCGTTCAGCCCGCCGTTGGAGGACGCCCACCGGCCGAATGCTGCCAAGATCGCCGCTGCCGCCCGGGAGCTGGCGGCCTACTGATGCCGGCGTCCCGATCTCCGGCGACGCCGTGGGCCGCCGACCTGGCCGGGCTGGCGTCACACCGGCTCGCCGCGCTCGCCGATCCGTCCAAGGCCCCGGCCATGGCGGCCTACATGAAGACCGACATGCCGTTCTACGGCGTGCAGAGCGGAACCCGGCGTCAGGTGGTGAGAGAGCTGGCGGCCAGGTACCAGCCGACCACACAGCAGCAGTACCGCGATGGCGTGCTCGCTCTGTGGCACCTGCCTCATCGCGAGGAGAAGTACCTGGCGCTGGACTACGCAGTTCGGTTCCGCAATGTGGCACGGCCCCCCATGCTCTCCCTCTACCGCCGCCTCATCGTCGATGGGGCCTGGTGGGATCTCGTCGATGAGGCGGCGATCCGGCTGGTGGGCCATCTGTGGTTGGAAGACCGCGACGCCATCGAGAGCCAGATGGATCGGTGGATCGAACATCGCGACCTGTGGCTGCGCCGCAGCGCCATCATCGGGCAGATCAAGCACAAAGCGGAGACCGACGTCGAGCGTCTCTTCCGCTACTGCCTCGCTCGGGCACACGAGACGGAGTTCTTCATTCGCAAGGCGATCGGTTGGGCGCTGCGTGAGCACGCCAAGACCGATGCCGACGCGGTGCGGTCGTTTCTCGAGGCCAAAGAGGCCAACCTCTCGGGCCTCAGCTACCGAGAGGCGGCCAAGCACCTCACCTAGCTCCGATTCTCAGCTGATTCTCATGAACCTCACACCCCCTGCGTGGCGTATGCATGCTGAGATGCCACAATCCGCCACCGAGGAGCACACCATGGCAACGCCTACCCAGGAGAAGGACGCGATCAGCCCACCCGGGCCCCGCCGCGGCGGTCGCCGGCTCATGGCACTCGGAGCCGTGATCGCGGTGATCCTCGCCGCCGGCCTCTTCTGGTACTTCAACCGCACCGTCCCCGAAGAGGTGAGTCTCGAGGATGCGGTGGCGGCGGTGACCGATGACACCACCGTCGACGGCGATACCGAGACCCTGCCGCCGACCACGACCACGCCGGCGACGACGCAAGCACCTGCGACCACCGAAGCCCCACCGGCCACCGATGCCCCCCCGGCCTCCGAGGGTGGTGGATCCGCCGCCGTCAGCCTCGATGGGACGTGGCAGGTCGACACGTCGATCGGCGAGTTCAACTTCGAGGCGGCGACGTCGTCGTTCGCCGGCTTCCGCGTCGAAGAGGAGCTGTCGAGTATCGGTTCGGCCACCGCAGTGGGACGTACGCCAAACGTGTCCGGCACCCTGGAGTTGGAAGGCTCGGACATCCTGTCGGTGATCGTGGAAGCGGACCTGACCGGCATCGTCACCAACGACTCGCGTCGTGACAGCCGGGTCCAGTCTGCGCTCAACACATCTGAGTTCCCGGTCGCCACGTTCACGCTGACCGAGCCCATTGCTCTGGGATCTGTGCCGGCGGAAGGCGAGCCGGTCACGGTGACCGCGATCGGTGAGCTGACGATCAACGGCATCACCCAGCCTGTGGAGTTCCCACTGGAGGCACAGCTCACCAGCGGACTCATCGTGGTGGTCGGCGCGCTGAACATCACGTTCGCCGATTTCGATGTGACCGTTCCCTCGGCTCCGATCGTGCTCAGCGCCGAGGACAACGGGATCCTGGAGATCCAGCTCTTCTTTGCGATGTGACCGATGCCCACCACGGCGGCCCGGGGCTAGATTGCGATGCGTGGTCGATCAGGGGGATCGCCGATCGTCGACATCCTGTAGCCGAGCGAAAGGCAGGACATCGTGAAGTATGCGCTCCTCATCTATGGCGACGAGAGCGAAGCGCCGGCGCCGGATTCTCCGGAGGCCATGGCGGTGATGAAGTCGTACTACGACTTCACGAATGCGATCAACGAACAGGGCATCAACCGCGGCGGCGAGGCGCTGGACTCCGTGCAGACCGCAACGTGTGTCAGAGTTCGTGACGGCCAGACGATGACCACCGATGGCCCCTATGCAGAGACGAAGGAGCAGCTGGGCGGTTTCTACCTGATCGATGTCGACGACCTCGATGCTGCCCTCGAGGTAGCGGCGCGCCTGCCCGGATCCCACCACGGCACGGTGGAAGTGCGTCCGGTGTGGGAGGTTCCCGAGAACATGCCGGAAGGCGGTTAGCCGGCCGGACATGGATGCGCGGAAGGCCGTCGACGATGTCTTCCGGGCGGAGTACGGCCGCGTGCTCGCCACCCTCATCCGCCAGGTCGGTGACTTCGAGCTCGCGGAGGATGCGGTGCAGGACGCCCTGGCCGCGGCCCTCAGACACTGGAGCCGCGGGATTCCGCAGAACCCGGGGGCGTGGATCACCACCACGGCACGGCGCAAGGCCATCGACCGGCTGCGGCGCGATGCCAACTACGCCCACAAGCTCGAGGCGTTGCAGTACCTGGTGCGCCTACAGAAGGACGACGACGTGGAGCTGAGCGAGAGCGCCATCGGCGACGATCAGCTCAAGCTCATCTTCATGTGTTGTCATCCGGCTCTGGCTCCGGAGGTCCGGGTGGCGCTGACGCTGCGTACGCTGGGTGGGTTGACGACTCCGGAGATCGCCAAGGCGTTCCTCACGAGCGAGTCCACGATGGCCCAGCGCATCGTGCGGGCCAAACGCAAGATCAAGAGCGCCGGGATTCCCTACGTGGTGCCGGACGACCGGCAGCTCCCCGAGCGGCTGGGCGCAGTGTTGGCGGTGATCTACCTGATCTTCAACGAAGGCTATCGGGCCTCGTATGGCGACGAGGTCGTGCGGGAGGATCTCGCCGCCGAGGCCATCCGGTTGGGCCGGCTGGTGTGCCACCTGATGCCCAACGAGCCCGAGGCCGTCGGTCTGCTGGCGCTGATGATCTTGCATCACGCCAGGCGCGAGGCACGCAGCGGGGCTGACGGGTCGCTGGTGCTCCTGCCCGATCAGGATCGGTCCCTGTGGGACCGGAGGGCCATCGCCGAGGGAGCGGCGCTGGTGTCACGGGCCATGGAGATGGGCGACCGCGGCCCGTACCAGGTGCAGGCGGCGATCGCCGCCATCCACGCCGAGGCGCAAGCCGCGGAGCACACGGATTGGCGCGAGATCACCGCCCTCTACGCCGAGCTGCAACTGATGATGCCGACGCCGGTGGTGGCGCTGAACCGGGCGGTGGCCGTGGCCATGGCGCGAGGTCCCGAGGCGGGGTTGCAGATCATGGCCGAGCTGGCGGACGATCTCGACGGGTACCACCTCTTTCACTCGGCTCGAGCCGATCTCTTCCGCCGGCTGGGCCGGGTCGAAGATGCACTCGCCTGCTATCGGCGCGCCATCGAACTGGCCGGCAACGAGGCGGAGCGAGCCTTTCTGGCCTCCAGGGTCCGCGAGCTGAGCGAATGATCGGGTGTCGATGCGGCGGCGACTGATTCGTCGCGAGAGTGTTGCGGCAGCAGGAGCCGCGCGAGAGGAGGAGCGAATGGGCAATCCGATCATCTGGTGGGAGGTCAACGGTCGTGACGGCGCGGCGTTGCGGGAGTTCTATGGCAACGCGTTCGACTGGAGCTTCGACACCGACAACCCGATGAACTACGGCGTCGTCGACACCGCCGAAGGCCAGGTCGGAGGAGGCGTGGGGCAGACGCCGGACGGCTCCGACGGCTTCGCCACCTTCTACGTGGGAACCGACAACGTGGCAGCGCACCTCGACAAGATCGCCGGTCTCGGGGGCACGATGGTGATGCCGTCGACGACGGTCATGGAGGGTGTCACCATCGGCCTGTTCGCCGATCCCGAGGGACACGTCATCGGGCTGCTGGAGACCACCGGGTAGGACATCGCACCGGGTGCTTCCTCGATGCGTCCAGGGAGCACACCCGTGCCGTCAGGCCGGCTCGACGGTAACCGGTATCCCGTTCAGCACCGCCGTACCCGACAGTGGATCGACCGCCTCGTGATCGGCGAGGCGGTTCGAGTTGACGCCTGGTCGTTGTGCCGCCACCGCCATCTGCATGCCTTCGAGATCGTGGCCCCAGCCGTGGGGGAGGCTGACGACTCCGGGCATGACGTCTGCGGTCACTTCCACGGGAGCCTCCACCGACCCCACACGAGAGGTCACTCGGGCCTGCTCGCCGTCGGCGATCTTCAGGCGCCCGGCGTCGTCGGGATGCACCTGGAGCGTGCACCGCTCCTTGCCCTTCACCAACACCTCGAGGTTGTGCATCCACGAGTTGTTCGATCGCAGCTGTCGCCGACCCACCAGGGTCATCGAACCGTTGCCGGTACGACCCAAGGCATCTGCCAAGCGGGCGAACTCGCCCCGTAGTGGCTCGGGGGCGAGCTCGATGGTGCCTGAGGGTGTGGTGAGGATCTCGGGCAGCGCCGGCGTCAAAGGGCCCAGATCGATGCCGTGCGGATGCGCTTCGAGCTTGGCGAGGCTCAAGCCGTCCGGGTCGGCGCCGAAGCCCTCTCCGTAGGGGCCGGTGCGGAGCTTGAAGTCGAGCCATCGCTCCGGTCCGGTGGCCGGCTCCAGTGCCGCCATGACCTCGTCCACCGACCGGCCCTCGATCGCCGAACCGGAGCGGCCGGTCTCCCGCTCGATGTCCATGCGAATGAGCTGGTCGTCGACGACTGCCGGTTCCACGGTGGGCCCGTAGCCCATCACGATGGCGCCGAGCTTGGCGAGGATCTGCCACTCGTCCATCGCCTCGGACGGCATCGGCAGCACCGGCGGCGAGTAGTTGGCGACGTTGTGCACCGAGAGGTTGTAGAAGGCGAAGTCGTAGTGGCCGCGGGTCAGCGGTGTCGGCGGCGGCAGGATGACGTCGGCGTGCCGGGTGGTCTCGTTGCGGTAGAGATCCACCGACACCATGAACTCGAGTCCGGCCATCGCCTCATCGAGCCGGCCGGTGTTCGGTGTGCTGGACACCGGGTTGCCGGCCACGGTGACCATGGCGCGGATCTGGCCGGGGCCCTCGGTCGTGATCTCGTCGGCGAGCGTGGCGGCCGGCAGCTCCCCCCACACCTCGGGCAGCTCCCGCACCCTGCTGGTCCATCGTCCCAGCTGGAACCCTCGGCCCCCCGGCCCCGAGCGCCGGCGGCTGTGGGCGGCGAGGGGGAGCATGGCGCCGCCGGGACGGTCGAGGTTGCCGGTGAGCACGTTGAGGACGTCCACCGCCCAGCTGCCCACCGTGCCGAACTCAACGGTGGTGGTCCCCATGCGGCCGTACACCACGGCGGTGGGTGCCGCCGCCAGCTCGGCGGTGATGCGACGCGTGGTGGTGGCGGGAATGCCGGTGATGCCGGCTACCGCTTCGGGTGTGTAGGGGTCGGCGGTGAGCGCCACGTCGTCGAGGCCCGAGATCGCACCGTCCAGGTGGCCCAGTGACACCAGCCCCTCGGCGAACAGCTCGTTGATGATCGCCATGAGCCACAGTGCGTCGGTGCCGGGTCGGATGAAGAGGTGCTCGTCGGCCTCCTGGGCGGTGCGGGAGCGGCGCGGGTCGACAACCACAAACCGGCCCCCGCGTTCCTGGATGGCGTGGAGCCGGCCCGGGAAGTCGGGCGCCGTGGCCAGGCTGCCATTGGACTCCCATGGGTCAGCGCCGAGCATCAGCAGGTAGTCGGTGCGGTCGAGATCCGGTACAGGAATCGATTGCGGGTGCCCGAACAACAGTGCCGACGACACGTGCTTGGGCATCTGGTCGACGGTCGACGCCGAGAACACGTTGCGGGATCCGAGTGCTCGCGCGAACGGCTTCAGGTACAGCCCGCCGGCCATCGTGTGCACATTTGGGTTGCCGAGGAACAAACCGACTGCGTCGCGACCATGTGTTTCGATGATGGCCATCAAGCGGCGATCGACCTCGGCGAACGCCTCATCCCACGAGACGGTCTTCCAGGTGCCGTCGGCCTTCATCTGGGGGGCGCGGAGGCGGTCCGGGTCGGCCTCGAGCTGTTTCAGGGTGGAGCCCTTGGGGCAGATGAATCCGTAGCTGAACACGTCGTCGCGGTCACCGCGGATGCGGACCACCTCGTCGCCGTCCAGCGTGATCTCCAGGCCGCACGTCGCCTCGCACAGCGGGCAGGTGCGGTATGCCACTCGGCGTTCGTCGTCCACGGCGGACCTCCTCTGTCGAGAGCGTACCGCCGGGTGGTCGGATGCGCTCAGCCGGTGCAGTCAGGTGGTGGAGTTGCCCATGGAAACTCCACGTCCAGCACCGGATCCACGTGGTAGCCGGGCCCGCCGATGTAGAGCACCGCAGCGTCCCCGTGGGTGTACCGATGGGGCACTACCCGGCCGGCGAGCTCTGCAGGGACCGAGAAGCTCGTCGGCAGCCAGACCGCGGCGGCGACCAGCGGCGCGTCGTCGATCCGCTCCCGAGCCTCGATGCGTTGCCGCCACAGGATGTCGCTTTGGCCGCCGTCGGTGGGAGGTGGTCCCAACTCACCCACCCGGTCGGGAATGGACTCGGCGCCGAGGTAGGCAAACCGTGACGCTGGCGACTCCTCGGTGAACCCGAATCCGGAGGTCTCCAGGCATACCCAGTCCTCTCGCCACACCCCGTGGAGCACCCCGGGCCACTCGGCGGTGAGCGCCTGAGCCTCCTGGAGGGTCATCGGGGTGTCGAAGGACACGACGACCATGTGACAGCCTTCGGTGGCGCCCTCGACGCACTCGAGGGCGCCTGTCGACGGGGGCGCGCTCGGCGCCACTTCGGAGTCTCCGCACGCGGTCAGCAGGAGCACTGTTGCCACCAGCAAGATCGTGCTCCTCACCACGGTCTGTTCCTCCGTGCTTCGCGATCATCGGCTCGCCCACCGGTGAGACGTTTCCTGAGACGGCCGGGTTCCGGGATGGCGCAGGCGGCCGGGGACCACGTCTCTGATCGCATCCTCGACTTGTACTTGGACGATACGCCGATACGGAGCGAACTCAGAGAGAGGCCGATCGATGTCGGACCTGGCGACACGGTCTTCTTCGGGCTCCTGACGCCGATGCTGTTCCTGGCGCAGCCGTGGGCCCGACGTGGGCGGACGGCGGGCGGCTGCGCAAGTGCCCGCGGACCCGGGGGTACCCTTGGACCGTGACGCCCACTCATGACGTGTTCAACCAGGTTCCGCCCCTCGTCGATTGGAACCCCTATGTCACCAACCGCACCCTGGTGGACGCGGTCGAGCGTGAAGGGGCGGGATGGGTGCAAGACGAAGCAGCCGAGTTCGGCGAACTGACCGGGTCGGCGGTCGTCCGCCAATGGGCCGTCCTGGCCAACCGTTATCCGCCCGAGCTGCGCACCCACGCCCCCACCGGGGAGCGCATCGACGAGGTGCACTTCCACCCCGCCTGGCACGAGCTGCTCCGCGTCTCGGTCGCCGGCGGGCTGCACGCGTCCCCATGGGCAGACGATCGACCGGGGGCCCACGTGGCCCGGGCTGCCATGTTCATGACCATCGGCCAGGCCGAGGCCGGCCACGGTTGCCCGATCTCGATGACGTACTCGGTGGTCCCTTCCTTGCGTCGCCAGCCCGAGCTTGCCGCCCTTTGGGAGCCTCGAGTGTTCGGCCGGGAGTACGACTCGCGGTCCATGCCCGCCGACGAGAAGGCGAGCGTCTTGATGGGCATGGCGATGACCGAGAAGCAAGGCGGCTCCGACGTGCGAGCCAACACCACCCGCGCCGAACCCACTGCCGACGGCTCCTACCGCCTCACCGGCCACAAGTGGTTCTGCTCGGCACCGATGTGTGATGCCTTCCTGGTGCTGGCCCAGGCGCCGGAGGGCCTGACCTGCTTCATGGTGCCGCGGTGGACACCCGACGGACTACGTAATGGTTTCCATCTGCAGCGGCTGAAGGACAAGCTCGGCAATCGCTCGAACGCCTCCTCGGAGGTGGAGCTCGACTCGTCGTGGGCGCAACGAGTCGGAGAAGAGGGACGCGGCGTCAGCACGATCATCGAGATGGTGAGCCACACTCGCCTCGACTGCGTGCTGGGGTCCGCCGCCGGCATGCGCGAGGCGGTGGTGCAGGCCGCCCACCACGCCACGCACCGCGCCGCGTTCGGCAAGGCCCTCGTCGAGCAGCCGTTGATGCGTAATGTGCTCGCCGACCTCGCCCTGGAAACCGAGGCGGCCACCCTTGCGGCCATCCGGCTCGCCGGCGCATTCGATCGCCGAGAGGACGCCTTCCGCCGTATCGCCACGCCGGCGGTCAAGTACCTCGTGTGCAAGCGCCACCCGATGGTGGTGGCCGAGGCCCTCGAGTGTCTCGGCGGCAACGGCTATGTGGAGGAGTCCGATCTACCCCGCCTGTTCCGGGAATCGCCGTTGAACTCCATCTGGGAGGGCTCCGGCAACGTCCAGAGCCTCGACGTGCTGCGGGCTCTGGCGAAGGAGCCGGACACCGCTCCCGCCCTCCTCGAGGAGCTGGAGTCGGCGGCAGGGGTCGATCCCCGTTACGACGAGCACCTCGCCGGGCTGCGGACGGAGCTCGCCGCCCCCACCGAGGCGGGGGCACGGCGGTTGGCAGAGTCCATCGCCCTTGCGCTCCAGGCGTCGCTCATGATCCGGTTCGCCGCCTCCGAGCTTGCCGATGCCTTCGTGGCGAGCCGTCTCGGCGGCGATCACGGCGGCGCGTTCGGCACGCTCCCGGAAGCGGCTGTCACTGAGGCGGCGCTGGAGCGGATCCGACCCTGAAGCTCACCCACACGAGCGCTTGCCCTCGTGGGGCGGCGCCGGGGCTACGCCCGAGCCTGCGAGAGGGCAACCGGGTAGGTTTGGGGGCAACTCAGAGGGAGGATGGTATGCAACGTTTGGGATGGCTCGTGCTCGCGGTCGTGGCACTCATTGCCACGACACTCGCTGCCCCGGTAGCCGCAGGCAACGAGCAAGACACCGTTCGCTTCGCCACGTTCAACGCTTCGCTGAATCGTTTCAACGAGGGTGACCTGGCGGCCGAGCTCTCTGCTCCGGGCAGTGCCCAGCCGGCCGCAATCGCAGAGATCATCCAACGCACTCGACCAGACGTGCTCCTCATCAACGAGTTCGACTACGACGCGGGTGGCGTTGCGCTCGCCGGGTTCCAGGACAGCTACTTGTCGGTGTCTCAGGGAGGGGCGGAGCCCATCGACTATCCCTATGCGTTCGCCGCCCCCTCGAACACCGGGGTGTTCTCCGGTTTCGATCTGGACAACAGCGGCGCCGCCGGTGACTTCCTGGCCGGCGACTCGTTCGGCTTCGGGTTCTTCCCGGGACAGTTCGGTATGGCCGTGTACTCGATGTACCCGATCGACTTCGAAGCGATTCGCACCTTCCAGCTCTTCCTGTGGAAGGACATGCCCGGCGCCTTGCTCCCGGTCGATCCGAACACCGATGAAGCCTGGTACAGCGACGAAGAGCTCGAGGTATTCCGGCTCTCGTCCAAGAGCCACTGGGACGTACCCATCGTGATCGGCAAGAAGACCGTGCACTTCCTGGTGAGCCACCCGACACCGCCGGTGTTCGACGGCCCCGAGGATCGCAACGGCACGCGTAACCACGACGAGATCCGCTTCTGGGCCGACTACGTCAGCCCCGGCCAGAGCGGCTACATCTACGACGACAACGGCGCGCCGGGTGGGTTGGAGCCCGGCGAGCTCTTCGTGATCGCCGGGGACCAGAACTCGGACCCGTTGGACGGCGACAGCATCCCCGGTTCGGCCCAGCTCCTGCTGGACCATCCGCTCGTCAATACGAAGGTCACACCGTCGTCCGAAGGGGGTCCCGAGCAAGCGGCGCTGCAGGGCCAGAACAACGACGACCATCTCGGTGATCCGGCCTTCGACACGGCCGACTTCAGCGAAGCGCCGTTCGGCGGTCCCGGCAACCTGAGGGTCGACTACGTGCTTCCGAGGAAGACCTTGCAGATCCTCGACGCGGGGGTCTTCTGGCCGACGACCGACGATCCCAACTTCGACCTGATCGGTGGCGGTTTCCCGGTCATCAGCTCTGATCACCGCTTGGTCTGGGTGGACGTCACCGTTCCCACGGCGAAGTAAGGCTCATGTCGGACGACATCGGGGCGCCTTTCAGGAGGAAGGCCCCCCGATGCGCGTCTGCGATGCCTCAGAGCAGGGCGAGTCCGCTCCGGCCCGCTCGCGTGCGGGCGCGATCGGTAGTAGTCGTCGACGTGGTCGTGCACGAGGCGGCGCTTCGTCGGTTGACCAGTCGATGGCAAGAGGCAGCGGCCGATGCTCCTTGGCACCCAAGTGACTAGTCACTTGGGTGCTCCTGGAAATGCGCCTTTTCGAACAGCCAATCGGTTGCCAGACTGTTGAGCAATGGTGGAGCGGTGGTCCCTCGCCGCCGCCAGGGGGTTTAGACGATCCCTTCCGATCGTCGCGATGATCCCGGCCGGGGTGCCGCTCCAGGCGCGGCCCCCCGGCCAGGACCTTTCCAGTTTCTCACAATTGGGGTGGGTGCGCCTCAGAGATCGATGTCGAGCGCGACGTCCAGGTTCGGGGCGCTGTGGGTGATCCACCCCATCGAGAGCAGATCCACGCCGGTCTCCGCAACCGACCTCGCGGTGTCCGGGGTGATGCCGCCGGACGCCTCCACCACGGCACGTCCGGCAACGAGCGCCACCGCATCCTGCATGAGCTGTGGCGTCATGTTGTCGAGCAGAATGATGTCGGCTCCGGCTTCGACCGCTTCGACCACTCCGTCGAGATCCTCGACCTCCACTTCGATCTTCACCGTGTGGCCCACCGCCGCTCGCGCCGCCGTCACCGCCTGGGAGACCGACCCGGCCACCGCCAGGTGGTTGTCCTTGATGAGGACCGCATCGTCGAGTCCCATGCGGTGATTGGCCCCTCCACCGGCTCGCACGGCGAACTTCTCCACGGCGCGTAGCCCGGGAGTCGTCTTGCGTGTGTCGACGACTCGTGCACCCGTCCCCTCGATGGCGCGGACGACGTCCCGGGTTGCGGTGGCGATGCCGCTGAGGTGGCCGAGCAGGTTGAGCGCAGTCCTCTCTGCGGCGAGGATCGAGCGGGCTGCGCCGGTGACGGTCCCGAGCGTGGCCCCGGCTGCTGCGTCGTCGCTGTCGTCGACGGCGATGGTTGTCGTGAGATCCGCATCGACGGTGGTGAACACCTGAGAGGCGATTCGGATACCGGCGACCCTGCCGGCGGATCTCGCCACGATCCGCGCGGTGGTCTGGATGCCGGTAGGGACGACCGCAGCACTGGTGATGTCGCCGGCTCGTCCGAGATCTTCGGTGAGGGAGCGATCGATGACCGCCGTCACCACGTGCGCCGGCGGTTGGGTCAGCTCGCCCAACGGATCGCCTCGCTGGTGAGGTCGAGGGTCTCCTCGCCTTGATGGTGGTGGGTCACCCTGCGCCGGGACGCCATTGCGGGATTCGGTGCCGGGTGGTCGGAGCGATGATGGCCGCCCCGGCTCTCGGTGCGGGCGAGGGCGGTCCGCGCAATGAGCATGGCCACGAGGGTGGCGTTCCGCCCCGAAACCGTGCGCTCTGCTCCGCCGGAGAGCGCATCGATGGCTTTGGACGCCGTGCCGAGACCGGCGGCATGGCGGACGATGCCGACCTTCTCCCACATCAGGCGACGGACGTTCGCCAGGTCCTCCCACGGTTCGAGCGAGGCGTGGGTCGCCCCGCGGGGTACGACCAGCCGGTCACCCAGTGGTCGCGGACCGGAAGCGGCGATGGCCGCAGCCGCGCGGCCGCCGAAGACCAACCCCTCGAGCAGGCTGTTGGACGCGAGGCGATTGGCCCCATGCAGTCCACTTGACGACGCCTCGCCGACAGTCCACAGCCCGGGCAGCGACGTGCGGCCGGAGTCGTCGACGTCGATGCCCCCCATGAAGTAGTGAGCGGCGGGGGAGACCGGCAGCAGATCGCGGCGAGGATCGAGGCCGTGGACCCGGGCCAGTCCGAACACGGTCGGGAAACGGTCGGGAAGCCCACCGCCGAGGGAAGTGGCGTCGAGGTAGACCGCGTGGCCCGCAACGAGTTGGTCCCAGATGGCGCGGGCGACCACATCGCGGGGTGCGAGCTCGGCGTCGGGGTGCACGGCCGGCATGAACCGAGCGCCCTGGTCATCGACGAGGGTGGCTCCCTCCCCGCGCAACGCCTCGGTGAGGAGGGGCATGGGGTCGTCGCCGGCGGCCAGCGCCGTGGGGTGGAACTGCACGAACTCGAGGTCGATGAGGGTGGCGCCGGCGCGAGCCGCCATCGCGATGCCATCACCGGTGACCGGGGCCGGGTTCGTGGTCCGGCTGTACAACCGGCCGATACCGCCGGTTGCGATGACGGTGGCATCGGCGAGGAGCGGCATGCGATTGCCGGCGGCGTCGGCCGCCAGCACGCCGACCACGCCGTCCTGGTCACGGATCAGGTCGATGGCCGTTGCATGTTCGACCACGGCGATGTCGTCGCGGGCGCGCACGGCGCCCCGCAGCGTGCGCATCAGCTCGGTTCCGGTGGCGTCGCCGTCGGCATGGATGATGCGACGGGCGGAATGCCCGGCCTCCTGTCCCAGTGTCAACGCACCCGAGGGACCGCGGTCGAACGCAGCACCCAACTCCACCAGCCAGGCGATCCGGTCTGCGGCGGCCTCCGTGAGGACCTCGGCGAGGCCGGGCTCGCCGAGGCCGGCGGAGACCGCGACCGTGTCGGCGGCATGGCTCGCAGGCGAGTCCCCGGCTCCAATCGGTGCCGCGATACCGCCTTGAGCCAAGTCACTCGAGCCGTCTGCGCCCAGCGAACCCTTGGTGAACACTGTCGCCGATCCGACGGCGAGCGCGGTGGTCAGCCCGGCGACGCCGCTGCCGATGACGACGGTGTGCGGGGCGCGGGGCACCTCAGGACACCTTGACGGCCAGCATGCGCTCCACGGACTGCCGTGCCCTGGTGGCGACCTCGACCTCGACCTCCACCTGATGCTGCATGTAGGCCAGTGCATCGCGGATGTTGGCCAGCGTGATTCGCTTCATGTGCGGGCAGAGGTTGCACGGCTTCACGAACTCGACGTCGGGCACCTCGATCTCGACATTGGACGCCATGGAGCATTCGGTCACCATGACCACCCGGCTGGGACGCTCGTCCTTCACCCAGCGGATCATGCCGGCGGTCGAGCCCACGTAGTCGGCCTCCTCCAGCACGTCGGGAGGGCACTCGGGATGGGCGATGATCTGGACCCCGGGATGGCTGGTCCGGAACCCGCGCAGCTCGTCTCCGGTGAACCGCTCGTGCACCATGCACGACCCCTCCCACACGATGATCTCGACGTCGGTCTGGGTCGCCACCCACTTCCCGAGGTACTGATCGGGGAGAAAGATCACTCGATCCTCGCCCAGCGACTCGACCACCTGCACTGCGTTGCCCGAAGTGCAGCAGATGTCGGATTCGGCCTTCACCTCCGCCGACGTGTTCACGTACGTGACCACCGGCACGCCCGGATAGCGCTCGCGCAGCAGGCGGATGTCGGCGGCGGTGATGGACTCGGCGAGGGAGCACCCGGCACGGAGATCGGGGATGAGCACGGTCTTGTCCGGATTGACGATCTTGGCGGTCTCCGCCATGAAGTGCACGCCGCCGAGCACGATGACGTCGGCCGGGGTGGCGGCGGCCTGGTGGGCGAGCGCGAGGGAGTCGCCGGTGAAGTCGGCGACACCGTGATAGATGTCCGGCGTCATGTAGTTGTGGGCCATGACCACGGCGTTGCGCTGTTCCTTGAGGACTTCGATCTCGTCGATGACTGCCGACGCGATGGCGAGTTCCACGTCGGGCAACACGCCCTCGAGGCGGCGCGCCCCGACCGGCTGCAGCTCGAGAGGGGTGGTGTGTGCCATCTGGATCTCCTGGGGTGGTCAGGGGTATGCGAGCGACTTATACTCACTTAGAGTATATTGTTCCCCACCACGATACGACCTGAGCGCGCTCCCTGCAAGTTTGGCGTTGGGATTTGGGGTGGGATCGGCTGCCTGCGCCCGCTCGACCTACAGGCGCCGCGGACAGGGGCCGGTGTCACCGGGAGGCCGTCTCACCCCCGGATACCAGGCAATCCCACGCCGGGACGGGGGCGTTCTCGAAGCACACCGCGTCGGAACCGGAAGAGCTCGGCCGGCCGCCCCATGGATCCGGTGTCCATGCGGCCGGTGCCCTCCACCAGCCCGGCGCGCTCCACGAGGCGACGGAAGTTCTGTTTGTGGAGCCTCACCCCGGCGAGGGCCTCGACGACACGCTGCAGTTGCAGCAGTGTGAACCGTTCGGGAAGCAGCTCGAAGACCACCGGCCGGTACGTGATCTTTCCACGGATGCGGCCCAGCGCCGTGGCGGCGATGCGGCGGTGGTCCGAGACCATCGCCATCGATCGGGGCAGGTCCCGGGGTTCGTCGCGACCGTGATCGGTGTACGCCTCGGCCACCAGGCCGGCCTCGTACAACAGTTCGTAGCGCTCCAAGGCCCGCACCCCGTCCCACGTGGCTCCGCTCCGGCCGAAGGCGATGTCGATGCGCTCGAGCGCGGTCTCCGGGTCGGAACCCGACGATGCCCACTCGACGAGTCGTCTGACGAGTTCGTCGACCACGGTGGGACGGCCGAGACGGTGATCTTCCCACGGGAAGAACTCATACCAAGAGCGCCATTCGGCGTTCCCGGACGGTACCTGTTGTCGCACGAGCGCCAGGTAGGCCACCGACAGCTCTCTGGCCGCGCCGCCGCCTCGGTGGAGATCACCGAACGTGTAGAGCTGTTCGGCGTATCCCACCTCGAGGTCCGTCTCTGTGGCGATCGAGCGCCGCAGCGCCAACTCGAGCGTCTCGTCGGTGTCACGCAGATGTCCGGCAGGCAGCGCCGGGACGTCGCCGTTGACCAGGAGGATGAGCGGTCGGTCCGACGTGACCGCGGCGATGACGGCGTGCAGGCCGACGCTGATGGAACTCACGAAGCCCCAGGTTATCAACGGCGCACTGGACGATCGGACATCCACCGATATCCGATCCGGCAACGGCACCACGCCGACGCCTAGCCTGGTCAGGAGTGTTGCCGAGATGAGGGTCACGGCATGTTGAGGACTGTGTTGACGTTGGATGCGTCGGCCACCGTCGCCGACGCATCTGCGCTTGTCGCCGCCCATGGGGACGCCACCGACGTGGTGGTCCGTCGCCGGGTGGGCGCGGGGTACGAGTGGTTCCTGTTTGTGGTTGCCGAGCTGCGGGGCATGCTCGACGGGGCGTCGCCGGAGTCCCGGCTCGGTGAGGTGGTCGACCTGAGCGGTCGCCCCACGTTCCCTGAGTTGTCATTCGAGGAAGCCGCTGACGGTATGCAGGGGGTCGTGGTGGACGACGGTCGGGTCGCCGGAGTCCAATACGACTCGCTGGCGTCCCCGCCGGGCGAGCTGCTCGGAGCGCCGACTCCGGTGGGCGACGATGCCGCCGCCCACGATGGCAGTCCGACGCGGAGTATCGATTTCGGGGATGTGGGTGCGGAGCCTGCGGATGATTCCAGTCCGATGCGGAGTATCGATTTCGGGGATGTGGCTTCGGAGCCTGCGGATGATTCCAGTCCGATGCGGAGCATCGACTTCGGGGATGTGGGTGCGGAGCCTGCGGATGATTCCAGTCCGATGCGGAGTATCGATTTCGGGGAGGAACCAGCGGCATCGCAAGAATTCAGCGCCTTCCCCCATCTCGATGCTCCCGATGCCGTGGCTCCCAACGAGTCGTTTGCGCTCGACGTGTCCCTGAGCAAGGAGCAGCAGGCGGGCACCTCGGGTGGTGCCATCTCCGTGCCGACCGCGGCGCCTACGTTCGAGCTCACGGTGCAGGTGGTCGCTCCGGACTTCGCAGTGACCAGCCAAGTGCGCCAGACGATGACGGTCGATCGGACCGACCTCTCGACGGCCCGAGTGACCTTCGAGCTGGCGGCAGGTCCCGATCTCTTGCCGGGCGCCAGAGTCACCGTGGAGTTCTCCTATGAGGGCAACTTGTGCGGCCGGGCGTGGCGAGAAGTGCATGTCATCGAAGCCGGAGAGCCGGCGCCCCCGGTACGCGCCGAGTCCAGCGATGTCGCCACGCCGGAGCCCGAAACCGCCCCGGACCTCACCGTCACCATCAACCGCGGTTCCGACGACAAGTCCCTGACATGGTCGTTCACCAGCCCTCACGATGTCGAGATCCCCGCACCGGTCACCGAGGAGTTGCCCATCGACAGCGCCAAGTCGTTCGCGCTCGACAAGCTGCTGATGGCCGCCAAGTCGCTTCAGACCTCACTCGGCGACGAGCAGATGGCCGGGATCGCCGACTCGGTCTCCGGGGCCATGCCAGTCGAGTTCTGGACGACACTCGACGCGGTGTGGCGGATCGCCACGTCGCAGGAACGCACCCCGACGGTGTTGCTCGTCAGCGCCGACCCCTACGTGCCGTGGGAGCTGGCCTCCACCGGTGACTCCTATCTCGATCCGGAGCTGCTCGACGACGAGTACCCGCCGATTCTCGGGGCTCAAGTGCGCCTGGGCAGGTGGACGCCACCGGGCAAGAAGCCGCCACGGGGCCCGCAACGGCCCAGCTTGCCGCCGTCGAACGAGAACGCCTTCACCGGCATGGCATTGGTGATCGGCGACTACCTCGACTCCAACAACGTGCGGCCGTTGCCCGAGGCCCGTGCCGAGGGTGACGCGCTGGCGGCCGCATACACCTCTGCGCAACTCACTGCGACGGAGGCCGACATCAATCGACTGCTCGGTGACGAGGTCGACGTCGATGGCCGGCCGGCCGATGTCATCCACTTCGCGTGCCATGGCCAGATCGACCAACGGAACCCGCTCCGCAACGGCATCGTCATCAGTGACGCCACGCCGCGGCTGGATGAGCTGATGATTCGGGGCAGCAAGTTGGGTACCCGCAACACGCCATTCGTGTTCGTCAATGCCTGCCAGCTCGGCCAGGTGGAGGCGAAGAACCTCGCCGACTACGGCGGAATGGCGGGCGCCTTTCTCCACAAAGGCGCGTGCGCGTTCGTGGCACCGCTGTGGGAAGTCGCCGACAAAGTGGCCAGGGAGTTCGCCATCGACTTCTACCAGCAGACGGTCACCGAGGGCCTTCCCGTCGCCGAAGCGCTGCGTCGGCTCCGCAAGCGCTTCTCGGCATCCGGTCAGGCCGTATCGACGTACTTGGCCTACACCTACTACGGGCACCCCGAATTGCGCCTCGTCAGCCCTTAGCGGCCCAGCAGCGCCCGAATGAAGAACCAGATGTTCGCCGGTCGCTCGGCGAGCCGTCGGGTCAGGTACGGATACCAGGCGGCGCCGTATGGCACGTAGATGCGGAGCCGGTACCCGGCGGCGATCAGCTCCGCCTGCACGTCCTGGCGGACGCCGTAGAGCATCTGGAACTCCAAGGGCCGGTCCGCGGCGAGCCCACGCACCACATCCAGCCGCTCCGTGTCGTGGCTTGCCACGGCGGGAAGCGCCGCCTCCTGAGCGAAGAGCTGTTCAGCGAGCGCGTCGAAGGCCCTGTTCACGGCCGCTCGACCCTGAAGGGCGATCGACTTGCGTTCGCGATAGGCCCCTTTGCACAACCGGATGTGCCCACCCAGGGGCGCGATGGTGGCGACGTCGGCGGGAGTGCGGTACAGGTATGCCTGCACCGCGACACCCAGGTTGCCGTGACGCTGCTGGGCGGTGGAGTAGATCTCGATGGTGTCGCCCGTGTGGAGGGATTCCTCCATGTCGATGGTCACGGTGGTGCCGACCTCCGCCGCCCGGGTTGCCAGCGCGTCCAACGACTCCTCCACGAGGGAGCGGTCGAGACCCAGCCCCAGCTGGGTCAGCTTGATGCTGACGTTGGCGTCGAGCCCGTCCTGCTCGATGGCGTCCAGACACGCCAGATAGTCGTCCAGCGCACTCTTGGCGGCGACGACATCGGTGACGTGCTCGCCGAGGTGGTCGAGCGAGACGGCCGCCCCCGACGCATTCAGCTCGACGGCGACCTGTACCGCATCGTCGAGATGATCGCCCGCCACGAAGCGCTCTGCGATCGCCCTGCCGGCGCGGTTTTCGGTCACGAACCGTTCGATGAGCGGCAGGTGTGCGGTCTCGAGGACTGCCCGGCCCATACGCGTGGTCATGGGCCCATTCTGGTCGTTGCGGCGCACCGGGCGCCGATTACTCGGCCTAGGTCAGCACCAGCTCCCGTGCCAGGTCCAGTCCCACCGGGCCGATCTCCAAGAGGTCGGTGTGGAAGCGCTTCAGATCGAACGCATCGCCCTCGCGCCGCATGCGCTCGTCCCGCAGCTCGCTGATCACGCGCTCACCGATCTTGTAGGCGATGGCCTGTCCGGGCCAGCCGAAATACCGGGTCGCTTCCGATACGGCATACTCCGCGTCGAGCGTGGCGTAGTCGCGCAGCATCTCGGTCGCCGCCTCGAACGTCCATCGCGCGCCCGGGTGGAACGGCTGATCGTCAGGAATGGCGAAGTCGAGGTGCACCCCGATGTCGATCACGATGCGGCATGCCCGCAGCATCTGTACCGAGAGCAGGCCGAACACGTACTCGGGTTCGTCCAGGTAGCCCAGGTCTCGCATCAGCTGTTCTGCGTACAGCGCCCACCCTTCGCCCATGCCCGGGTACCACATCAAGATGCGCTGGAGGCGACTGTGGTGCTCTGCCATCGCCAGTTGCATCCCCACCTGGAGGTGGTGACCGGGGAAGCCCTCGTGGTACGCGGTCGACACCTCGTCGTACATCGAGAAGGGTCCGTCGCCGGCCAGCGACCACCACACGGCGCCCGGCCGGGCGAAATCCTCTGACGGACCCACGTAGTACGCGCCCAGCGGGCCGCCCGGCGGGGCCAGCTTCACCGACAACGCTCGGATCTCTTCGGGGACATCGAAGTGTCGACCGCTGAGATCGATGAGCGCCGCCGCCAACCGTTCCTCGACGAAGGCGACGAACTCCTCCCGGTTCGCCGTGCTCCGGCCGGGATCGGTCTTGAGGAGATGGAGGACCTCGGCGAGGGTGCCTCCCGGAAGCAGCTGCTCCCCGACCTCCACCATCTCCTCGTGGATGCGTTGCACCTCGGTCCAACCCCACGCATAGGTCTCCTCCGGGTCCAGGTCGCTGCCGAGGAACCGGCGGGCCGCCCGTAGATACCGGTCTCTACCCACGCCGTCCGTGTCGACCGCGGCAGACAGGTAGGTGGTCTCCAGGAAGTCGGCGAGCCGGCCGAACGTTCGGCGGGCGCTGAGCACACCGGCGGCGATCCGTTGCTTCAGTGCGTCGCCGCCGAGATCGGAACCGGCGAATTCGGTCTCGAGCAGCAGAAACGGGGAGTCGTCGCCGGCGACCGCCCGGCTCTGCTCGATGGCGGCGTGCACTTGGCGCCGTGCCACCACGAGCCCCTTCGAGATGCCGAGTTCCAGTGACGCCCGATACCCGGCGAGCAGGTCCGGCAGCCCTTCGAGCCGGGCGGCGATGGCCTCCCAGTCCTCCCTCGAGTCTTTCCCCATGAGGTCGAAGACCTGCCGGTAGTCCTGGATGGGACAGGCGATCGAGTTGAGCTCACGCAGGTGGTCCTCTTCGACGTAGTGGGCCAGCTCGTCGGCGATCAGCGCCTCCGCTGCCCGTACGGCCAAGCGATCCCATGGGCCCTCCGGTGGAGGAAGGGCAGCCACGTCAGTCTGGCTGGCTTCGAGGAACGCACGTACCTCGGCACAGCCTTCCGGGCTGCGGTCCTCCCACCGATCATCGTGCCCGGCGATACCGAGGTAGGTGGCCAGCGACGGGAGGAGACGGGCGTACTCGTCGACGATGCGGCTGCTCAGCGCGTAGATGGGGTGATCGGGCATCCGTTCCTTGGTGGGTGCGCCGAGGAGCGTACCGACCGTCAATCGGGATGGCGGATCGAGTGCTCCCATTCGGCCAGGAAGGTTCGCACTGCGGCGACGAAGGCCAGCGGCTGATCCAGGATCAGGTGATGGTGGGCTTCCGGTATCGACACCACCGGTGCCTTGCCGCCCATCACTTCGTACATGTAGTCGGCGGTGTCGGGGGGAACGACCACCGACCACTCACCGCGAAGGAGTGCCACTCGGATGTCGATGGCGGCGAGCTTCTCGTTGACCGGCCTGCGCTCGCCTGCGAACACCTTTGGGTCGAACTTCCACGTCCAGCCGGCGTCCGTCTCGTGGAGGGAATGGCGGGCGATGTGCTCGATGAGGTAGTCGTTGGCGCATGGCTGACCGGGCACCAGGCGGAATCGTTGCATCGCGGTGGCCAGGTCGGGATAGGTGCCGGGGCGACGGAAATCATCACCGCGGGACGCAGACTCGGATTCGGGATCGGGGCGACGCACCGGCGCATCCACGATGATCGCCCCGGCGAGCCGCTGGCCATAGGTGGCCGCAGCCTCGATGGTCACCAACCCCCCCAGGCTGTGGCCGATCAGGCTGGGTGGGCCGGCCAGGTCGGCGTCCTCTGCGACGGCCATGATCTCGGCCGCCCACGTCGACAGCGTGTACGCCTCGCGCCTGCCTGAGTCGCCGTGCCCGGAGAGGTGCAGTGCCAGCACCCGGTGCCGCTCCATGAACAACGGAGCCAGGAAGCTCCACCACTGCGCATGGGCGGCACCACCATGCACCAGCACGAGGCCCGGTTTGTGCGCGGTCTCTCGCGTACCCCAGTCCAGGTAGCGGATGGGCGTACCGGTGACGTTGACGGTGCGTTCGTCGTATGGCGTGGCGACGGCCTTGAGGAACCAGTCGGGTGTCATGGGCTCCTTTCTAGTCGCCTCGGGCGCTGCGGAAGGTGGCTACCGTGCCGTGGCCATGAGCAGAGAGTTCATCTACACGATGCGGCGTATGAACCGCTTCTACCCGCCCGACCGTGAAGTGCTGAAGGACGTCACCCTGGCCTTCTATCCCGGCGCCAAGATCGGGGTGCTCGGCCACAACGGCGCCGGCAAGTCGTCACTGCTGCGCATCATGGCCGGTCTCGACGACGGTTTCTCCGGCGAGGCGCGCCTCACGCCCGGATTCACGGTGGGCTTCTTGCCGCAGGAGCCGCAGCTCGATGCGGCGAAGGACGTCATGGGCAACGTGATGGATGGCGTGGCCCCGGTGCGCGACCTCGTGGCCCGTTACAACGAGGTGCTTGCCATGTGGGCCGATCCCGACGCCGACTACGACAAGATCGGTGCGGAGCAGGCGGACCTCGAAGCCAAGATCGAGGCCGCCGACGCGTGGGACCTCGAGCGGCAGGTGGAGATCGCCATGGATGCCCTTCGGGTGCCCCCGGGCGACGTCGATGTGGGCACGTTGTCCGGGGGTGAGCGGCGGCGGGTGGCGCTGTGCCGCCTGCTCCTCAGCCATCCCGATCTGCTGCTGCTCGACGAGCCCACCAACCATCTCGATGCAGAGTCGGTTGCATGGCTGGAGCGATTCCTGCGGGACTACAACGGCACCGTGGTGGCCATCACCCACGATCGCTACTTCCTGGACAACGTCGCCGGCTGGATCCTGGAGATCGACCACGGCCGGTGCTTCCCGTTCGAGGGCAACTACTCGGCGTGGCTCGAGCGGAAGCAGGCGCGCCTGGCCCAGGAGGAGAAGGAGGCGTCGGCACTGCAACGCACCCTCCGCCAGGAGCTGGAGTGGGTGCGGCTGTCGCCACGGGCTCGTCAGGCCAAGGGCAAGGCCCGCCTCAACGCCTACGACGAGCTGGTCGCCAAGGCCGAAGCCGCCGAGCAACGCCAGGGAGCGGTAGAGATGACCATCCCGATGACCCGCCGGCTCGGCGGGCGCGTCATCGAGGCTCACAACCTGTCGAAAGGGTTCGCTGATCGTTTGCTCATCGAAGATCTCTCGTTCGTCCTCCCGCCCGCCGGCATCGTTGGGGTCATCGGCGCCAACGGGGCGGGCAAGACGACGCTGTTCCGCATGATCACCGGCCAGGAAGGGCCGGACGGCGGAGAGCTGGTCGTCGGCGACACGGTGGACTTGGCCTACCTCGACCAGAGCCGAGACGCCCTCGATCCCGACAAGACCGTGTATGAAGAGATCACCCAGGGAGCCGACCCACTCGCCATCGGCCGGCGCGAGGTCAACGGCAGGGCCTACGTGGCGTCCTTCAACTTCAAAGGCGCCGACCAGCAACAGAAGGTCGGCGAGCTGTCCGGCGGGGAGCGGAACCGCGTCCACCTCGCCAAGATGCTGACCAGAGGCGGCAATGTCGTCCTGCTCGACGAGCCCAGCAACGATCTGGACGTCGACACGCTGCGGTCTCTCGAAGAGGCACTGCTGGCGTTCCCCGGGTGCGCCGTCGTCATCAGCCACGATCGCTGGTTCTTGGATCGAGTGGCGACCCATGTGCTGGCGTTCGAGGGCAACAGCTTCGTACGGTGGTTTCCGGGCAACTTCAGCGAATACGACGAGATGCGGCATGCCGAGTTGGGGGCCGAAGCCGATCAGCCGCACCGGATCAAGTACAAGCCGCTGGTGCGGAACACGTGAACGACGAACTGGCGCGGCTACGGGACGAGTACGAGGCCGAAGGAATCACCGTGGCCGCCCTCCACGCGGATCCATTCGTGGAGTTCGCCACCTGGATGGAGGGCGCCATCGCCGCCGGGGTTCATCAACCCAACACGATGATGCTCGCCACCGTCGGCGTCGCCGGTCGGCCCTCGCTCCGCGCCGTGTTGCTCAAGGGTCTCGACCACGGTTTCGTCTTCTTCACCAACTACCTGAGTCGGAAAGGTCGCGAATTAGGCGCTACCGGCGTCGCCGCCGCCACGATCGTGTGGGCGCCGTTGCATCGTCAGGTTCGCATCGAAGGCACCGTCACCACGCTCCCAGCCGAGGAGTCGGATGTCTACTTCGCCTCCCGGCCTCGTGGGGCTCAACTGGCCGCTCGGATCTCGGCGCAGAGCTCGGTGATCCCAGGGCGAGCGGTGCTCGAAGATGCGATCGCCGCCGCCGAGGAGGCGTTTCCAGGCGAGGTTCCCCGGCCCGCTCACTGGGGCGGATATCGCATCGTGCCCGATGTCATCGAGTTCTGGCAGGGGAGGCGAGACCGGCTGCACGACCGGGTGCGCTACCGGCGCGCCGACGCAGCGTGGAAGAAGGAGCGACTCGCTCCTTGAGACCCTGGTGCGGGGTCGACCTCGAAACCTACGCGGCGATCATCCACGGTGGCCTCGGGACGCACGAATCGGTCCCGTGCATACGTGATTCTGCACGTCGAGTGACGGACAGAAGGGGGGTGTGACTCCACCCGGCAGCTCGTGGTGGTCAGCGCCGGCGTCGATCCGGCGACCTCTGGTTATTCAGACCGGCGCAGGCTGACTCTCTGACCTGGGGATTTGTCCCGAATAGCAGCCTGACCTGGAGTTTTGCCGTTTCGGTCGTTCCCGGCGTTGACCCTGTTTTCCCGGTGGTCTGTGTGGATTTCGTGGGGACGTGGTGATTACCCGTCGACGTCTTGAGACGAAGGACCATGACGTAGCACGAGCCAGGCTTGCGCGAGCCTGCGCACCAGCCCCAGCCTGAGCCATATTCACATCCTCAACGCCGCGGGTCATCGTCGCTCGGAATAGTCCTGTTGCCACTAGTTGGTCGAACAGCCTGCGCTCAGACCGCTCCGAGGCGTCGATCGTGACCGCCGAGACCGGTAAGCAGTTCTCAGTTTTCGGGAATACCCCGCCCCTGCTCAGCGTGCGTAGATGCCGTAATCGATCCGCACAGTGCTGGAGCGATGGGTACTCCGGCCGTCCCGAGTCGACCTCACGAGGCTAGGGCACTCTGCCTCTACTGCGGCTCGAATCGCCGGGGTTTCACTTGATGGGAGGCCGATCGAGTCGAGATGAGGAGGACGACATGACAAACGGCAGCGTGCCAGAACACCCGATAGTCAGGACTCGGAGAGCGACTGTTCGTCGAGCGCTCCGCAGCAGTCTTGGGCTAGCGCTCGTCGTCTTGCTCGCGCTTGCGCTCCTTCCCACGGGAGTACTTGCGGCTGCTGCTGGCTGGGTGCGTTGTGCAATCGGTAGCCCAGATATCTGCTACACGGTCGGCCAAGTCGGGATCGGGACCACCGATCCGAGCCGGGTACTGCACGTACAGAGCGACGGACAGCTTGAGGTCGAGATCGAGGAGACGAGACCCGGCTTTGCGGCACATCTCTACATGAGAAACCCGGCCCGGAGTTGGCTCTTGTTCTCCGACTCGGAACCCGACTACTTCGCCATCCAGGACGAGACACAACGCCTCAACCGTGTCGTGATCGACAGCGAAGGCAACGTGGGCATTGGCACGTCGACGCCGAACTCAAGACTCGAAGTGGCCGCAGGGTACTTCGAGTTGCCGACAAGCGACGGCATCCCCCCTGCCTCTGACTGCGACCAACCGGCCGAGGTTGGGCGTATGACCATGGACAGCTTCAGCGCCGCACTGTATGTCTGCTCGGCACGCGGATGGGTGCGCAAATAGGCGCCGCACGCCATGTCTCGCGGAGTTGGTCTCGGCACAACGCGGGCGGCGCCATTCGTCATGGCGAAGTCGGACGACCAAGTGTGGGATACCGATCCACGATGTCAACGGGGCGCCTACGTCTCGATCCACCCAAGCAGTTCGGTGCCCACTGACTCATGCAAGAGCCGGACAAGCTCTACCACCGTGTTGACGGCATAGTCGGCCTCCAACGCGTCCAACTCTGCCATTGTTGGCACCGGCGACCAATCGGCTGGAAGGTGTGAGCCATCTGGGCGGCTGGCCTTGTCGTGAACGAGTCCGTCGCGGTAGTCGACGAGCAGCTGGAATTGCTCCCACTGCTGACCTCCAAGGTCGGGGGGAGAACCCACCAATCCGAGATGTGCGAGCGCCTTCCGGACTTCCTTCCACCTCGCAAGCACGCCTCGACAGTCTGGCTCGGGAAACAGCTTGAACAGCGTCGTCCGACGCGCCGAATCCGGGTGGGAGAAGGCTCGCCTCGCCCCATGATGACCTTGGTGCGGGGTCGACCCTGGCGCCGACCCCGCACGTGACGCCCGTGACTAGGAGAGGACTTCCGGGTCTCGGGCGAACATCTCGGTCTTGCCGCACGCCCGGCACGACCACGTCTCGAGAGGTGTCGTGTTCCAGGCCGATCCGTTGCGCGATCGAACCTGGAATCGCGTCTGGATCTCAGACGGCACCATCGCGGCGCCACAGCGCATGCACCGTTTCGAAGCCTCCGTCGTCGGCTCGGCATTCCCCACATCAGCGGCCAATGGCCCCACGGCTGACCCCCTTGTGAGCCGTCGTGCAGACCAACTTATCAACCCACCAGCCAGCTGTGGACCCCAAATGGGAATCGACGGGCTGACTAGCCCGCGCCGCGGAGGGACGAGGACACCCCCGCCGACCAGTCGCCGACCCGCCAGACGTCGGGAGCGGCCCGCGAGGATGCTGCCGAGTCGGGTCTAGCCCACTCCCGACGAGCCCCGTTCGAGAGGATGCAGCATGCGATCCAGCGCGCCCCAGTACCAGAGGGCAAGTGCGATCGCGATCAATACAACGGCAGCGATCGCATACACGACCCACCCCGCCCCGGTGCTGCGCTCTCCCTCGATGGTCAGGACGTATTGCGCCACCTCCTTGACCTGCACGGCGTCCAACACGCCCTCGAACGCCGGCATCCCCTCGGGGTGTCCGCCGAAGACCCGAGAGATGATCTCGTTGGCGCTCAGGCCGATGTTGGCCAGTGACGGACCAAGTCCTCCCAGGCCTTCGAGCCCATGACAGGAAGCGCACGTGGCGACGTACACCTGCGCCCCGAACAGCGCATCCTGCGGGATCACCACGTCGTTGCCTGCGGCTATACGCGTCGCATCGATGTACGCCACGAGCGCATCGACGTCATCGGCTGTGAGGAGCGCGAGGAATCCTGGCATCGCCCCACGACCGTTGCTGATGACCGACACCAGCTCGGCATCCGTGAGCAGCGATGACCTGAGCGCTGGGCCTACCCCTCCCGAGGCATCCGGACCGTGGCACCGGGAGCACGTGTCGACGAACAGCTGGGCCCCGTGCGCGAGGACTGCAGGATCTGTCGCCAAGGGCCGTTCGGCCTCGCTCACTCTCACGCCTTCGACGAACTCGATGACGGCGTCGAGGTCGTCAGGTGCCAGAGCCTCGGCATAGCCGGCCATCGTTCCCAGTCCATCTCTCACGACGGCAGTGAGCTCCTCTCTGGAGACCTCGGACCGCGTGAGGTTCGGACCCATGCCACCCTCG
This sequence comes from Acidimicrobiia bacterium, assembly GCA_041581135.1. Lineage (GTDB taxonomy): Bacteria > Actinomycetota > Acidimicrobiia > Spongiisociales > UBA5794 > JBFGCM01. Next base: position 53,415 of record JBFGCM010000005.1, read on the forward strand.
CCGTCGACTCCATGGCACCCGGCACAGCTGGTTGCGTAGATTCGAGCGCCTCGTTCGGCCACATCGGCGGACGGCGTTTCGACCGGCTCCCCTTGGAGCGCGACGCTGAAGGAGGTGACGGCGCGCAGCTCTTCGTCGGTGAGCCGACCACCGAACGACGGCATATACCCCACTCCATCTCGGATGATGACGAGCTGAGCGTCGATTCCCGTCGTCACGTCCTGCAGATTGGGGCCGATGCCGCCTTCGCCCTGGAGGCCATGACACCCGCTGCATGCTCCCGAATAGATGTCAGCACCATCGGCCTCTTGGAAAGAGCTCGAAGCGGCCTGGCCTCGAGCCGTCCCGAGCAGCACGGCAACGGCGATCATCGCTCCGATGGCCAGGAACTGCGTGCGTCTCCTCGACGACGCGTGGCCCCGACTCATGGTGCCGCTCCGCTCGCTATCCAGTCGATGATCAGTTGGATGTCCGCTTCGGGCAAGCGACCATCGGGCGGCATGATGGTTCCGAAGGTCTGCGTGCCGTTGAGCTTCTGGACGAGGACGCTGCCATCGGGATCTCCAGCGATGATCGCAGGACCGTTGTCGCCTGAGCTCACCACCGATTCGTGATCCGCCGCCGACCATCCTCCCAGTGAGCCGTGGCACACGGAACAGTTGTCCTGAAGCACCCCCAGCACGTCGGAGAAGCTCGGAGCCGCCGCTGGTGTGGCGCCACTCGTGGTCGTGGGAGCACTCGTCGTTGTCGTCACGGTTGGCGGAGGGGACTCTCCGGCGAGAGCGTCACGCGCGTCGACCAGGAACGCGTGGAGCGTGTCGATTTGTTCCGTGGGGACGTCAGACTCGGGATACGGTGGCATGCCACCGGGCAGGCCCGTGCGCATCACCGTCTCGAGCCATGGTCTGGTGGCAAAGGCCGGTGAACCCGCAGCCGCAGCTCCCTGCGCGTCGAGCCCATGGCAGCCGGCGCAGCCCAGTTTCAAGAAGAGTGCGCGGCCATCGCGGACAGCATCTCCGGAGAGCGCGTCTCCGACCAAGCCCGGGCCCGGATAGAAGTAGGCAGCATCGAGGTAGGCGACCGGCGAACGATCGTATCCCTCGGGATCGAGATTGTGATGCGTATCCGGGCTCCGCAGTAGCACCACGACCAGGCCCAGGGCGAGCAGGATCATCGCCCCCGTGGCGACTGGGGCCACGCTGAGACGAGGACGGCGGCGTCGGGTCGGCTCGGTCTCGAGGTCTCCTTGCTCGTGCTCGCGACCAAAGCGGGACACCCGTACCATCCACAGTGCCGCCACGATCATCACCGCCCACACGCCTCCGATGATGGCGGTGACCAGCCACGACCCGAACCCGGGAATGGCGACACCCACCTCGGGAGCGATGATTTGGGCGCCGATGCCAACGCCGATGGTCACCGCCGCATCTGCCTCCGGATGGTCGATGATCTGCACCCGGACCTGGTGCACGCCACGAACGGTGAACGCCGTGACGAACGTGGCGACCCCGATGCGGTTCGTGGTGGTCGTGCCGAGGTGAATCTCGCCCGTGACGCCGGCGAAGAACGCGTCGGCGAAGAACGCGACCGCTGTGCCTTCGACAGGGGCGAGGTCGGCGATTTGGCGGACCGACACGACGATTTCGATCTCTTCGCCGGCGGCGACCTCCGTAGGTGCGGACACCTCGAGGATCACGTCGTCTGCCAGCGCTACGCCGGGAGAGAGGGCCAGTGCCACCGTGACGAGGATCGCAACCGTGAAGCGGTGCATCATGGCGCGAGGCCTTCCCCGAGCTGGCCGCCGGCGGGTACCGGCCCGTGTGGGGCCGTGTGCTCCCGCTCTTCGACCATCTCGTACACGGCCATGATCGGAAAGAGCTTCACGAACAACGTGACGAGCAACGCGAAGAACGCAAAGCCGCCGGCGGTGATCGACCATTCGACCCAGGTAGGCGCATAGTTGGCGGGTTCGTAGGGGAGGAGCGGCGCCCGCAAGCCCGTGACGACGATGAAGTAGCGCTCGACCCACATTGCCGCCGCGACCAGGACGGCAGCAGTGACGACACCACCGATGGTGCGCATTCGCGGGATCAACATGAGCACGATCGGGACGATGAGTCCTCCGATGAGATAGAACCAGAAGTAGGGAGCGAACTCCTCGACGAACAGTTGCCGGAAGATGAACTCTGCGCCTTCTTCGAATTTGAAACCGGCGGTCACGTACTCCGAGATGTTGGCGTACAGCATGACGCCCGCCATTGCCGCCAGCAGATATCCGAGGTTCTTGAAGTGCTCGAGCGTGAGGTACTCCTCGAGGTGGTACACCCGCCGCAAGAGCGCCATGAGGATGATGAGCGAGGCGATGCCGGAGAAGATGGCTCCGGCAACGAAGAAGAACCCGAAGATCGCACTGTTCCAGGCCTCGCGCAGCGTCATGGCGAAGATCCAGGAAACGACGGTGTGCACCGACACCGCGATCGGGATGATGAGGATCATCATGATCGAGATCGAGCTGCGGAGTTGCCGCTGCTGGCTGTCGCTTCCGGTCCAATTGATCGACAGGAGCCGGTACAGGCTGCTCTTCCAGCCCGCCACCTGACCTTGGAGCCGATCCCGGAAGAACGCCAGATCGGGGATCATGGGCAGATACAGGTAGAGCAAGCTGGCCGTCAGATAGGTGGTCACGGCCAGGACGTCCCAGACGATGGGGGATTGCCACCGGCCATAGATGATCACGTTGAGGAAGCGGTCCGGTCTCCCGAGATCGACGATCACGAAGAGCGCACCGGTCATGAGCGCCACTGCCGTGATGAACTCGGCCATCCGTGTGACGGGAGTGCGCCAGCTGGCGTTGGCGACCCGCAAGATCGCCGAGATCAGCGTGCCGGCGTGGCTGATGCCGATGAAGAACACGAACATGGTGATGTAGAGGCCCCACGAGATGCGATCGCGCATCCCGGTGACCACCAGCCCGTCCCGCACTTGGACGTAGTACGCATAGAGAGCCCATCCGACGATGGCCAAGAGCACCCCGACGACGACGTAGTAGCTGCGAGTCGTCTTGCGAGCCGGTTCGAGCGTTGCGACCTCGAGTCTCTCCCTCCAAGGATTCACCGCTCCCACCTGGCACTTCCCTCCGCCACGCGCGTCCATGGCCAGCGGATCGGTAGATGACCGGTGCGTGTGGGATCGCGTCCCACGTCTTCGCCGTGCCCGGGGATGTAGTAGACGCGAGGCTGGGTGCCGAGCTCTTCCTTGAGAAGGAAGGCGTCGTTGTTGGCGAGGAAGCGTGACACTGACACGAGCTCCCGACCATTGGTTGCGTTGTCCTCTTCGAGGTCGCCGTAGTAGATCGCACGGTGCGGACATCCCTGGATGCAGTACGGCAAGGTTCCGGAGCGAACCATGTCGGGACAGAAATCACACTTCATGACCGTGCCCTTGCGCGCCGGCACCTGCAGCTCGAGGTCGTATTCGGCGAGCAGAGCGTCTTCCGGCACCGGAGGTTCACCCCAGTTGAAGAACCGGCGATCATATGGGCACGCTGCCATGCAGATGCGGCAGCCGATACAGCGATCCTGGTCGATGAGTACCGGCCCTTCCGGCGTGGAGAACGTCGCCGCCACCGGGCAGACGTTCACGCACGGCGGGTTCTGGCACTGCTGGCATGGCGTCGGAACGAAGCGGGTGCCCTCACCCTCGAGTTCGTGCTCGTAGACCTCGATCCATTGCATCGGCTCAGGAGCGAAATGTCCTTCGATGCAGGCCGTCACACATTGCGGGGGCAGCCCGATGCTTTGGCAACCGTCACAGCGGCGCAGGTCGATGATCATCGTCCACTGACGAGTCCGCGCCCGAGGCGGAATGAGGTCGGGTTCGACGGTGGGTACCTGGAACATTGCCCTACGAACCATCTCGGGAACCGCCATGTAGACGGTGCCGAAGACCGCTGCCCCTCCAAACAGCCGCATGGCGGTGCGCCGATCGACAACGCGGACGTCATCAGCGAACAACCAAGCCAACCACTCCCGCCTGCTCTCGCGGGTCATCGAGGCTCGGGCCGCCACCAACGGTGCGGAAACCAGCACGAGCACGACGGTCAGGAGAACGAACAAGGGGCTGGCCCCCCACACGAGCAACGCGCCCACCGCGGCGGAGGCGAGCGCCGCCAACGTCGCAAACGCCATCCGGCGCCGGCGCCTCAGCTGAGGAGCTTGCACAATTGCCCCCGCCTCGTCCGCATTAGGCGAGCGAACGTCCTTCACTGCACCTGCACGTAATCTCGATGACCAGGGCCGGCGTCCACCAGGGCCGAAGAGCCCGTCTCTCTCGTCGAAGGTCCCAGGTCGCCCAGTCGATCATCACGCCTGACGGTGGTGCAGACCTCATGGCACAGCGGGCTGTTGCCGGCTCACGCCGAGCGTCGAGCCCGAGTTGTGACTCGGTCAGCGTCGTGGTTGGAACGCCGTGCGCAACGCCGCCTGGTCGAAGTAGCCCCCCGGCACCGAGCCGGTGGCGGCAAAGTGGTACAGGGCGGTCTGGAAGATCCCGCTGAGCGCGGCGAGCACGACGGCCACGAGCACCATCCACGCCACGGCCACCGCGACGCCAACGCCGATGGCGGCACCGCCGGCGGCGACGCCCAGCAACACCACTGCAACGGCAGGGAGAGCCGCAATGAACCCGAGCAACCCGAAGCCCACCTGAGCGGCCACGTTCTCGCCCCAGGTCCGCAGGAAGAGATCCTTCGATCGGCGTATCGCATCGCCTACGCCGACTCTCTCGATCACCAACACCGGCAGCACCAAGAACGTCACGAGCGACCACGCAAGGCCGATGGCGCCGATGACGAGCCGGCCGATCAGCCCGGCCCGCTCCTCCAGGGAACGGAGGATGATCGACACGGTCGCACTGATCAATGCCCAGGGCAGGATGTGGCCGGCGTCGCCGAGCGCCATTCTCAAGGCGCTGCCGATGGTGGGGTCGCCGCCGTTCATCCGTTCGTCTGCTCCGTGGATGAGGGCGGCGTTGAAGAAGATGGTGATGTAGGCCGTCACCGCATAGAACAAGAACAACACCACGTAGCTGACGGGACCCAGCTGAGGCTCTTCGCCACCCGATGTGAGGAAGATCGGGATGATGAAGGTGGCACCCACGATGAGCGTCACCACCGCCGACATGATGGGAAGCGCGACCAGCTCTTTGTCGGCTTTGAGCACGTGCCACGAAGCCTTGGCGAGCGCGAGGGTGTTGCGGAGTCGTTGCATGCCGACCATTGTGCCAGGCTTGCCGACCCGAGGCGCACTCTCGCCACAACCGTCTGAGATCGCGGAGGACCCGTGCCCAGCTTCACGCGTGATGAGCTCGAGTGGTTCCGCGATCATTCGGTGGCGGACATCGCCGGTGACGGAATGAAGCTGCTCTTCGTAGGTATCAATCCCGGTTTGTGGACCGCCGCTACCCAGACCCACTTCGCCCATCCCGGCAACCGCTTCTACCCGGCGCTGTTCGAGGCGGGGATCATCGAGCAGCCCATCGACCGTGCTGCGGGATTCACACCCGATGACCGCACCTACCTGGTGCGACGGGGCATCGGCATCACCAACCTCGTCAACCGTGCCACCGCCCGAGCCGATGAGCTGTCGACCGACGAGTTGCGCCGAGGTGCAGTGGCACTCACCGGCAAGGTGGCCGACTGGTCACCGAAGGTCGTCGCCATCGTGGGCATCACGGCGTACCGCACCGCGTTCTCCAGGAGCAAGGCGGCCTCGGGCAGGCAACCGGAAGCCCTCGCCGGTGCCGGCTTGTGGGTACTGGGCAACCCGTCCGGCCTCAACGCCCACGAGACCATCGGCTCATTGGCGGCCTCATACGCTGAGCCGGCTCGGGAAGCCGGGATCCTCTAGCAGCTGGCTCCCGGCTCAGGAGCGTGATCGCCGCGGCGGAACGCGTCGATGAACTGCTCCAAGCGGGGATCGTCTGCCGAGTCGAGCCGCAACTGGGCGCCCCACGTGGTGGCGATCACCGGGGCCGGCTGACCCGGGTAGGGGCTGAGCAGCATCTTGGAGTTGCGGGTCGACATGGCGTGGGAGCGGAGCTGGTCGATGACGGCCTGATCGGCACCGGGCTGATACGTCAGCCAGATGGCACCGTGCTCCAGCGTGTGGACCGCCTGTTCAGTGGGTATCGGCGACTCGTAGACACCGCAGTCCAACCACGTCGGGTTGTGCTCGCCGCCGGGTGGTGGCTCCACGTCGTAGGCGATCGATCCGTCGGTGTGGGTCCGGGCGAGGCTCTCGAAGGTCTGCGTGCCCTCGGGAACGTCGACCGGCTCTCCGGTCTCGGTCCCGATGAAGAATGCGATCACGGCGATCACAGCGACCGCTCCGAGGCCGCGCAGCCCCCACGTCTTCCAGTCGACCGACTCGTCGGCCCTTGTGGGCGCCGACTTGGGGCGCGCCTTCTTGTCCGCCTGCTTCGAGGTCTTCGCCTTTGCTTTCGCCATGCTTCTCCTCGTCGGCGGGCATCGTACCCGGTTCGTGCGGGTAGTCCGGGCGAGTGGGTCCGGGGAGGCGCAGGCTCGACGCTGCGCACGAGTAGTTTCCTAGGTCATGACGACGTGGGGCATCATCGGTACCGGCGACATCGCGACCCGATTCGTCCGCACGATCGCCGACCTGGACGGAGCCGTCGTGGGTGGCGTCGTCTCCCGCACGGCGGCTCGCGCCGACGAGTTCGCCGCCGAATTCGGGATCCCAGGTCGCTTCACGACGCTGCAGCCCCTCTTCGATGCCGCGGATGTGGTCTACGTTGCCACTCCCCACGATCGCCACCGCGCCGACACGCTGGCCGCTCTCCAGGCAGGAATGCCGGTGTTGTGCGAGAAGCCACTCGCCATCAACCACCGGCAGGGCAAGGAGATGGTCGACGCCGCCCGGGCGGCGTCAGTCTTCCTGATGGAGGCTGTGTGGAGCCGTTTCCTGCCATGGTTCGACACGTTGGTGCGACACATTGCCTCCGGCGTCATCGGAGAAGTCCGAAGCGTGCAATCGGACTTCGGGTTCGTCATCCCCCATGATCCGGATTCCCGCCTGCTGGCGCCTCGCCACGGCGGGGGATCACTGCTGGACATCGGCATCTACCCCCTGACCCTCGTCCAAGCGATCCTCGGATGGCCGGATGAGGTACGGGCATGGGCACACCTCGGTGACACGGGTGTCGACGAGCAGATCGGCGTCGTTCTCGGTTACTCAGGGGGTCGGCTCGGGGTGGTGCACGCCTCCCTGCAGGGCTTCAACGCCAACGAGGCCACGATCGTCGGCACCGACGGCTACATCCGTCTGCGGCATCCGGCGCATGCCACCCGGCGGTTGGAGGTGCACCGCCAGGGGAAGCCGCCGGAGGTCGACGACACGTCCTTCCCGTCGACCGGCATGCAGTTCGAGGTGGAGGAGGTCCATCGCTGCCTCGCCGCAGGTGAGGCAGAGAGTCCCCGCGTGCCGCACGACCACAGCCTGCGAATGCTCCAGCTGATGGACCTGATCAGAGCGGAGGTGGGCCTCCGCTATCCGGTCGACGATTGACCGAATGCTCTCACCAGCTTCACAGTCTCCTGACACGCAGCACCGATGCTCTGGGTAGGCGAGCAAAGGAGACAAGCCGTGAAGTGGAAGCGACTCACCACGATGCTGGTGCTGGTTCTGTCGGCGGTGATGGTGGCCGGTGTCGCCGTCGCCCAGGACGATCCGGCCGAACCGGAGCACCACCGCAAGTACGGTGCGCTCTGGGCCAAGGGAACCGGAGCGGTGGAACTCGATGTCGACGTGGCCAAGCTGGGCATGTACGTCATTGGTGACGTCACGATCGTCGGACGATCCGATCTGGATGTGCTGATCAACGATGCGCCGCTCGATCGACTCGCTGCCCCTGATTCGGATGGCACGGTCATCGAGCTCACCGGATTCGAGGGCGTCATCAAGATCCGTGGGGAGGATTTCGACGTCACGGTCGAGGGTGAGGTCAAGCTGCATGGACGCGGGGGCGGCTCGGCCAGCTTCCGTGGCACGGGCTGGTGGAGGACCCTGCACAACCGAGGGTTGTGGCCGGCCGGTGATCCTGAGACCGACATCGGGTTCTAGCGCACACCCCCACGACGTTCCTCATTGAGGATGCCGGACACCTGGTGGTGTCTGGCATCGTCGCGTGCCGGGGTTGCCCTCAGCCGTGCGTCGCCACCTCGCCGATCGAGGCCGGATGCGAGCAGACAACGGCACATGTGTTCTCCTCGGCGATCGGTAGGGTCACGGATCAGTGGACACGGCACCCGGGATCGCAGCGACCAGCCTCTCGTTCGCCGCCGTCTTGGGCGCTGCCATGGGTCTCGCCACCATCGGTGGTGCCGCGATCGGCGTCCTGGCGACGTTTCTCATCGACGAGTTCGACATCACCCGTTCCGACGTGGGCACCCTGATCGCCGCGTTCGCCATCGTTGGCGCCATCGCGTCGCCCGGGGCGGGTCGCCTCGCCGACTTGCTCGGAGGGCGACGGTCGGTGCTGGCCGTGTACCTCGTGGCCATCCTCGTGCTCGCCGGAATGGCGACGGCTCCCACCTTCCTGCTTCTCCTTCTCGCCTCCGGTGCCGGGGGATTCGCCAACGGGCTCACCAACCCCGCCACGAACAAGGCGATCGCCACGCTGGTGCCGACAGGTCAGCGTGGCCTCATCACCGGTATCAAACAATCCGGGGTCCAGCTCGGCGTGTTCCTCGCCGGTTTGCTGCTCCCCCCGGTTGCGGACCGCTTCGGATGGCGAACCGGAGTGGGAGGATTGGCGGTGCTGGGTGTGCTCGGGCTCGTTGCGGCCCACTTTCGGTTGCCGCGCGAGGAGGGGAGGGACGTGGTCGAGCGCCGACCTCTGCGTGAGCCGCATGCGCCGGTCGTGTGGTGGCTCACCTTGTACAGCTTCCTCATGGGGCTGGGTACCGGTTCGATCACCGCCTTCATCGCGTTGTTCGCCGAGGAGGAAGTCGGGATGGACGTGCGCGCCGCCGGCCTCGTGCTGGGTCTCACCGGTCTGGTGGCCCTGGGAGGCCGCATCGGGTGGGGCATCGTCAGTGAGCGCCACACCGGCTATTTCCCGGCCTTGGCGATGATGGCTGCGCTGGCCACGGGTGCCGCCGGCTTGCTCGTGGCGGCGCCACACCTCGGCAGTGCGGCGGTATGGGTTGCCGCCGTGCTGGTGGGGTTCAGCGTGGGATCGTGGAACACGGTGGCGATGCTGGCCGTGATGCACACTGCGGGGCCGGCGCAAGCCGGTCGGGGATCAGGGCTCGTGGTGCTCGGCTTTCTCGGCGGCTTCGGCCTCGGACCCCGCGGCTTCGGCGGTTGGGTGGATGCCGTGGGTTCCTACGGTCCGGCATGGGGCGGTGTGGTGGTGGGCTTCGCCGCCGCGCTCGGGGTGGCGCTCCTGTGGATGAGCTGGGGGAGGAGGCGGCTCGCCGTCTCAGGCGACGACTGCGGCGCCTGACGCCACGATACGAATCGAACCCTTGGTGGCCGTATCCAGCACCAGGTGGACGCCGGCGGCCACCGATGCCGCTGCCAGATGCACCATGTCCACGGAGGGCAACAGCGATTCAGGCCGGTCGGTGACCTCGGCTCCGCTGGCATCGAGGGCAGCCTCGGCCCGTTCCAGCCGGAGCAACGTCCCGTCGGCGAACTCGAGGAAGGTGCTGCGATCGAGCGCCGGACACACTTCGGTGCGGGCCTTCACGAGGGGAACTCGGCGACGCGCCAGGCTGCGCAGTCGGGTGAGGCTGGCACGCGTGGCGCCAGGGTCGTTGTACCCGCGATACAGCGACGCCGTCGACTCGAGCACGAGCTGCATGTCGGCGACATCCTCGGGGTCGAATCCATGGCGGGTTGCGAGGCCCTGGCGGGTGCCCTTCCACAGTTGTGTAGCGATCCAGAACCCCAGCGGGAAGCTGGCGGCGATGAGGATGGCTGCGATCGGAAAGGGCATGAAGGTAGTAACGGCGAACGCCTGTTGCTGCTTTAGTCCCGGCCCGGCGCCGATTCGGAGCCCGGCGAGCGTGGTACCCGTGGGTCGGCTAGGGCGAGTCGAACCCCATCACGGCCACGCCGTAACGACGCTGCAGGGCAGCTCCGACCAGCTCCCGCCACTGGGTGACGGGAACACTGCGCCGGGCCGCCGCCCGGGTGAAGCGGTACCGCCTCGGTTCGGTGACGACGGCGTGAAACGCCGATTCGACTCCCAGCCACGAGGCAGCAGATGCCATGCGGCTGCTGCGGGGAGGCACCAGCGTCAGCGGTCCGACGATGGTGGCGCGCTGCGCCCGGTAGTGGTGGCGGTCGACCAACACCCGCCCCGAAAGCTGCACGAAGCCGGACACGAGTGGCTGACGGCGTGGGATGAGGTATCGGGGCGGCAGCCCGGGCTGTTCCCTGGTGGCATAGATCCCGCACGTGCACCAGGGTTCGGGGACGATGCGGTGGTGGCGGTCGATGGTCGCACCCAACCGGAGCTCCTGCGTCGCCGGCTCCTGCACCATGCATTTGGCGTCCAGGTGCGCTTCCCGCCAGGGGAATCCGAACAAACCGGTGAGCATGGGCCTGCCATCTCGGGCGCCGTCCGGGAGCACGAGCCACGTGCGCCACACCACGACAGGCTCACGCGACACGCCCCGCTTCGGGACGGCGTATCCCGGGTAGGTGAGGTTGACCGGGCGTGCCATCGTTCGAGCGTATCAGTCTGTGGTGATATCTGGGCTGTCTCGGCCCACGTCGTCCCCACTTGGAAGCCACATCGTGTGACAATGGAGGCCATCAACCTCCGAGGAGCGTGCACCGATGGCAGTCGATCTCGCCGGATTCATCACGTACCTGAAGGAGCACGCCGTCGAGCACGCGTTCCATGTCCACGATGAGCGCCACTTCATCGAGACCTACTCGCTCCGTCAGTCGTGGGAGATCGACCTGCATCCCGAGGCGGCGTGCGATGGGCCGCTCGACCTCAACCTTGCCTTCGACGTAGAGCCGCGAGTGGTGTTGGGCCTCGAGGATCGCATCTACCAGACGGGCGATCCGCTCCCCGAGGAGACGGGTGAGTTCCGGATTCCGTTGCTGTTCAACTGGGCGCTGCCGCCGCTGAAGTCATCTCCGGATCTCCTCGTGCTCGCCACCGACCTCGCCGGTATCGGTGGCCCGGACCTGCCCATCGAGGTGTCCGCCGTCGACGCCTTCGGGGCCGTGGCCGACGGAGCCGAGCACCGGTTGCTGGTCACCGGCCGGGTCGAGGTGTCGCTGGTGGACGTGATGGCCGGCCGGGAGAAGATGTGTGACATCCTCGATCGGTGCCTCGATGTGAGCGAGTTCCTTCTCGGCCAGGCCGAGGACCGGTGGGGGACCATCGACACCTGGGAAAGTTAGGTTCGCGAGCCGAATCGAACCGACACCACGGCGCCGGATCCAGTGCTTCGCACCTGCATGTCCCCGCCGGTGCGACGCGCCGTCTTCCGCACGATGTCCAGGCCCAAGCCGGTGGAACCGGCGCCGCTGGTCCCCCGTGCAACGACATCGAGTGATGCGAAGCCCGGCCCGGCGTCCGAGACGGTGAGCGTGGGCCGGCCGTCTCGGTTGCTCACTCTCAGCTCGAATGCGGTTCCGGGTGGAGTGTGTTTGAACACGTTGCCGACGAGGGTGTCGATCACCGCACCCGCCTCGCCCCCGGGTAGTGGCACCAGGTGCGCTCCATCGTCGATGCGCACTTCGAAGCCGCGTTCCTGCTCCTCGGCGAGGATTCGCCAGAACTCGGCGCGTTGGCGGGCAACGACGCCCAGGTCGGAGCTTTCGGCGGGCGCCTCTGCGCGACCGGCGCGAGCGTCGTTGATGAGGCGGTCGATGGCGCCTTCGAGCCGATCCACCTTGGGGAGGAGCTCGGCGGCGTCGTCTGCGTCCAAGGCCTCTACCTGGAGCCGGATGGCAGTCAGTGGCGTGCGGAGTCGATGGGACAGGTCGGCGACCGACTCTCGCTCCTCGGCGAGCAACCGACCGAGCCGGCCTGCCAGCTCATTCAAGGCGGTGCCGACCTCGCGCACCTCGGGCGGGCCGTCGGGCTGCACCCGTTGCTCGAGATCGCCGGTGCCGAGCGAATGCGCCGCCTCGGCCAGCCGGGTCACGGGCTTCACGAAGCTCCGGCCGAGCCGGTCGGTGACCACCACGCCCAGCACGACGGCGCCGAGGCCGAGAGCGCCGAGGATCAGCCATGCCGTCATGAGACCGCGCGTGAGTTCAGTCGAGTCGATCAGCACCGACACGAGGTAGACCCCGTCGGCGGCCACCAGCGGCACGAGCACCTCGGCGCCCTCCGCAACGTCCGCGGTGTACGCCGTGCCCCCGAGGGCCGCTTCGGCCGCCGTGCTCAGCTCCCGGTCGGCACCCACCACGAGGCCGTTGGGGAGATATACGGTGAGGCCGCCCGTCCCCGGAGCACCGGCGACGATCGCATCGAAGGCGGCCAGGTCGTCGGGTTCGACCCCACGCTCGAGCGCGCCGCTGATCCGGTCCGAGACCAGGCGAGCGCGACGCTCGCCGGCGAGCAGGGCACGCGCCTCCGCCTGGCTGCGCGCCAGGAGCCCCAGCGGCACCACGAAGGCGATGACGATCAGAGTCGTCACCGCGAGGGATACGATTGCCAGCTGTCGCCTCACGGGGCGACGAGCTTGACGCCGACGCCGTGGACGGTGCGCAGGAACCGAGGCGACGCAGCCGATTCCCCGAGCTTCTTGCGGACCGCGGACAGGTGGACGTCCACTGTTCGGTCCGACCCGCCGTAGGGCTCCCGCCACACGGCGGCCATGAGTTGCCGCTTCCCGACGACCTCGCCTTCGTGTTCGGCGAGGTAGAGCAACAGATCGAACTCCTTCGGGCTCAGGTCGACGGCTTCGCCTTGAAGGCGCACCTCTCGGGTCTTCGGATCCACCACCAGGTCGCCGATCTCCAGTGGCCCATCGTCGGGTTGGGTGGCACCGCCGCGCCGCAGGATGGCCCGGATACGAGCCTCGAGCTGACGGGCCGAGAACGGCTTGACGAGGTAGTCGTCGGCCCCGGCGTCGAACGTGCGCAGGATCTGCTCCTCGTCACCGCGGGCGGTGGCGACGATCACCGGAACGTCGCTGACCGAGCGGAGCATCTTCAGCATCTCGTCCCCGTCCAGATCGGGAAGCCCCAGGTCGAGGATGACGAGGTCGGGAGCCGACTTCACCGCCATCTCCAGACCGGCCATGGCCGTGACGACGGACTCGACCTGATGGCCGTGATCCGCCAGGGTGGTAGCCACGAGCCGACGGATGTCGGCGTCGTCCTCGATCAGCAGAATGGACGCCACGGGCGCCATTATGCAGCACGCTTCCGACGCGCCGATGCGATTCAAGAGATCTTGACGTTCTCTTGAGGGGTCCCTGTCACGATGGCGGTCACGATGAACGACATGAAGAGAGTGGTTGGTGGCTTTCTCGCCTGGGTGGCGCTGGCGGTTGGCATGTCCGGGGTGGCATGGCAGGCGGTGAGCTTGGCGGGGGCGCAGGTCAGCGAGACGCCGGATCAGCCCGTTGTGGCGGCGCCGCGAGCGGATCCGCCTCCGCCCGTCCCCGGCTCGTCCGCGGCGGATCCACCGGGTGGTTCGACCATCACATCCCAAACGACGACGACGCTCCCTCTCGAGGATCCGACCGGCCCGTCAACCACGGTCACCACGTCGGATTCCCCCACCGCGACGTCCCCCACGACGGCGACGACCACCTCCACCACGGCGGCCACGACCACCAGCAGCAGCACCAGCACCACCGCGACGGTCGCTGCCAGCGGGCAATGGGAGGTGTCCACGTGGACGCTCGTCGGCGGCACCGTCACCATTCGAAGCCGTCCTGGTGAAGTGGAGCTCGTGTCGGCCGTGCCCAGCGCGGGGTTCTCCTCGACCGTCGAGGACGCCGGGCTCGATCGGGTGCGCGTGGATTTCGACTCGTCGGATCACGAGTCGGAGTTCGAGGCGAAGTGGGAAGGCGGGGTGCTGGACGTCACGCGTGAGGAGAGCTGAATTCTCAGCTGATTCTCAGGGTCGACTCAGTCGGCTCTTAGTGGGAAGCTCCAGACTGTGAGGACCGCACGGAGGAGACACCACCGCATGTACGACCCGCCCCAGGATCTGACATCCTCGGAGCAGCCCACGACCGAACCACCGGCGGCCACGTGGCCGCTACCGCCAGTGGACGCTCCACGGACACCCCCTGCCGCCGAGCCTCGCCCTGCCTCTGCCTACCACCCGGCCGACGACACGCGCCCCCTCGAACGAGCGGACGCCGTCCCCGCCACTCGCCCCGTGGCCTGGGCGCAGCTCGTCATGGTGGCCTTCGTGTCCGCCGTGTTCGCCGGGTTGATCTCCCTCGCCCTCTTCCTCGCCCTGGACGAGGATCCGGCACCTCCCGCAGATGCGGCACCTGTGGTCCAGCCGACCGTGGCCCAGGGCGACGTGGATGCCGATCCGCCGGCCGACTCCGGGCAGGACGCCACATTGGGCGAGTCGCCGACCACCGGCGCCTTGCCGTTGGCCGGTACCGATGTCATTGAAGCCGTCGAGGTGGGCAATGCGGTGATTCCATCCGTCGTCACCGTCCAGGTCGGCGGCGATGGCGGCAACGGGTTCTTCGCGAGCGGTTCGGGTTCGGGAGTCGTCCTCGATGCCGAGGGCTACATCATCACCAACCACCACGTCATCGACGTCGCCGATACCTTCCAGGTGATCCTGTCCGACAAGCGGGTCTATCCCGCAACGCTCATCGGGAGCGATCCGCTGACCGACCTCGCGGTGCTACGTATCGATGCACCTGATCTCGAGCCGATCGCACTTGGGGCGACCAACGATCTGTCGGTGGGAGATGTGGCCATCGCCGTCGGCAGCCCGCTCGGTCTGGAAGGCGGGCCTTCGTTGACGGTGGGTGTGGTCTCGGCGTTCGGGCGTCAGGTGCAGACGGGGCCTCAGGACATCCTCTACGGGATGTTGCAGACCGACGCCCCCATCACGCAGGGCTCCAGCGGTGGTGCCCTGGTCAATGCCGATGGTGAGCTCATCGACATCACCACGGCCGTCGGAGTGAGCTCCGTCGGCGTCGAGGGGATCGGTTTCGCCACTCCCGTGGAGCTGGTTGAGCGGGTGACCACGGAGTTGATCGCCACCGGTTCCATCGATCACGCATTCCTGGGTATCACCGGGTTCACCGAGTTCGCCGATTCGGGCGACGGTGGCAGTGTTCCTGCCGGGGTATCCATCCAGTCGGTCGAGTCGGGCTCAGCGGCCGACACGTCCGGCCTGGAGGCCGGTGACCTCATCACCTCCATCGATGGTGAGCAGGTGGTCACGATGGACGACTTGATCGTGGCGCTACGTCACCGCATGGCGGGCAGCGAGGTGACGCTGCTGATAGACCGCGACGGTGTGCGGCAGTCAATTGCACTGGTGCTCGGCAGCCGCTGACTCTTCCTGCTCACCGGGGGCCCCGTGACGTGGCTCGGTATCGAGCCAGGTCACCCGCCTGCCATGGGGTTGAGTCAGTGCCAGCAGCTGCTCCTCGCCACCCGGCCACGTCGTACACCGCAGCTCCATGCGGGAGGCGCGCGGCTCCATCCGCAGCCATGCCAGAGGCGAGGAGGTGGATGCTTCGCTCCCCGCCTCAGAGATCGCCGCCCACGTGGAATGCTGGTCCTCGTCGGACATGTACTGCCACATGACCGAGTGGAACACCACGGTGCACACGCCGGGCGGCAGCGGGGTGAGTTCATCACGGAGCCACACCGGCGCGCTCATGGCGGTGAGCGCCGGCGGTGTGCGCTGCGCGTTGGCGATGGCGGCGCGCACCAACTCGTAGCGGTCGGTCTGCTCCGGCCAGCTGAACGACAGCAACGCCAGGACGTCATCGGAATCCGTGACATCGAGCGGAGCCACGTCACAGCCCATGCGAGAAGCCACGGTGACCTCGGTCCGCAGATTGGGTGAATGGCCGAGCCATTGGGAGCGGATGCGTACCGGGGAGGCAGGCGGTCCCCAGTACCCGGCGCCCAACTCGTAGTGATAGGTGTCGAACAACAGGTTCAATCCGGCGCTGGCGCCCAGCTCGAGGAGCCGAAGCGGCATGCCAAAGGTCTTGGCCAGGTGAAGGAACCCTCCGAGGAGCACCGCCGAGCGCCGGGGTTCATTGGTCTGAGGAACCCCGTCGAGATCGAGCTCTTCCCAGTGTGTGGCGACGTAGTCGAAAAAGGCGTCGATGACGTCCGGGTACTCAGGTGAGCCGCCCACCGATGGATAGAACCGAGCCAGCTCCGGTGCGGTCCCAGAGATGACGCGGGCGTGCACAGCGCCGAGGAGGACGAGTGCCAGAGCGTCCCGGCCGGGCCGGCCATCGTATCGAGACACCAGGCGCCACACCGGTCCGCCGTCGAGGATGTCCTCCGCGGCGGCGACCAACAGCCGTTCGTACAGCTGAGATCCGAGGTCGCGGCACCAGCCGGCCTGTCGCTGGAAGGCCTCGGCAATTGCCGACGGTTCCATCGCACAAGCGTACCGGGCGGTGGCCGGCGACGCCCGGGATGGGTCAGCGGAAGCGGCGCCTCTTGGACCGCCCCGACACGCGACGGCCTCGGGCGATCCAACCGACGAGGAACCCGAACAGTGTGGACACGACGATCCAGATGGCGATCTGTGAAGCGACGAACAGCATCTACTCCTCCAGCGCCGTGAACTCGATGCGGCGGTTCCGTTGGCGGCCCTCGGCCGTCGTGTTGTCGGCGATGGGCCGCGATTCGCCGTAGCCGATCACGACGAACCGCTCCGGATCCTCACCGGCAGCGACCAGGTAGGCGAGGACCGCCGTAGCGCGCCGCTCGCTCAACTCCAGGTTGGCCTCCTCACTGCCTTGGGAGTCGGCATGCCCGCCGATCTCCACCGGGACATCCGGGAACTGGGCGAGCGCCGCCAGGATCTCGTCGAGGAGGGCGGTGCCGACGGGCGTGATGATGTCGCTGTTGATCTGGAACTCCACCACCTTGCCCTCGATGAGGTCGTCGAGGTTGGCCTGCAACTCCACGACCTGTTCCCGCGGGGGCGGCGGGGGTGCGTCAGGCAGGATGAGACCGGAGACGAAGGCGTACTGGTCGGCGAGGGCGTCCTCGAGCTGCGTCTCCAACTCGCGCTTGGCCTGCCGCGATCCGAGTTCGCCGCTGACCTGGGCGACGTTCCCCGCCGGGTTCACCAGCACCTGCCCCTCGCTCAGCGCCCCCGACACGATTTGGGCGAGCTCGATCGCTTTGGGAAGCCATTCGCTCTCCCCGACGAGCCGCTCTTGGCCCACCAGGCCGGCGTGGTCCACCGGCAGGTCGAACACGCTCTCGAGCGATGCGACGACCTGAGCCACGCTGTCGGGTGCGACGGTGCCCGTCACCGTGACCCCGGCAGCGGTCCAGGCGATGGTGAGCGGGTCGGGATCGACCTCCGACAGCGTCAGCTCGACCGGGTCGCGCACGGTCAGCTCCGTGGTGACGCTCCGCACACCGTTCACTGCGGCGACCAGTTCCGCGCTCCGCCCCACGTCCTCCGGACTGTCGACCGTGCCGTTCAGCGACAGGTCGGCCCCATCTGCCGATGCCGACACCGTGTTGATGCCGGCACCCTGCAGCGTCTCCTCGGCAGAGGCGACGAGGTGGCGCTCGATCTTCCGAGTGCCGAACCACACCGCTCCCAGCACGAGGAGGGCCAGGACGATGATCGTGGTGCCGTAGAAGGCAACGCCGGTGATCGGGTCCGGATCGTCGGGCTCGTCACGGAAGCTCGGCGGGGGCGCACCGGCCGTATCGCCAAGCCGGTCGGTGAGGCTGCTTCGACGTTTGAGTTTGGCCATGGGAAGGGAAGGTATCGGTTGCGGGTGCGGATCTCGCGGACACGAGTTCGGCCGAGATGGTACCCGCGTTGGACGGTCATTCCGTCGAACGAGGATGGGCCGGCCCGAGAGACGGGACACTCGGCTCTACGATACGACACTCACGGAGGTCAGAGCTCTCATGAAATGGCGGCGTTCCGGTACGCCGAGTAGGAACCTCGAAGACCGGCGCGGTCAGCGTCGCAGCGGCGCGGCCCGCGCCGGGATGGTCGGCATCCCGGCCATCATCGTGGCGTTGATCGCCATGTTCCTCGGTGGTGGCTCCGGTCAAGGGGGCGGCCTCGGCGACCTGCTGGAAGGCCTGAACACCCCGCCGGCGCAACAGGCCCCGCCCGAGGTGCGCGATCCCGACGCACCCGACCCCGACGCCGATCTGGTGGCGTTCGTGTCGTTCATCCTCGATGACACGCAGGGCACGTGGCAGGAGCTCTTCGCTGCCGCCGATTCGCAGTACCAGGACGCCCGCTTGGTGGTCTTCGAGGATTTCACCCAATCGGGCTGCGGCGGCGCCAACAGTCAGGTGGGTCCGCACTACTGCCCCCTTGATCAGACGGTATACCTGGACCTCGACTTCTTCCGCCAACTGGAACGCCAGTTCGATGCCTCCGGCGACTTCGCCGCCGCCTATGTCATCGCCCACGAGGTGGCCCACCACGTGCAGAACATCGTGGGCATCATGGACGAGGTTCGCCAGCTGCAACAACAGAGCCCGGATCAGCGCAACGATCTCTCGATCGCGTTGGAGTTGCAGGCCGACTGTTTTGCGGGCGTGTGGGCGCGCACCACGTACCAGCGTGACTTGCTCGAACGCGGCGATCTGCAGGAAGGCATCACCGCGGCGGAAGCCGTCGGCGACGATCGCATCCAGGAATCGGTCACCGGTCAGATCAACCGGGAGACCTGGACCCACGGGTCGTCGGATCAGCGACGTCAGTGGTTCATGACCGGGTTCGACACCGGCGATCCGAACGCCTGCGACACCTTCGGCTGATCAGCAACTGGTCGGTTCGCTGAGTGGTGCGCGGCTGGTCGGCCGGTGTCTAGTCACATGGTTCGTACTGGAAACCATTCTCCGCCTTCGAGAGCGCAGTGCCGATATCACTTGTACGAGCAAACGGCTCGCGGAAAGCGATTGGAGACTGTGATGCAAGATGGGGGCACAGCGCTCGGCCTGAGCTGGGCGACCGGGGGTAAGCGGCTCGTCGCCGCGCTACTCGCAGTCGTACTGGTGGCTTCACTTCTGTTCACGCTGGCGCTCAGCAGCCCCGTGAACGACGTGGCGGCAGCCGAGCACCAGGAGATCGCCCAGGACGATGGCGAGATGCTTCTCGCCGGGAACTCGTGGTCCTTCCGGACCTTCCGGTTCCTGCCCATGGGGAATTCCTGGTCCTAGATCCTCACGATCCAGGGGGATAGAGCGGGAGGCCTCACGGCCTCCCGCTTCCTGTTGGCGGGGCCGGATCGCCCTGTCGGTGCTGCCGGACCAGCCTCCCATGCCGAACCGCCAGACACCAGGACGGAACACGACGCTTGAACCGACGGTCGCCCTGCCGTGAAGCATGGCGATCTGCTTAGCTTGGGGAGCAAACGAGCTGGAGGTTGTGCCATGAAGAAGCTGTTAAGGCTGGCGTTGATCGGCCTGGCGGCAGTGACGGTCATGAAGGTCATGGCCGAGAAGAAGGCGTTCGAGGGTCTGAGCGAGGCCGAAGCCCGCGAGCGGCTGGCGCAGAAGATGCCGGCCAAGATGCCCGATGACAAACGTGCGGAGGTCACCGACAAGGTGATCGACAAGATGCGTGAGCGCGGCGTGCTCGCCGGGGAGGCTTCGGTCGGCGGCTGACATCGTCAGGGCAGAGTTGCTGGCGGTCGCCCTCGAGGCGGCCGCCGCAGCGGCATCGGTCCACGAGCGTCACTTCCGTGGATCGTTCCGTGTAGTCGATAAGGGCGGCGACGACCTCGTCACCGAGGTCGACCACGAGGCCGAGTCCGTTGTCCGCGAGGTGCTGAAGTCCGCTCGGCCCGCCGACGATGTCGTCGGCGAAGAGAGCGCCGACACCCCTTCGGCGTCGCCCAGCCATGTGCGGTGGATCGTGGACCCTCTCGACGGCACCGCGAACTTCGTCCGCGGTGTTCCGCATTTCGCTGTGTCTATCGGCGTGGAAGTGGCCGGTGTGCCGGTGGTTGGCGTGGTGCACGCAGTCGCCATGGGCGAGCTGGTCACCGGCGTCGTCGGCGAAGCGGCCACCCGCAACGGCACCGCGATCACCGTGGCGCCGGTCCGGGCGCTGCGGGACGCCGTCCTCGCAACAGGGTTTGCACCGGACCGCGAGCACCGGAGGCGCCAGGGCAGCGTGATCGGCACGCTGCTGGCCGAGATACGGGACATCAGGCGGTTCGGGAACCCGGCCCTCGACCTGTGCGCAGTGGCGTCAGGTCGGGTCGATGGGTTCTTCGAGATCGGCCTCGGGCCGTGGGACTACTGCGCCGGGCAGGCCATCGTCTCCGCCGCCGGGGGCCGTGTCGACGTCATCGACTGCTCGCCGTGGCGCGGACCGCTGGTAGTGGCGGGTGCCGATGGTCTCGTGGCCGAGCTGGTGGAAGCGCTGGCGAGGGCGGGGGTGCCGGTCGGCACATGAACGGCCGAGAGGCGCGATCCACCGATCCCGCCTCGACACGCGGCATGCGGCCTTCAGTTCGTACGCGGATTGGGAGCGTCGGGGTCGATGCCGTACCGATCGATGGCATCGCCGAGCACGCTTGCATCGAGCGTGCCGTCGGCGACCAGGCCGGTCAGGACGCCGAGGACGATGTGGCCGGTGTCGATCTCGAAGAAGCGGCGCAGCGCCTCGCGGGTGTCGCTACGCCCGTAGCCGTCGGTGCCGAGGACGCCGAAGCGGCCTGGCACCCAACGGGCGATCTGATCGGGCACCGCCATCATGTAGTCGCTCACCGCCAACACCGGACCACCGACCTCCGAGAGCACCCGGGTGACGTACGGCACCTGCCGGTCTTCGGACGGGTGCAGGCGGTTCCAGCGCTCGACGTCCAGAGCCTCTTCCCGGAGCCGCTTGTACGCCGTGGCGCTCCACAATTCGGCACCGACGCCGTAGTGCTCGGCGAGCTCCGCCACCGCCTCGCGCGCGGAGCCTTGGAGGGGGCCGGAGAACAAGATGGCAGCACGGTGGCCGTCCGGTGCTTCCTGCCAGCGATAGAGGCCGGCCAGGATGCCACCGTCCACGCCGTCGGGCTTGGCCGGCATCGGGTAGTTCTCGTTGTAGATGGTGAGGTAGTAGAAGATCGGCTCGTTCTCGATGTACATCCGGCGGAGCCCGTCTTCGATGATCACTCCCATCTCGTAGGCGAATGCCGGGTCGTACGCCTGCACTACCGGCACCGTCGACGCCAGCAGGTGGCTGTGCCCGTCCTGGTGCTGGAGCCCTTCGCCGAGCAGCGTGGTGCGGCCGGCGGTCGCTCCCATCAAGAAGCCGCGAGCTTGTGAATCGCCCGCAGACCAGATGAGGTCACCGACTCGCTGGAAGCCGAACATCGAGTAGAAGGTGTAGAAGGGGATCATCGGAATGCCGCGGTGGGCGTACGATGTCGCCGCAGCCATCCAGGAGGCGAGGGCGCCCGCCTCGGTGATGCCCTCCTCGAGGATCTGGCCGTCCTTGCCCTCCTCGTAGGAGAGCAGCAGGTTGTGGTCGACCGGCTCGTAGAGCTGCCCCTGGGATGCGTAGATCTTCAGTTCCTTGAACAAGGCGTCCATGCCAAAGGTGCGTCCCTCGTCCGGGATGATGGGAACCACGCGGTCGCCGATGTGCTCGTCGCGGGTGAGGCCCCGCAGCAGTCGGGTGAAGGCCATCGTGGTGGACACGGCGTTGCTGCCCGAACCCTGGTCGAGCTCTTCGAAGGGTGCCCGCGCCGGCATCTGCAGCGGCTTGCGGATGTTGATGACGCGGCTCGGCAAGAAACCGTCGAGCGCCTTGCGGCGGTCGAGCAGGTACTGGGCCTCCGGCGAATCGGCGGGCGGCCGGTAGTACGGGGGCTCCTTCTCGCCCTCCAATGCGTCGGCGGGGATCTCCTCCTCCATGTCGAGGCGGCTCCGCAGTGCCATGAGCTGCTGGTTGCTCATCTTCTTGATCTGGTGCGTGGCATTGCGCCCGGCGATCTCGGGGCCGAGCATCCAGCCCTTGATGGTCTTGGCGAGGATCACCGTCGGTGCACCCTTGATCTCGGTGGCCGCCTTGTACGCGGCGTAGATCTTGCGGGTGTCCAGTCCGCCGCGGCGGAGCGCCCAGATCTCGTCGTCGGTCATGTGCTCGACGAGCTTGCGCAGCTTGGGATCCGGTCCGAAGAAGTGCTCACGCACGTACGCGCCGGACTCGGCCTTGTAACGCTGGTACTCGCCGTCCACCGAGGTGTTCATCTTGTTGACGAGCACGCCTTCGACGTCGACGGCGAGGAGTGGGTCCCAGCTGGAGCCCCAGATGACCTTGATCA
>JBFGCM010000006.1:0-69940 GCA_041581135.1 Acidimicrobiia bacterium
CCGCCATCGACGGCGTCGCCTACATGCGGACGTGCCAGGTCCGACCGGCGGACGGCATGGTGGTGCAGCGCCATCCTGCCGACGCCTACCCACCGCTGCCGGTGTCCGAAGACGGGGGCACGGCGCCGGCCCGAGTGGTCCACTGTGAGGTCCTGGTCATTGGAGGAGGGGAGTCGGGTACGGCGGCTGCCGAAGAGGCGCGGGCCGGCGGCCGGGACGTGGTGGTCGTGGACGCCGGAGACGGGGAGGAAGCCATCGGTATCTACGCCGGGCCACTGGTGGTGGTACGCACCCCGACCGAGATGCGCCACGTCTACCCCCAGGAGATCGTGGTGGCCACCGGTGCTGCCGAGATCCAGCCGGCATGCCCGGGCAACGATCTGGCCGGCATCGTCACCGCTCGCGCGGTGAAGACCTTGGTGTCCGCCGGAGTGGATCTCGGCAGCGTCGCCCGCGCCGTGGGCGAGCCGCCCCCGGGCATGACGGCCGTGCCAGGGGAGCTGGTGCGGATCGAGGGCGACGGCGCGGTGGAGGCCGTGGTCACCCGCACCGAGGACGGCGTGGAGCATCGGCATCCCTGCGACACGGTCGTCGTGGGCCTCGGGCTCCATCCCCGCAACGCGCTGGCGCGCATGGCAGGCGACCTTCCGGTGCGGGTGGTGGGCGAGGCGGCGATGGAGGGCACCATCCCTCCGCCGCCGACCGGCGGCACCGTATGCCCATGCGCAGGGGCCACCGTTGCCGATCTGCAGACGGTGTACGACCGGGGTTTCCACGAGTTGGAGCTGGTGAAGCGGGCCACGCTCGCCGGGACCGGCACCTGCCAAGGCTCGGGGTGCCTGCCCCACATCCGCAGCTTTCTCGCCGATGCCGGCGGCAATGTGCCCGACCCCTTCACCGCACGGCCCGTCACCCGCCAGATCACCCTCGGCGAGATCTCTGCGGGCCACCATCTCCACGCCACGCCGCGCACTGCGCTCGACGCCGAGCATCGGGCGCTGGGGGCGCAGATGGACCGCATCGGGGGATGGTGGCGCCCATGGAACTACGGCGACTACGACGTCGAGTACCGCGCGGTACGGGAAGCCGTCTCCATCGGCGACGTGAGCACCCTCGGCAAGATGCTGGTGTCGGGCCCTGACGCCGCTGCGTTCCTCGAGCGGCTCTACCCGACGTACGTGGCCGACATCGCACCCGGCCGGTCCCGCTATGTGCTCATCCTCGACGAGCGGGGCTACATCCTCGACGACGGCCTGGTATGCCGCGACGACGACACCCGCTTCACCCTCACGTTCACCAGCAGCGGTGCCACCTTCGCCGAGATGTGGCTACGGGATTGGGCCGAGACATGGGGTTGTGACGTGCGCATCCTCAACCAGACGATGTCGCTGGGCGCCGTCAACGTCACCGGCCCCCTCGCCAAGGAGCTGCTGGCCCGCGCCGGCGTCACCGAGCTGCCTTCGTACATGAGCCACAGCCGTGCCGCCGTGGCCGGGGTGCCGTGCCGCATCTACCGGCTCAGCTTCACGGGTGAGCTGTCCTACGAGCTCCATCATGCCGTGGAGGAATCGGTAGAGCTGTGGCGCGAGCTCCTCGAGCTGGGGGAGGACCTCGGCGTCGCCCCCCATGGGTTGGAGACGCTGCTCGACCTGCGTCTGGAGAAGGGCCACATCATCGTGCACCAGGACACCGACTTCGATTCCACTCCCCGGCGGGTCGGCATGACGTGGGCGGCCAAGCTCGACAAGCCGGACTTCGTCGGCAAGCCGGCTCTGCTCCGCACCGGGCACATCCCCCTCGATCGCAGGCTTGTGGGCCTGGAGACCGAGGGTGAGGCTCCCGATGAAGGTGCGATCGTCTGGGTGGGTGCCGACTTCGGCGGATACGTCACCTCCTCCACGTGGTCACCGGTGCTCGGCAAGAGCGTGATGCTCGCCTGGCTCCACCTTGTCGACGGTGAGCTCCCGGAGGTCGTCACCGTGGCGGATCGGGAGGCGAGAAGAGTGCCCACGCCGTTCTATGATCCGGAGGGCGCCCGTGCCAGAGCCTGACCTGTTGGTTGCAATGCGCATCGTCGCCACGTCCCGTGCACTGGACCATGCCGAGTGGCCAGACGGAGCGATTCCGATGCGGCTCGCCGCCGATGACGTGTTGCTGGTGGGCGCCGACTTCGCCCCACCGCTGGAAGACCCCCACGCCATTGCCGAGCCCGAGTCCGGGTTCGCCGGCGTGTGGCTCACTGCCGACGAGGCGACGGAGTGGCTGTCCCGCTGGTGCGAGTGGCGCCTACCGGATGATCGTCCCGCGTTTGCCCAAGGCATGGTGGCCGGCCTGGCGACGAAGTTGTGGCTGGAAACCGACCGGGTGCTGGTGGCGGTCCCGGCACCCTTCGCCGTCGACCTACAGGAGCGGCTGGGGTGAACGAGTTCATCGAGGCCAAGGTGGCGCTCCGCTGGCAGGAACCGAAGTCGGCGTATGACGTCGTCATCATCGGCGGCGGCGGTCACGGTCTCGCCACCGCCTACTACCTGGCCACCCGCCACGGCATCACCGACGTCGGTGTCTTCGAGCGCAGCTACATCGGCAGCGGCAATAGCGGCCGCAACACCACGGTGATTCGGGCCAACTACGGCATTCCCGAGGCGGTGCGGTTCTACCAGCACAGCCTGGACCTGTACGCCGACCTGGAGGCCGAGACCGATAGGTGGATCATGCACGACCAGAAGGGCATCTTCTGGCTGTGCCACACCGAGGCCGGCGTTCGGGCCGAAAAGGCGCGCGCCGCGGTGAACCAGGCGTTCGGTTCCGACACGGTGTTCGTCACCCCGGACGAGGTGAAGGAGATCGTGCCCGAGATCGATTTGTCGGGAGGCGGCAAGTATCCGGTGCTCGGAGGCTCGTACCACCGTGCCGGGGCGACGGCGCGCCATGACCGCGTCGTCTGGACCTATGCCGAGGGTGCGATGCGGCACGGGGTGCACATTCATCAGCGCACGCCGGTCACCGGCATCGTTCGTGAGGGCGAGCGAGTGATCGGCGTCGAGACACCGAACGGCCGGGTCGGCGCCGGCGTGGTGCTCTCGGCCGTCGGGGGGCACGTCAGCATCATCGCGGCCATGGCCGGTGTCCGGCTCCCCATCCGCACCCATCCGCTCCAGGCCTTCGTCACCAACCACTACGCCCGCACGTTCGAGCCCATCGTGGCGTCCAGCGATCTGTTGTTCTACGTGTCGCAGACCGCTCGCGGCGAGATGCTGCTCGGTGCCGAGATCGACCGGCAGCCCAGCTACTCGTACCGGAGTGGCCACTCGTTCCTGCAGTCGTGTGCCCATCGCGCCATGACCCTGTTGCCGTTCCTGCGCGACCTGCGCATCCTCCGCCAGTGGACCGGGGTGTGCGACATGAGCCCGGACTACGCGCCGATCATGGGGTACACGGGCGTCGACGGGTTCCTGGTGACTACGGGTTGGGGCACCTGGGGGTTCAAGGCCATCCCGGCCGGTGGCGAACAGCTCGCCGAGGTGATAGCCACGGATCGGGTGCCGGAGCTCATCGCTCCGTTCACGCTCGACCGCTTTGCCCGGGATCGCACCAAGGCCGACCGCGGCTCGGCGGGGACACACTGATGGGGGAGCGAGGCTGATGGCGATTCGGATTCCCTGTCCGCACTGCGGCGAGCGGCCAATCGAGGAGTTCCTCTACGGCGAGGTGCCGAATGTGCCCGACTCCATCACCGACTCGGAGGCCCGCGACCTCGACCAGGCTTTCATGCGCGACAACCCGGCAGGCGAGGTCCGGGAACGGTGGTTCCACGTCTACGGATGTCGCCGCTGGTTGTGGTTGCGGCGGGATCGTACGACCGACCGGGTGGTCGACTGACCCACAACCGGTCATCCTGCGAGATCTGGTAGTCCCTTCCGGGCTGTTCTGCCCGGCTCGCCAGAAGACTGCGTGATCCGTCGCGCCGTCGCATCCGCGTATGGGTTCGAAGGGCCGGAATAGGGGAGTACGCCATGGCTGGCCCGCTGATGCGGGCATCGGCCATTCGGCACCGGGTAGGAGTGGGAAGACCGTCTTTTGCGACGACTCGGTGGTGCCCCTTCACCGCATGACCAAGACCGCGGTCACAGTCTGGAGTTGGCTTTGCCATACTTGGTGAATGCTGGATAGTGGGCTGCGGGACTCCGAGGCGCGCGCTGCCGAACCCGAGCAGCACCATCTCGTGAGCCAGGTCGGACCCGGAGGGGTTCTGACGGTGGCGGTCAGAACGGCGATTCGACTGATCGCCTCATTGGTGCTCATTCCATTCCTGATCGGCGCCTGCAGTAGCCAGGAACCGGCACCTCCGTTTTCGGACACCATGTGGCAATGGACCGAGATTGTGGAGACAGACCCGACCACCGAGCCGCTGACGCCCAATCCGGAAAACTACACCATACGATTCTCAGTCGACGGCAGCCTCGCCTTCCGGGCCGATTGCAACCGGGGGGAGGGATCGTACACGCTGGACGGCAGGGCGCTGTCCATCGAGCTCGGGGGATCGTCGCTGGTCCGCTGCCGCGACGATTCGCTGGACGATCTGTATCGCGGCTTTCTCGGAGAGGTCGCCGGCTACTCCTTGGTGAATGGGCAATTGGTGCTGGAGCTGAAGGATGATGCCGGGCGAATGATCTTCAACGAAGGCTGAATGTTCGTGGGATGGCATCCGATGCACCCCGCACGACCAGCTCCACCGCTCGGCGCGGACACGCCGATTGTGTGCCTCTACGTGGCTCCGGACTCGGTCGCCTGGTCGGTGTCCACCACACCCACGTAGATGTCGTAGCCGTGGAGCGACCCTGGATCCCGGCGCCACGCTTCGGCCGCCAGCAGAGGGGACGACGGGGGCAGCTCGATGCTCACCGGATCGGGCGACAGGTTCATGGCGACGATGCAAGTCTCGTGCTCGGTGGCGCGTTCGAAGGCGAACACCACCTCGTCGTTGCCGAGGGCGCGGTAGGACCCTTCCCGCAGAGCTGGATGTGAGCGCCGCAGCAGGATGAGGGTGCGGTAGAACTCGAGCAAGGAGTCCGGCTTGCCCTCCTGATCGGCCACGTTCACCCCTTCCTCGTGGTTGGGATGCACCGGAAGCCAAGGTTCGACCCCGCGCCATGTGAATCCGGCGTTGGCGCCGGCATTCCACTGCATCGGGGTCCGGCACCTGTCCCGCGTGAACTGGATGGCCCGTCCTGCCGCTTCGTCCGGCTCCATGCCGAGGTACTGGATTGCGGCGCGGTAGTACCAGGGACCGATCGGATCGAGCAGCTCCTCCGGCCCGGAGAAGTCGGTGTAGTTCTCCATACCGATCTCTTCGCCGTAGTACAACGACGGTGTGCCGGGCAGCAGCAGCACCAGTGCCGCTGCCACCCGCGCCATACCGGGATGCCCGCCCACGGTGGTCCGCACCCGCGACGTGTCGTGGTTTCCCATGGTGGTGCACGCCCAGCCGCCCGGTGGCAGCGCCGCAAGCCGCTCCGCCTGGTTCCGGCGGACGACCTCGGGTGTCAGCTCCCGGGCGTCTTTCAGCCCGAAGTTGAACACCAGGTGCAGCTCGTCGGTCCCGTCGCCCATGTAGGCGATGTCGTTGGTCTCGCCGATGAGCACTCGGTCGGGATACTCGTCGTTGACCCGGCGCAGCTCCTTCAGGACGTCGTGGACCTCAGGCAGGTCCACCTGGCCACCGAACATGCGCATCCACTTGGTGGCGCGACGCTCCTCCCACTCGCCGACGAACCGATCCTCGATGAGCGCCACGTGGGACATTCCGGCGTCGTGGTCGGTCAGGTCGGGGTCTTCGAAGATGGTGCCGATGGCGTCGAGGCGGAAGCCGTCAGCACCTCGGTCGTACCAGAACCGCACCGCGTTCCACATCGCCTCCCGCACCTCCGGGTTGTGCCAGTTGAGGTCGGGCTGCTCCTTCACGAAGAAGTGGTAGTACCACTCGCCGGTTGCTTCGTCGTATTCCCACGCAGGCCCGCCGAAGGTCGACTCCCAGTTGTTCGGGGGCAGCGGCTCGCCGCTGGCGCTCGCCTTGCCGGGATGCCACACGTACCAGTCCCGCTTGGGCGAGTCCTTGGAAGACCGGGACTCCAGGAACCATGGGTGCTGGTCGCTGGTGTGGTTCAGCACCAGGTCGAGCACCACTCTGATGCCTCGCTCGTGGGCTCCGGCGAGGAAGCGGTCGAAGTCTTCGAGCGTTCCCAGCTCAGGATGGACGTCGTGGTAGTCCGCTACGTCGTACCCCCAGTCGGCATTGGGAGACGGGAAGTGAGGCGAGAGCCACACGGCGTCGACGCCCAGCCATTGGAGATAGTCGAGCTTGTCGATCATCCCTTCGAAGTCGCCGACGCCGTCCCCGTCCCCGTCGGCGAAGCTCCGCGGATAGATCTGATAGAACACGGCGCCCTGCCACCAGGGCCGTCCTGCGGTCGCGTGTGGTGAGGCCACGGCTGTCGAGGGTAGTGGCCCCGGGCGCACCGGCCGCGGCGATCGCGATCGAGCCGGCGGGAGGTCCCCGGGTCGGCTTCAGTAGCTGCGTCGACAATCCGATGTAGCTGGGGGATGTCTGGTAGGACCGTGCCTGCGTCGGCGAGATCGTGGAGCCGATCATCAAGAACGACAAACGCACCATCTTCGGGTGGGCGATGTACGACTGGGCCAACTCGGCGTATGCCACCACGATCGCCGGGGCGCTGCTGCCTGCGTACTTCGCAGATTCCATCGTGCCCGACGGGGGCTACGAGATCTTCGGCCGGGCCTTCGACGGTTCGACCCTGTGGGGCATCGTGGTGGGGTTCGGCGCGTTTGCGCTGTTCTTGCTGACGCCGGTGCTCGGCGCCATCGCCGACTTCTCGGCGTCGAAGAAGCGGTTCCTGACGGTGTTCGCCTATGGCGGTGCGGTCTTCACCGTGCTCTTGTTCTTCATGACCACCGGCGACGTGGCACTCACGCTGGGCCTGTTCCTGCTGGCCCAGATGGGATTCGTGGCCGCCAACGTGTTCTACGACGGCTTCCTGCCCGACATCACCACGGACGACACGATCGACCGCGTCTCCTCCAAGGGGTTCGCCCTCGGATACGTCGGCGGCGGGCTCCAGTTGCTCCTGGCGGCGCTCATCGTGATGTCCCACGAGTCGCTGGGCATGAGCCAGGAGCTGGCGGCCCGCATCGGCATCCTGACTGCCGGCGTGTGGTGGGCCGGGTTCTCCTGGCTCGCCTTTCGGCGGTTCGACGAGACCGGGACCGCCCAGCCGTTGCCCGAGCGGTATCGGAGCATGCCACGCTCCAGCGCCTACGTCCGGCTCGGGTTCGATCGCACCGTGGCCACCGCCAAACGGCTCCGCCACTTCCCGCAACTGTTGCTGTTCCTGGTGGCCTACATGCTGTACAACGACGGCGTCCAAACGACCATCAACCTCACGTCGGTGTATGCCACCGACACGCTCGAGTTGGAGGCGGCCACGATCCTCCTGGCGTTCCTGCTGGTGCAGTTCGTCGCCTTCTTCGGGGCACTGCTCTTCGGGTGGATGGCAGACCGAGTCGGTACCAAAGGTGCGATCCTGGTATCGCTCGCGGTGTGGAACGTGGTTGCGGTGCTGGCCTTCCTGCTGCCCGTCGGTCAGGCCACTCCGTTCTTCGGAGTGGCGGTGCTGGTGGGCATCGTGCTCGGGGGCATCCAAGCACTGAGCCGCAGCCTCTACGGATCGATGATTCCCGAGGAGGCATCTGCCGAGTTCTACGGCTTCTTCTCGGTGTTCTCCAAGTTCTCGGCCATGTGGGGCCCGCTGATATTCGCGTTCGTGAACGAGGTCACCGGCTCGGCCCGGTGGGCCATCCTGTCGATCATCGTGTTCTTCGTGCTGGGTGCCGTCCTGTTGTCCAGAGTCGATATCGCCGCCGCCCGTGCCTCTCGGCACCGCTGGACGTTCGAGGGGGCCGAGGTGGCGGGGAGATAGCGTCCCCGGCTCGGTAGGGTCCTGGCGATGCAACGCCTGGTTCTCGTGCTCTTGTTGGTGCTGACCGCGTGCGCCGGGACGGAGGAACCGGCTGGTGACGGTCCGTCGACGTCACCGGACGCCACCGTGACGTTGGCTCCAACGACCACGTCCGCGGCGACCACGGCTCCTCCGGCGACCACGAGCCCGACGACGATGCCATCTACCACCACGCTCGGTCCGCCGGCCGAGCCTCCGCCGCTGCGGCTGGTCGAGATCGCCTCCGGGTTCGGCCAACCGGTGTTATTGACGTCCCCGCCGCGCGATCCCCGGCTCTTCGTCGTGGACCAGCCGGGCCGAATCTGGCTGCTTGCAGCCGACGCGCCGGAAGTGTTCCTCGACGTACGCGACTCGGTCACCTTTGGCGGTGAGCGGGGCCTGCTCGGCTTGGCCTTCCACCCGGAGTTCGCCACCAACGGCCGCTTCTTCGTCAACTACACCGACGGCGCCGGCGACACGAGGATCGTGGAGTTCGCGGTGTCGGCGGACGATCCCGACCGTGCCGACCCCGCCAGTGGTCGGGTCCTGCTGCAAGTCGACCAGCCGGCCGGGAACCACAACGGCGGCATGATCGCGTTCGGCCCCGACGGTCACTTGTGGGTGGGCATGGGCGACGGGGGAGCATCAGGCGACCGGTTCGGCAACGGGCAGAACGAGGCAACGCTGTTGGGATCGATGCTGCGGCTCGATGTCGACGGAGCCGATCCGTATGCCATCCCCGCCGGCAACGACTTCGTTGCGCCCGAGTCGTGGGCCATCGGATTGCGCAACCCGTGGCGGTTCTCCTTCGACGACGGCCTCCTCTATGTGGCCGATGTCGGTCAGAACGAGCTCGAAGAGGTCTCCGTGGTGGACACGACCGCCACTCGGCTCAACTTCGGCTGGCCGATCCAGGAGGCAACGAGCTGCTTTCGGCCCAGCTCGGGTTGCGACACGTCCGGCCTGGTCCAGCCGGTGATCGAGTATGGCCACGGCGGCCAGTGTTCGATCACGGGCGGCTACGTGTATCGGGGCGCAGCGATCCCGGAGTTGGAGGGCACCTACTTCTACGGTGATTGGTGCGGTGGCTGGGTGCGGTCGTTCCGGTTCGCCGAGGGCACCGTCGCCGATGAGCGCGACTGGACCGAGCAATTGGGGAAGGTGCCGGAGCTGACTTCCTTCGGCGTCGACGCCAACGGGGAGATCTATGTGGTCAGCGGAAGCGGTGCCGTTTTCCGAATCGAGCGCGCCGACTGAGGTGCCGTTCCCCCGCTGGCTCGCCACGTTCAACCGGTTCGTGACCAACCCGCTGATGCGACGCATCGCGGCCCGGCCGCCGTTCGGTGTCTTGGTGCATGTCGGTCGAACCAGCGGCAAGGAGTACTGCACGCCGCTGAAACGCGTTTCCGACCGACGACGGCTTCGTGTGTGCGCTCACCTACGGCTCGACGGCCGACGGGGTGAAGAACACCCAGGCCGCCGGCGGCGCCATGCTGGTCTACGACGACCATCCGATTCGGCTCACGGAGCCCGAGCTCATCGAGCGGTCCGGGGCCTGGCCGGCCATCCCTCGGTCCTTTCACCTGCCGCTTCGAGCACTCGGCGTGTCGGAGTATCTGTTCCTGCGCCGCTCGTGAGGCTTGGTCATCCGACGGTCCCTATCCTCTCTCCCATGGCTGACTACCGCGCCCCTCTGCGGGACATGAAGTTCGTTCTTCACCACGTCGCCGGCATCGATGAGCTGCTCGAGCTGGAGGCGTTCGCCCACGCCGAGCCCGACGTCGTTGCCGGAGCTCTGGAAGAAGCGGATCGCTTCTTCGCCGAGCAGGTGGCACCCACCAACCGGATCGGCGACACCGTGGGAAGCCGGCTCACCGAGCCGGGAGTGGTCGAAGCGCCCGACGAGTTCAAGCCGGTCTACGAGAAGTACGTGCATGCCGGATGGGGTGGGGTGCCGTTCCCGGCCGAGTACGGGGGTCACGGCTTCCCGTGGCTGGTCGGCATGGCGGTCCAGGAGATGTTCACGTCCGCCAACATGGCGTTCTCGCTGGTGCCGCTCCTGACGCAAGCCGGCATCCATGCCCTGCTCCTCCACGGTTCGGAGGAGCAGAAAGCCACCTATTTGGAGAAGATGATCACCGGGGAGTGGCCGGGCACCATGTGCCTCACCGAACCCCACGCCGGTTCCGACGTCGGCGCGCTCAGCGCCAAGGCAGAACCGGGGCCGGACGGCACGTACCGGCTCACCGGCACCAAGATCTTCATCACGTGGGGTGAGCACGATCTCGCCGACAACATCATCCACCTGGTGCTGGCGCGGACGCCCGGCTCGCCGCCCGGAACGAAGGGCATCTCGCTGTTCATCGTTCCCAAGTTCCTGATCAACGCCGATGGCTCCCGTGGCGAGCGTAACGATGTGCATGTCGTGTCCATCGAGCACAAGCTCGGGATTCACGGTTCTCCGACGTGTGTGCTGTCGTTCGGCGAGAACGAGGGAGCGGTGGCCTACCTGGTCGGCGAAGAGCATCAGGGCATGCGGTACATGTTCACCATGATGAACAACGCTCGGCTCGGCGTGGGGCTCGAGGGCCTGGCGATCGCCGAACGCGCGTACCAGCAGGCGCTGACCTTCGCCCAGGAACGCCGCCAGGGCCGCGCCGTGGGCACTGCGCCCACGGAGAGCTCACTCATCATCGAGCACCCCGACGTTCGTCGCATGTTGATGACCATGAAGTCCCAGACCGAGGCCATGCGCTGTCTGGTGTATCTCAACGCGGCGCACATCGATCTCGCCGCCAATCATCCGGATGCAGAGGCACGTGCGTTCCACCAGGAGCGCGTCGATCTGTACACCCCGATCACGAAGGCATGGTCGACCGATCTGGGAGTGGAGATCACCTCGTTGGGTATCCAGATCCACGGTGGCATGGGCTACGTCGAGGAGACCGGGGCGGCCCAGCACTGGCGGGACGCCAGGATCGCGCCGATCTACGAAGGCACCAACGGCATCCAGGCGATCGACCTGGCGATGCGGAAACTCCCGATGCGAGAGGGGCGGGCCGTCGCCGACCTGCTTGCCGAGATGCGAGCCCTCGACGAGGAGCTCTCCGCCCCGGAGTTGGCCGGCATGAGAGCGGCGTTGGCCGACGCGGTGGCAGCCCTCACTCAGGCGACGACCTGGCTCATCGCCTCGCGCAAGGAACCCAACGACGTGCTTGCCGGTGCCACGCCGTACCAGGAGATGTTCGGGATCGTGGTCGGCGGTTGGCTGATGGCACGGTCCGCCGTTGCCGCTTCGACCATGGCCGGAGACGACGACGGCTTCCACGCCGCCAAGGTCGACACCGCCCGCTTCTACTGCGAGCAGATCCTGCCGCGGGCTCGTGGGCTGCTGCCTGCGGTGACGGCGGGCGCGCAGCCGTTGTACGCCATCGAGCCCAAGTGGTTGGGGTGAACCGCTGAGGCGAAACCCGGGCTGACCCTTTGCGCCGGCTGAGGGTCAGTAGTCGTAGGTCTCGCCGTGAATCTCGATCCCGGCTCTCCACTCCGTGGTCGTCTCGTGGAGCGGCATGAACAGCTCGACGTGGCCAAGCGTGGTGAAGCCCATCGACCGAAACGCCGCCAGCGCTCCGGCGTTGCGCGCCACGGGCCTGATGCTGATGGCACCCAGACCGCGTTGCTTCGCCTCGGCGACCACGGTGGCCACCAACTCCTTGCCGATGCCTCGCCGCCGATGCTCCGGATGGACGATCACCGGCTCGACCTCGGCCTCTTCCGAGTCGATCAAGAGGCCGGTGAGGCCGACGACGGCACCGCCGGATACGGCAACCCAGCTCGCTTGCCGCTTGGGATCGGCGAGGTAGCGATCGAAGTCCGCGCCGGGGTCGTCGCCGCCGATGTGGGGCGCGGCGTAGATCGTGCGGTGGTGGTCGGTGAGCGCCGCCCACAGCTCCCGGCAGGCGTCGTGGTCGCTGTCGCGGTAGGCCCGGATCTCGACGCCGGCCTGACCGGCTACGGGCGCTGCCACTGCCGTCCGCTTCCCAGGTCGATGGGATCGCCCGGCTCGTCGCCGAACCGCCACATCGTCCACTTCCCCTTGGACATCACGAGGGCGATGCTGCCGAGGGCAGTGCCTGCGTCGTCCGTGTCCGATGTGTAGAACATCCCCAGCTCCCAGTCCTTGCGGTGCTCCGCACCGGAGGTGGTCGTCGGGTCCATTGCCTCCCGGATGAGGTCTTGTGCCACGGTGTGCGGGAACTTGTAGCGGCCGGCACCGGCGACGCTGGACACCAGCATCAGCTGGGGCGAGATTCGTTCCACCAGCTCCAGGTTGACGCCGTGCTTGGAACCATGGTGCGACACCTTCAGGATGTCTGCAGACACCAGGTCCTCACCGGTGGCGGCGTCGATGGCCTTGGCCGCCGCCGAGT
This sequence comes from Acidimicrobiia bacterium, assembly GCA_041581135.1. Classification (GTDB taxonomy): domain Bacteria; phylum Actinomycetota; class Acidimicrobiia; order Spongiisociales; family UBA5794; genus JBFGCM01. The sequence goes on from JBFGCM010000006.1 coordinate 12,443, forward strand.
CGGATGGGTGCAGCTCGGGGAAGTCTGTCATCACGAACGACCACGAGAGCGTCTGGGCGTCGGCGCCCAGCAGGAGCGACATGGTGTTGGCCTCGTCCACCAGCTCCCGATCTTCTGTCCGCTGGATCACCCGGGCGGCGGGGAACTCGATGCGGACCGACACGGAGGCGTTGTTGGGGTCGACCCCATAGGTGTCGAAGCGGTTGCGCAGGTGGATCGACGGGCTCATCACCGTGACGGCAGCCGAACCGATCCAACGGCGGAACCCGCTGGTGGGCTGGGCGTACATGAGGTGCGGGTGCGCTTCGACCGCGTTCATGATCTTGTGGTACTTGGCCGAGGTGAAGTAGTAGCCGCTGTCCCAGAACTCGCTGATGCGATGCTTGTACCCGGTGAGGAGCTCGGGGATGCCGCCGACGTGGTCGGCGTGAGGATGGGTGGCGATGACCAGCGGAATCGAGCCGTCAGGTACCGGGTGCTCCTGGCCGGCCTCCGGGCCGTCGGCGGGAAGCAGCTTCTCGTCGACAAGGCGGTCGAGGAGTCGAGGCAGCTTCTTGGTCTTGCCGGCGTCCACGATGATCGCCTGGCGGCGCCGGTTCGGCGGGTTGTCCGGGTCGTCCGGCTCGTCCGGGTCGACAGGGGTCGCCGGGAGGAGGATCAGCTGGGCATCGGCGTCGCCGACGTTGCACAGGAAGTACACCATGTGGTCGGGGTCGATCGAGCCGAGGAAGTCACCGGCCGAGAGTCGCGAGGCGGGGACGGCGCCGGGTACTGCCATCAGATGCTCTGGGGAGGTGGGCTGAGAGGAAATGACTGGCGCGGTGCATCGGGCTCGGGCGGCTTGGCGAGCTCCAGCCGCTCGGCCTCCGCCGGGGTGACCCGGGGCGCGATGGCACCGTAGTGGGCGATCTTGGCGGCACGTCGGGCCGGTCGGCTGACATCGATCGGCTTCGCCGAGGCCAGGTCGTCCGGCCACTCGGGGCCGGGCACGTGGAACACGTCGCCCACCCGCAGCCGCCGCTCCGGGGCGATCTGGTCGGCCCGGGTTCTGGCGGCGTTGACGGCTGACTGGAACTCGTCCAGGTTCGCGTCGGTAGCCACCCGGGCCTCCCACTCTTCGTCGACGTCCGGGAACGAGAGCCGCCCGGCATGGTCCAGGTGCGGCCACGGGGCCGGATCCAGGCCGACGATCCCGGCGTCGATGTCGTCCACCACCACATAGAACGAATCCGCCGTGGGGTTGACCGGCGCCGTGGTGCCGTCTGTGAGCTCGATCTCGGGCTCCCACAGCTGATCCATCGGGGCGAACGAGTCCGCGGCCACCACTGGGCGCTGCTCTTGCTGCATCAGTCTCCTCTTTGGATCTGGAGTGGGTGGTGGATCACCATACGCGTCGTCGGATAGGCGAGCTCGACCGACGGCTCGGCGGCGATCTCTTTCAACAACGCCCGCCAGATCTCGTCGTTGGTCCCCCTCCGGCGCTGGGCGGACACCAGCAGCCGAGCGGTGAGCAGTACGCCGCTGTCTTTGACGTCGACGTAGACGATCGGCCGTAGCTCCGTGTACCGGATGAAGTACTTGCGCGACGCCTCCCTGATGCGGCGTTCCGCTCCCATCTCCTCGTCTGACATGGCGTGAGGCTCGAGCACCTTGCGCATGATCTCCTCGGCGCGCTCCCAGTCGCTCTCGAAGGTGAAGAGCACCGGCACCTCGTGCCACACGTAGGGGAAACCCTCCGTGAAGTTGGCCATGCTCTTGGTGAAGATGGCGCCGTTGGGAATGTGGATGATGCGGCCGGTGGACTGGTCGCCGCCCACCCAGTTGCGTATCTCCAGCATCGAGAAACGGAAGACCCGGAGGTCGATCACATCCCCCGCATGTCCGTCGATCTCGATGCGGTGGCCCACGCGGAACGGATGGCGCAGGAGGATGTACACCCAGCCGGCGAGGTTCTTGAGCACGTCGGACAGGGCGATGGCGATACCGGCGGACAGGAGGCCCAGGAAGGTGGCCACGTTGTCGAAGGCGTCGATCCAGACCCATCCCAGCAAGAGCAGCAGGATGAACGTCGCCACGTAGATGATCGACTTCTGGGTGCGAAACAGGATCTCCGAGTCGTCGATGCGGCGGGCGGCGGCCCGGCGCACCACCAGCTGACCGGCGACCACCACCACCACCACGATGCCGGTGGCTACCAAGCGGGCGTGCGCGAGGTTCTCGATGTTCAGGAGATCCGAGATCCACTCACCCAAGGCCTCACCTCGCTGCCGCGTGCTCCCGCCAGGCTACCGCTGCGACGTAGCCTTCTGAGGTGAACGAACCGATGCCACTCGAAGCCGTGCATGGCCTCTTGGAGTCGTTCGGGCAGGCGGGTATACCGGTTTGGATCGCAGGGGGTTGGGGAGTGGATGCGGTGATCGGCCGGCAGTCGCGGTGGCATGCCGATCTGGATGTCGCCCTCTCCGCTGAGGACCTCGAGCGGGCGCGGCGGATGCTGGCGGAGGCGGGTTTCACCATCGATGTGGACTGGCGTCCGACGCGGCTAGCGATGCGCCATCCCGATGGCAGAGAGATCGATCTGCACCCGGTGGAGTTCGACGGGGCAGGCAACGGGATCCAGCGGCTCCTCGACGGCGGCGTGGCGGAGTACCCGGCCGCCGACCTGGTGCGGGGGAGTCTCGGCGACCGCGAGGTCCGCTGCTTGTCGGCGCGGCTGCAGGCCACGTTTCACACCGGCTATGCCCCCACCGTGGTGGATCACTTCGACATGCACCGTCTGGCCGGCGCCACCGGAGTCGACCTCGCTGCGGTCTACGCGCTCACCGGACAGAGTGCCGACGGGATCGTCGAAGAGCTGGTGGCGGTGGACGGCGCCGAGCTGTGGACCGCCACCCGGGGCCGCGGTCGACCGGTCGTGCTCTGTCACGGCGGACCCGGCCTCTGGGACGATCAGGCCCCGGTCGCGGCGATGATCGACGACGTGGCCACCGTGCACCGCTTCGACCAGCGGGGATGCGGCCGCTCAACCGGATCGGATGGCATCACCGTTGCGAGTTCGGTGGACGATCTCGAGGCCTTGCGAACGCATTGGGGCCACGAGTCCTGGATCGTGGCGGGGCACTCATGGGGCGCCGGGTTGGTCGCGGCGTACACGGTGGCCCATCCCGATCGAGTCGACGCCCTCGTCTCCATCAGCGGCACCGGTTGCGCGTGGGCATGGCACGGGGAGTATCGCGAGGAGCGCGACCGGCGCTTGGGAGCGGACGCCGAGCGAGTGGCGAAGCTGCCTCGTCCCGCCCGCAGGCGCTTCGTGGTTGCCACCGACTTCGCCGGCCCTCCCCAGGTCGATGCCGCGCTCGACGGAGACTTCGACGTCCGCTACGACGTCAACGTCGCCCTCACCGCCGACTGGCGTCGCGTCGGGCCGGAGGTAGGCGAGCGCTTGCGAGGCCTGCCGGTTCCCGTCGTCGCCATCGCCGGGGCAAGTGATCCTCGCCCGGTCTGGGCTGCCACCGAGATCGCCGCGTCGGCCCGAGACGGCTGGTCGTTCGTGTTCCCCGATGTGGGGCACTTCCCCTGGCTGGAGCGACCCGAGCTGCTCCGCGACGCTCTGCGTGCCGTGACCGCCCGACTGTGAGATCGGCGGAGCGTCGCCCGCCGGCCAGATGCCAGATCAGCGGCTTGTTCCGACCCCGCCGACCAACGAATTACACGCGTGTCACTTGGCCGGGCTACCATCTGGCCGATGGGCACACTCCACGTCGAGGGCTGGGCCCCTGATTATGGGACCCCGCTCGAGACCGATGACGCGTACGCTCCCGACGAGGGCAAAGTCGACGACGCCGTCGAGGTGAGCGGGCCGTGGGAACCGATGGGCGGTCACGACGACGGTGTCGAGACTGTCGCCTTCGTCGACGGCGTGCGCCGCATCGACGCCAGGCTCACCATCGACGATCCGAGCGGCCCGATTCCGGGCCTCTGCGGGACCTACGGGGTCGGTGCCCTGTGCTGGCGCCGCCATCATCCCAGCGCCGAGGTCACGGACGTACACATCGAGCGTCTGGCGGTGTTCACCCACGGTCGCAACGATCCCATTCCGGTCGCGGGCCCGCAGCTGGCATACCGCACCGAGGCCGTGGCCGACTTCGACCCGGCGCTGCTCATCCGCCATTTCCACGGTGCAATGCGGAAGGCGGAAGGACTCCTGGCCGAGCGGCTCGCCCAGGCCGGCACGTTCGTCGTCTCGGACGGCCCCATCAACGACCTGTCGGCGACCGAGAAGGTCGGGTACATCAAGACGCATCGAGTGCCGTACCTGCCCCCGGAGCGTATGGACATCATCGCCCGCCTCACCCCCGGTACCCGCACGCCGTTGTTCGTCATTGGCGCCCAGTCCGCACAGTTCCCCCGCTACTCCTGGTACCTACGGCTGGCCACCCTGCCCGGCGGCCATTCCTGGACCGGCATCGTCCGCTGCGAGGCTTCCACCAAGCTCGGGCTCGAGGTGGCACAGCGCCTCGCCGATCGGTCGGCGGCGCTGCTGCCGATGGTGGCCTCCGAGGCCCACATCGATCCGCGGGCACCCCAGAACCTCGTTCCCATCGCCGCCCTGGAACGGGCGTTGCGGCGCCGCATGGGGGATGCGGCCTACATCCACCGTCAGCTACGGTCCGCCGTGATGCGGCAGGGAGCGGCGTGATGCAGGAGACGGGCCCCCGTGGGTGACGGCGTCGGCCGTGTGCTCGGCACCCAACACACCTCGACCCGCGAGTTCCGGGTGGTGTTGGACGACGACGAGTACCTCCAGCTCGACGATCTCGTGGTGGTGCGCACCCAGGTGCCCAAGGAGGGCGAGGTGCGCACGTACGGTGTCGTCACCGAGGTCGAGGCCGTCTTCGAGGGTGCGCAGTACGAATCGGACACCCACCGTATCGCCGAGCTCGGCATCCTCCCTGCCGAGAAGGTGCGCTCGGCACGGGTCGCCGTCACCCGTCTGGATCCCGAGCTGTGGGTCTCCACCGACCCGGGAGAGGTCGTCGAGCGGGCCACCGGCGACGAACGCCTGAAGGCCCTCTACGCCGACGAGATGGATCGGCCGCTCCCGGTGGGCATCGGCCGCGACGGTGAGCCGGTGTACGTGGACCTCGACTTCTTCGACGGGCGCAAGGGCGGCCACATGTCCATCAGCGGCATCTCCGGCGTGGCCACCAAGACCTCGTTTGCGCTGTTCTTCCTCCGGCTGCTCACGGCCCGGCCCGACATCCTCGGACAGAGCGCCGCCAACCTGCGGATCCTGGTGTTCAACGTAAAAGGCGAGGACCTGCTCTGGCTGGACAAGCCGAATCAAGAGTTCAACGACGAAGCACGCGTCGCTTGGGGCAAACTCGGTGTCGAGCCGGCACCCTTCCCGTCCGTCGCCTTCTGGGCACCGCCGCGGCGCAGCAGTGGTGATGTGGTGCTGCCCGACACCGGTGGCAGGCAGGAGGGGGTGGAGGCGTTCACCTGGACGCCGCGTGAGTTCATCGACGAGGGCCTCCTGCGCTTCCTGTTCACCGACTCGGCGGACACCCGCAACCAGATCCCGTTCATCGAGGAGCGGGTGCGGTCACAATTGAAGCGGTTCGCCGTCGATGTGGCCGGCGAACCCGGGGCCGTGGTGCTGCGAGACCCGATCGAGGGCTTCAAGCCGGGTGATCAGGTGACACCGAGTCCCGGTGAACGGGTGATCCGCGATCTGCCGTCGATGGTGGCGGTGTTGGAGGAGTTCCTCGATCCCGAAGACGGGGACCCCGATCCGCGGTGGACCGGACGCGTCCAAGTGGGCACCATCTCCGCCTTCGTCCGCAGGCTCCACGCCGCCGCCCATCGCATCGGTCAACTGGTCCGGGCGGGCGCCAGCCGGCGCATCGACCGGGAGGCCGCCCAAGTCACCGTGGTGGGGATCCAGTCGCTCCACGACCTCGGCCAGCGGTTCGTGGTGGGCGCCCTGCTCGCAGACACGTTCGCCGAGAAAGAACAGACGGGCCAGCGGCTTCCGCTGTCGGTGATCGTGCTCGACGAGCTCAACAAGTACGCCCCGCGCGAGGGGCACAGTCCGCTCAAGGAGATGCTCATCGACATCGCGCAACGGGGCCGCTCGCTCGGTGTGCTGCTGGTGGGTGCCCAGCAGACCGCTTCCCGGGTGGCGCAGGAGGTCATGGAGAATGCCGCCATCAAAGTGGCGGGTCGCCTCGACGCCGCCGAGGCGGAGCGCTCGGAGTACGGCTGGATGCTTCCGTCCACCCGAGCTCGCGCCCGCCTGCTCAAACCGGGCACCATGGTCGTCAGCCAGCCTTCGTTGCCGGTGCCTCTGGTGACCGACTTCCCCTTCCCGCCATGGGCGACACGCAAGGAGGAGGTCGCCGAGGATGACGACCCCTTCGCCGACCTCTAGTCACAGTCGCTGATGCGGGTGCTCCACACTTCCGACTGGCACGTGGGCAAGCGCATCGGGCGCTACGACCGGATGAGCGAGTACGAGCAGGTCATCTCGGAGGTGGTGTCCATCGCCGACACCGAGGATGCCGATCTCGTGCTGCACTCCGGTGACCTGTTCGATCGGCCAATGCCCCCGGTGGATGCGCTGGACGTGGCGTTGGACGGCCTCGTGCGCCTCGCCGCCGGGGGGCGGCGTCCGGTGGTGGTGATCGCAGGCAACCACGACAGCCCGGGGCTGTTCGAGGCGCTGGCACCGTTCCTTCGTCCGCTCGGCATCCACTTGGTGGGTGAGGTGAAACCCCCTGACGCCGGTGGCGTCATCGAGCTGGAGACCCGAGCCGGTCGAGCCGTGGTGTCGTGCTTTCCCTTTCTCCGTGAGGGGCGCGTCGTCGACTTCATGGAGAGGACCGACGAGTGGTACAAGAGTTACGCCGATCGTCTGCGGCGCATCTCCGAGACGTATGCCGCCTACGCAGCCGGCCTGGCCGCCGGCGACGGGGTCACGTTCCTCGTGGCGCACTTCCTGGTCGGCGGCGTCAAGGTGCACGGTCATGGCGCTCCTCGCGGCGAGCGGGAACTGCACATGGGCGAGGCCTACACGGCGACCGCAGAGGCGATCCCGCCGGGTCCCCAATATGTGGCCATGGGCCACATCCATGCGCCACAAGCGGTCCCGGGGGCCAGGGTCCCGGCCGAGTACGCCGGGTCGCTGCTCGAACTCGATTTCGGTGAGGCCGGCGAGACCAAACGTGTGGTCGTGGTCGACGTCGAGCCGGGCCTCCCGGCGACGCGCCGGGGCGTCGAACTCACCGGCGGTCGTCGTCTGGTCCGAGCGGCGGGGACCTGGGCCGATCTGCGAGCCCGCCCGGATCTCGCCGACGCGTATCTCGACCTGAAGGTGCACACGGAGGGGCCCGAGCCGGGTTTGGCGGACCAGGCTCGGGAGGCGTTCCCGTTCGTGGTGAAGGTGAGCGCCGACTACCCCCGGACCACGGTCGAACGTCCTTCCGGTCGAGCCGACCGCAGTCTCGACGAGCTCTACGCCGAGTACTACGAGACGGCCGAAGGGGTAGCCCCACCCGCCGATCTGATCGCAGCGTTCCACGACCTGCAGCAGGAGGTGGCGGATGCGACCGCTTGAGCTGCGCCTGCGCAACTTCCGGTCGTACTTCGACCAGGAGACCGTGTTCGACTTCCGGGGGAGGCGGCTCGTCGGCATCGTCGGCCCCATCGGATCCGGCAAGAGCACCATCCTCGATGCCATTGCGTTCGCGTTGTACGGACGTACCCCGACCGTGGCCAAGGGCACCAAGGCACTCATCCACCAGCGAGCCGACGCCGCGCACATCGCCCTCCGCTTCGAGGTGGACGGGCAGGTGTGGGAAGCCGTTCGGGTGCTGCGCGCCAAAGGGCAGAGCGCCCACGCCTTGTATCGCTTGGCCGATGACACAGCCGAGGCCCGGCAGCTGGAGAAGATCACGCTGGAGGCGGAGATGAACCAGCGCATTCGCCGGCTCCTCGGCATGGAGTTCGACGCCTTCGGGCGCTCGGTGATGCTGGCGCAAGGGCGGTTCGCAGAGTTCTTGATCGCGCCACCCCGCGACCGGGACAAGGTGCTCAAGGGCGTTTTCGGGCATGACCGGGTGGATGCCATGCGGGCCGTCGCCAAGGACCGGGTCCAGGCCTCTGCAGTGACCCTCGCCGCCCTCGACGAGCGTGCCCGCCATGTGCAGGCCGCGACCACACGCGCCGCCCAGCTCGCCACCGAACTCCGCTCCCTGGAGGAGCGGTTGGAGCAGCTCCGCAAGGCGGAGCCGGCCCTGCGCGACCTGGACGAGCGGGCGTCCGCACTCGGTCTCACCATCGCCGAAGCGGAGAAGCTGCTCAGCGCCCTGGAGGGGCTCGGCACCAAATTGCCGAGCCCCGCCGACAGTGAAGCCGTCCTCGACGCAGCTGAGCAGGCGGCTGCGGTGGTCACCGATGCCGCAGCCTCGCTGGAGACTGCGCGTGCTCGGTTGGTCGAGGCGGCAGAGCGCGCGGCCTTGCTCGAACCGGTTCGGGCCGAAGTGGCGGAGGCCACCAAGATCGTGGCTGCGCTCGAGCCACGCCGTCAGGCGGCCGAGGAGGCGGCGCGGCGCCTCACCGCCGCCAAGGAGGCCCGGGTCACCACAGCCGACGCCGTGGCGCAGGCGGACACCGAGGTCCGTGCGAGCGAGGAGGCGGCCCAAGCGTTGGCCGCAGCCGAAGCGGACGCGGCGCAGGCGGCAGCCCGAGCCGAGGCAGCCTTCCACGAAGCTCAGCACGCCGACTTCGCGCGCGCCCTTCGGGGAGGGCTCCAGCCGGGAGACCCCTGTCCCGTCTGTGCCCAAGAGATCGCCCAGCTCCCGGCTGACGCAGGCGGGGATGTCGCCGCGGCCAAATCAGCCCTGGAGCGGGCGCGTGCCGCCCATCGAGAGGCGGGTACCGCCCATGCCGCAGCTGTGGCGAGGTTGGAGCGGTCGGCTGCGGCGCTGGTGGCGGCGCGGGAGGCGGCGGCGACCGTGGCTGCGCAAGAAGAGAGCGCCAGCACGGCCGACGCGATGGCGGCGAAGGAGCTGCAGAGCCTCGAAGCTCGGGCCCGCGACGTCCTCGGCGAGGGCTCGCTGGAAGCAGCTCTCCGCCGGCGAGTTGAGCACATCGAGCAAACCGACGCAGCGGTGGTAGCCACTCAGAAAGAGGTCGATACTGCCGCTGATGACCTGCGCCGGGCAGAGCGCGCGGCAGCAGAGGCACAGAAGGCCCACAGTGCACTCCGTTTGGCGCTGGCCGGCGTCGCCACCCATCTCGACGTCGACGCCGGGTCCGATGACGACGCGCCTGCCGCCACCAGGCGATGGTTGGACGCAGTGCGGCGTAGCTGGAACGAAGCGAGCACCGCGGGGCGGCATACCTTCGAGCAGGCGACCAACGAACGAGCCGAGACGATGGAGGAGCGAGCCGCGGTGGTCGCCCCGCTCGATTTGGAGGAGAGCTTCTCTGTCGATCTCCACCGAGCCGAAGCGGCGGTCGACCGCTTGGCCGCCGAGTTGGAACGGCTCCGGGCCGAGATCGAGGACGCCGCCGGCATCGGTGCCGAGCGGGAAGAGGTGGCCGCGACGAAAGCGCGCTACGAGCGGCTTGTGGCCGATCTCACCGACACCCGGTTTGTCAGGTTCCTCCTCGAGGAGCAGCGATTCGTGCTCGCGGATCTCGGTAGCGCCCACTTCGCAACGTTGTCGGCCGGCCGCTACCAGTTCACGGAGAGCTTCGAGGTGGTCGACCTCACGGCGGCGGATGCGGTGCGGAAGTCGGACTCCTTGTCGGGAGGAGAGACGTTCCTGGCCTCGTTGGCGTTGGCCATCGCCCTCGCCGAGATGGTGGCTCGGACCGGAGGGAGGCTGGACGCGTTCTTCCTGGACGAAGGCTTCGGCAGCCTCGATGCGGAGCATCTCGACCTGGCCATGGACGGCATCGAAGCACTGGTCGCCGGTGGCACCGACCGGTTCGTCGCGGTCGTGAGCCATGTGCCGGAGATGATGCATCGTCTGGAGGATCTCCTCGTGCTCGACCGGGATCCGACCACCGGCGACACGCGAGTGGTGCGCGCGTGAGCGGAGGCCCGCTCGACGGGTTGCGCGTCGTCGAAGTCGCCTCCCAGGGTCCGGGCCCCTTCTGCGCAATGTTGCTCGCCGACATGGGTGCCGAGGTGCTCCGGCTCGACCGGCTGGGTGCGCCTACCCATTCGAGCGAACCGTTGCTGCGGGGTCGGCCGGTCATCGGCATCGATCTCAAACAGCCGGCGGGGGCGCAGTTTGCAATGGAGGTGATCGAACGCGCCGACGTGCTCATCGAGGGTTTTCGTCCCGGGGTCATGGAACGGCTCGGGCTCGGCCCCGAGGCGTGTCTGGATCGGAACGCGTCGCTGATCTACGCCCGTGTGACGGGCTGGGGCCAAGACGGACCGATGGCACCCATGGCGGGTCACGATATCGACTACCTCGCCCTTGCCGGCGCGTTGTGGGCCGTCGGCGAAGCCGGGCGCCCGCCGCCACCGCCGCTCAACCTCGTCGCCGACTTCGGGGGAGGTGGCATGCTCCTCGCGTTCGGGATCACTGCAGCGCTCGTGGAGCGGGGCCGCAGCGGCAAGGGTCAGGTCATCGATGCGGCCATGGTGGATGGTGTCGCGCTGCTGACTGCGATGCTGCACGGCCATCGGGCGGCCGGGATCTGGGCGGACGCCCGTGAGGCGAACCTGCTCGACGGCGGGGCCCCCTTCTACCGCACGTATGAGACCGCCGACGGCGGGTACATGGCGGTCGGTGCGATCGAATCGAAGTTCTATGCCGAGTTCATCGGGCGTCTGGGCATCGAAGTCGATCCCGCAGAGCAGTACGATCGAGCGTCGTGGCCCGCCACGACTCGGCGCATCGCCGCACGGTTCCGCGAGCAGCCGCGGGCCGCATGGACCGAGCTGTACGCCGGAACGGATGCCTGCGTGGTGCCCGTGCTGGCACCGGGAGAAGCACCCGCCGATCCCCACCTCGGAAGCCGCGGCACGTTCATCACCGTCGACGGTGTGACCCAGCCGGCGCCGGCGCCGCGGTTCTCCCGGGCGGGTGGATCGGTGCAGCGGCGCGCCGCCCCGATCTCGGTGCTCGATCTCTGGGGCGCTGCAGAACAGGCGCAGGTCGCGGTGAGCGCTGGCGTGGTCGATCTCGGCGAGGTGACGGGGGAGCACCAGGCCTGACCCGGAGGTGTGCACCGGAGCTGCTTTTCCGCGCGACAAGGGGGCGGCCTTCCTAACCGCCCCCTCGTCGTCCAGGCAGCAATCGGGGACACCTTGCGGTGTCATCCCCCCATGTTGACTGCTCCCATTGCGGAGGCGACGAGGTCGCGCTCGCGACCTCGTCGTTGAGGCAGACAGACGACTTGCACTATCCAGCTCACATGCATTGTGCGTGGCCGCTCGGCAGCTGTCGTGAGTAGGTACCTACTCATTCTGGGGCACGGACCTCAAACGTAGCTGGCAGAGCTTGCCTACCATCATCGGCAGACCGCTCGGATGGGTGGGAACCTGGTGCTGCGGAGCGACGAGACAACGAGCCACATCTCATGGGAGTGGCCTCTCATTGGACGCGCTGAGGAGTTGCGTCGGCTACACAGCGCGGTCGTCGGGCCCGGGTCCAGAGGCGTGGTCATCGTCGGGCCGGCCGGCGTCGGCAAGACTCGGATCGCTCGGGAGCTGGTCGACACCCTGGATCCTGGCTCGTTCCGGGTCGAAGGCATCGTGGGCACCGCATCGAGTGCGTCCATTCCGTTCGGGGCACTGGTGCCGCTGCTCCCTGCGGGAGGGGTCGACGGAGTGGGCCCGTTGCAGCTGCTCCAAGCCGCTCACGAGGCGCTCTCCCAGATCGGGGGCTCCAGGCGGCTCGTGCTGTTCGTCGACGACGCCCACCTGCTAGACGACGGGTCGGCGACACTGCTGCACCAACTGGCGCAGTCGGAGTCGGCGACACTGGTACTCACCGTGCGGACGGGGGATGCGCTCCCGGATCCGATCACCGCGCTCTGGAAGGACGGTGCGGCGGATCGCATCGAGCTCACCTCGCTCAGCGGGGACGATTTCGACTCGCTCATCGAGTCGGCGCTCGGTGCACCGCTCGATCGGATCTCCCGTGCCGCGTTGTGGCGGCTGTGCCAGGGCAATCCTCTGCTGTTGCGGGAGATGTTGATGGGGGCCGCAGAGAGCGGCGCGCTCGAGAGGCTCGACCGCCGGTGGACCATACGCGGACAGCTGACGGGCTCTGGGAGGCTCAACGAGGTGGTCGAGAACCGGCTGCGCCGCCTCACCGCCGATCAGCGTGAGGCCCTCGAGGTGCTGGCCGTGGGTCAGCCGCTCGGGCACGACGTACTCGCCGGATTGGTGCCCGGATGCACCATCGAGGCCCTGGAGGCTGCCGATCTGGTCGTGTCAGAGCCGAGCGATCGCCGAACCACCCTCCGCATCGGACACCCTCTCTATGCCGAGACCCTCCGCAGCGTGATCCCCAAGGCGAAGACGCGCCGCATTCAGCGGGACCTGGCGCGCCAGGTGGAGGCCGCCGGGGCCCGGCGCCGGGACGATCTGCTCCGCATCGCCCGCTGGCGCCTCGATGCGGGTTCCGCGCTGCCGCCTGACATCGGCGTTCGGGCGGCGCGCCGGGCGCTGGAGTCGCTGGACCACGAGCTTGCCGAGCGGCTGGCGAGGGAATCCGACACCGCCGAGGGATGCTACGAGGCCTGTCTGGTGCGAGGGGAGGCGTTGTTCCATCTGGGTCGTGGAGAGGAAGCCGAGGTCGCACTCGCCGAGGCGTACGCGCTGGCGACCGATGAAGAGGAGCGGGCTCGCGCTGCCGTACCCAGGGCCTTCAACCTGTTCTTGGCGCTCCAGCGTTGGCCCGAGGCGATCGAGTTCGGTCAGCAACTCTGTGAGCAGGCAGAGACGCCGGGATGGCGCAACGAGGCGAAGGCCGCATTGGCGGCGTTCTACCGCGTCAGCGGGCGGAGCGCCGAGGCCCTGACGATGGCCAACGAGGTGCTCGCGGCCGAGGCCAGTTGGGATCGGACGAGGGCACGAGCGCTCATGGTGGCGCAGGCATGTGAGACGGCCCTCGGGCACTATCGAGCCGCGACCGAGTACGCCTCTCAGGCGGTGGAGTACGCCGGTCGGTTCCCGTCGCTCCGTCTCGACGAACTGGTGCTCGCTGCGGTGTACGCCTCCGGTATGGCGTTCGGTGGTGATCTGGTGAGTGGCGAGTCCCTGGCCCGGGAGGGCTACGAGCTGGCCGTCACCCGCCGCGCCCACGAGGACATCGCCTACTGGGGTTTCGTGCTGGGTGAGATTCTCATCCTCCGCGGCTTGGTGGCCGACGCCTGTGCGGTGCTCGAGGAGACCGCGGCGGTGGTCCGCATCGCGGATCCGCTCGGACTCTCGGTGCCGGTGTTGAGCGAGGCCGCCCAGGCGGCCGTGCTGAGCGGTGAGTCCGACATGGCTGACGTGGTGCTCGAGGAGGCCCGGGCGCGCCGTGGTCCGGACGCGGCCGGCCGGGCCAGAGCGATGCGGCTGGCTTTGGCTGGGGATTGTCGGGCCGCCGCGTTGATCGCTGCGGAGACCGGGAGGCGGGTCGTGGCGCGTTCCGACGTCACGTGGGGGGTGTTCGCCCTCCACGATGCGGTCCGATTTGGGCATCCGGAGCTCGTCATCGACGACCTCCGTTCCGCCACGGCAGGGGTCGATGGACCGCTGTTGCCTGCGCTGCTCGCACACGCAGAAGCGCTGCTGGTCGGCGATAGCATGCGTCTCGTCGACGTGTCGAACACGTTTGAAGCGACGGGAGCCAACCTCTACGCAGCAGAAGCGGCAGCGCATGCGGGCTCGCTGACCGACGACGCCCGGCTACAGAAGCAGCTGTGGACACGCGCCGAGCGGCTCTACGACCTGTGCGTGGGCTGTCTGCGCACGCCGCCGTTGGCACCGCTGGGAGCGCCCGGGGTGACGCCTCGTGAGCTGGAGGTCGCCCAGCTGGCCGCTGCGGGCCACACGAGCCGGGAGATCGCTGATCGCCTCTTCATCTCGGTGCGTACCGTCGACAATCATCTCGCCTCGGTGTACACCAAGCTCGGAGTGTCTGGTCGGCAGGAGCTGCGCTCGGTCTTCGGCCCCGTGGGGTGAGCAGCCTCCCTGTGGGTAATATCCGGCCCACTGCGGGTGCTCCTGCCGAGGGGGCCGGTCGACATCGAGGAGTCCGATGAGAGCAATCGTCGTTGGTGCCGGCGGTACCACGCGGGAACTCTTGCGCCGTTTGGGTGAGCGGTGGGACGTCGTCGTCATCGACGAGGACGAGGCAACGCTCGACCTGGCGGCAGGAATCCGGGCTTTCGAGCCCGTGGTCGGGGACGGTTCCAGCCACTTGGTGCTCAAGAGGGCGGGGCTGGAAGATGCCGACGCGTTGGTGGCGGCCAGCCACGACGACGACGTCAATCTCGAGGCGATCCGGTTGGCGCAAGAGACCGGCCTGCTGCGCATCGTGGGGGTCGCCGCACACCCGGAGCGAGCCGCCGAGTACCGCGCCCTCGACGTACCCGTGTTCTCACCGAACAGCTTGGCGTCTCGCAACGTGGAGGTGATCCTGGAACCGCGTCGGGTGGCGTCGACCGCCTTTGCCGAAGGCAAAGCGGAGGCGATCGAGTTCCACGTCTCGCCTGATTCACCGGTTCGGGGCAAGGCCCTGCGTGACCTGCACTCCGAGAGCTGGGTGGTGGCGGCGGTGCTCCGGAACCATCGGCTCATCATTCCGCATGGTCACACGCGACTGGAGACCGGTGACCGGGTGACGATCGTCGGATCGGCCGCCGACTTCTCCACCATCGTGTCGACGTTCACCTCCGGTGAGAGCCGGTTCCCACTCAACTTCGGCCGTCGCGTGGCCGTCGCGCTGGAATCGGCTGACGATCTCGACGGAACGGTGGCGGAGGCGCTGAGCCTCGTGCGCAACAGCCAGGGGGAGAGCCTCTTGCTCGTGCACCGGGATCCGGGGTCCGTTCGTGACCCGGACTTGTCGGCGGAAGTCGTCGCACTGCTAGAAGAGGTCGAAGCCCGCGCCGAAGGCGTGGAAGTGGAGATGCGGCCGGCCACAACGTCGCCGTCGGCGGCGATCGCGCAGCTGGCCAAAGAGGAGAGCGTAGGGGTCGTGACGCTCCCGGCTCCCCAGGGTGGTGACGTCATCGGAAGATTCCGCACCGCCAAGCTCATTCGCGATTATGGCCAGCTCGGCGTGCCGCTCCTCGTGTCCCGTGGCACACATCCGTACACCTCGCTGCTGGTCCCGGCGCGTCGGACGGCCTCGGGGGAGGCCGCGGCGAGGGCGGCGATCGACATCGCCTATGCCTCCGGGGGAACGGTCCACGGGGCGGCCGTGGTACCGCCGGCGTTCGTCTCGGGATCCCAGGATGTTGACGACGCACGCCGGGCCGTCGCCTGGCTTCGCGAGGAGGCTGCCGTCCAGGGCGTGTCGGTGCGGCGGGCACTGAAACGCGGCAACCCGGTGCGGGTGATTGAAGATCTCGCCGCCTCCGTCTCTCTTCTGGTGATCGCCATGCCCGATCCGGATGCCAGCCTCGTGGTGCGTCCAGGCATCGGCGGCCACCTCGTGCGTCGGGCGCCGTGTTCGGTGCTGTTGGTGCCGGCTCGCTCATGAGTGCGAACCACCCGTTGTCGTCTGCTGCGGTGCCGGTAGGTGCCTGCTGACGCTCGCGACGAGGACGCACCGGCGGAGCGTGACGTGGAACGTGCCGCCCTCCTGGAGCGATTGCGCGAGTCGGTTGCAGCAGGCGAGTACGAGGTCGAGTCGTTGGACGTGGCCGACTCGATACTGCGGTTCTTCGCCAGGGAGATACCCTCCTAGCTCATGAGACAAGGGTTCCACGTCGGGCGCGGCTTTCTCATGGGCGCAGCCGATCTCGTCCCGGGTGTGTCGGGCGGAACCGTGGCGCTCGTCCTCGGCATCTACGAACGGCTGGTGCACAACCTCCGATCCGGAGCCGCTGTGTTGGGCTCGGTGCTGAAGCGAGACAGGGCCGGCATCGAGCGCAACTGGGCCGAGATCGAGTGGGGGTTCATCCTGCCGCTGTTGGGCGGGATCCTGCTGGCCGTGATCTCCCTGGCCGGAGTCATCGCCTTCGTCCGGGACGACTTCCCGAGAGAGACAGCCGGCTTCTTCCTTGGCCTCATCGCCGGGTCGATCGTGGTCGCATGGGGCCTGCTGGGCACCCGTGATTCGTTTCGCATCGCGATGCTGGTAGTCAGTGCTGTGATCACCTTCGTGTTACTGGGCGTGCAGTCGGGCACGGTCACCGGCCCCACCCTGCCGATGTTCGTGGCCGCCGGCGCCCTGGCGATCTGCGCCATGATCCTGCCAGGCGTGTCCGGATCGTTTCTGCTGCTCATGGTGGGGATGTACGACCCCGTCATCGAAGCGGTGCGAGATCGTGATCTTGCCATCGTCGGCGCTGTGGCCGTTGGCGCCATAGGAGGTCTCGCGCTGTTTGCGCCGTTCCTCGATCGGATGCTGCGCCGTCACCACGACACCGTGCTGGCGATCCTCGTCGGCCTCATGGTCGGATCGCTTCGGGTGCTCTGGCCGTGGCCGAACGGCACCGAGAGCACGACGTTGGCGTGGCCGGAGAGCGGTACCGGGCTGTGGCCGACCGTCTGGATCGTTCTCGGCTTCGTCGCCGTCGTCGGTGTCGCCGCCGTCAGCCGCCGGTCGCCCGCCCCCGTGGCCTCCTCGTGAGAGCAGTCGCACAGCGGGTGGCGTCCGCGTCGGTCACCGTGGGAGGCGAGATGGTCGGCAGCATCGACCACGGTCTACTGGTCCTTCTGGGAGTAGCACGAGGAGACACCGAAGCGGATGCCGCAGCGCTCGCCGCCAAACTGGTTGGGCTCCGTGTCTTCGCCGACGATCAGGCGAAGATGAACCGCTCGGTCGCCGACGTGGGTGGCGCGGTGCTGGTGGTCAGCCAGTTCACGCTGCTGGCGTCCGTCGCCAAGGGTCGGCGTCCTTCGTTCACCGACGCGGCCGATCCCGACGAAGCCGAGCGGCTGGTGCGCGAGTTCATGAACGAGATCGCCGCCGCCGGCGTGGTTGTCGCCGGGGGTCGCTTCGGGGCGTACATGCAGGTCGATCTGCGGAACGACGGGCCGGTGACGCTCGTGCTGGAAGCGGTCAACGGCCAGGTGCGCTAGTCCTCGGTGGCGCCCGCCATGATGATGTCCTCGTACACCGAGGGGTGATCCTCGAGAATCAGGGGTATCCCGCGGCTCCATTCCACGGTGACGCCGGGGTTCGAGTGCATCGTGCCGTCGGGAAGCACGATGACGGGAGGATCGGTGATGTCGAGGCGTTCTGCCTCGGCCACATCCGCCATCACGGCATCACGGTGGGTATGTGCTTCGAGCGCAGCCATCAAGGCGGGTCCGTCCAGACCTTCGTTGTGGGCGACCTTGGCGATCTCGTCGATCTCAGAGATGTCATGGGAGTGCAGGAACACGGCGCGCCGAAGCGCCAGGTCGAACTGCTCGCCGGTCTCCTGGGAGAGTCCGTAGGCCCACTTCTGGGCCTCCCAGGCGACCACGGTGCTACGCGGCCACCGGCCGTCGAAGTGACTGAACATGGTGTGCTCGCGCTGAGCCAACGCCACGATCTCGGCTACCGCCTCTGGCTGGCTGCGTGCCTGCCCGCCTTCACTCAGCAGCTCGGTGGGAAGCGCCCGGAACTCCAAGTCGACCACGTCGGCACCGAGGTGGTTGCGCATGCGGTGAAGCCGGACGCACGCCACGTACGCCCAGGGGCAGGTCAGATCACTCCAGATGGTCACGCCCGGCATCGTGGCCTCAATCTACCGGTTCCGAGCGGGGCGGCGCTCCGCCTGGTCCTGCCCGGCCCGTCATGAACGACGTACCTGCTTGGCAGAACTGCACGAAGTCGCACTGCTCACAAGCGTTCGAGGGTGTCGGCTCGTAGCGCTCATCCCGGGCTGCGGCTACGAGGGCGGAGACGGCCGCGTCGGCTTCACGCATCCACTCGCCGTCCACGTCGTAGGACACCTCCTCGATGTTCCCGCCCCCCAAGTAGACGAATGTGACGGTCAGCGCAGCGGGGAACCGAGCAGCGAGGCCGGCGTCCCTAACCGCCATCGCATACGCTTGGAGCTGGACGAGTTGGACCGGCTCGGTTGGTCGACGCCCAGACTTGAAATCGATGACCTCCCAGTGGTCGTCGTCGTGGACGTAGATCGCATCGATACGCCCCCGTACCAGGGCACCATCGACCCGGAGCGAGAACGGGACCTCGACGAACGCAGGCCGCTGGTCGGCGAATCGGGACGAGGTGAACACCTCGTACGGATCGTCGGTGCCGGCGGACTCGCCGAACACGATGTCGTACTCGACAGCGGCGGCCTCGTCGAGCGGGACGACGCCGCGATTGTGCATCTCGATGCGCCGGTGCACTTCGACACCGCGGCGCAGCCACGCCGCCGGTCGGCGGGGGAGCGGGTCCACCTCGCTCCAGTAGAACCGCTGCGGGCACGAGGCGTACGTGACCAGCCCGGTCACCGAGGTCTTGAAACCTGGATCGACCTGGGTGGCGTCCGGTGCGTCCGGGATGCCCTCGAGCGTCATCCGCAACTGCTTCACGGCTTCATCGTACGCACCCCCTCTGACGCCACCGGCGCGCCGGGGCCAGCCGGGATCGTCGGCCGTGGTCCTCAGCGCCGCCTGCCACCCCTCCGAGAACAACGGGTCGGGGGCTCCCTCGAGCCCCTCGATGCGCAGCAGGGTCGGTGGCGGTCCTGCGAGGTCGACGTGCCGCTCCACCACGGCTCCATCGTCGCTGGAGAGGATCTCGAACAGCTCGCTCTGTCGGCGCGGTTTCCCCGTGCTGTACCAGAACGCTCCTGTGCCGTAGAGGCGCGCCGCGGCCCGGGTGACGGCAACGTAGGCCGTGCGCCACTCTTGGTCCTGGTGACGGCGCCGGAGGTAGTCCCTGCGCTTCTTGCGCACCGTTGGGAGCTCCTCGTCGGCCCGGTCCAGGCGCAGGCGAAAGGGGAGCGCTTGCGCTCGTTCGATCGGGTCGTCGAGACGCCGGGAGTCTGCCGGGAAGATCCCGCTGCAGAGCGACGGGAGGAACACCGTGTCCCACTCGAGGCCTTTGGCTCGATGCACGGTGATCAACGCCACGGCCTCTTGTCCACCCACGCGGGCGGTGTCCAGTTGGTCGGCGGTGTCCTCGTCGGCGAGCAAGTCGAGGTACTCGAGGAACGCATCGAGCGAGGGGCGGCCTTCCAGCGGACTCCACGCCTCGGCCAGATCGAGGAATCGGTACAGATTGAGGCGGGCGGACAAGCGGGCGGCCTCGCCCATGCCGTCGATCTCGGTCCACACGCTCAACTCGTCCAGAATGCGCCGACACAGCTCGACGAGCGTGACGCCCTGGGCCGCCTCGAGGAGCCGTCGGTGGATACTGCGGAACTCACCGAGGCGCCCGTGAGCGGCCGCGGAGAGGCCCTCGACGGTCTCCAGCTCGTCGATCGCTTCGATCATGGCCCATCCGATGGTTGCGGCCTCTTCGTCGTTCGCCGTGCTCACCTTCGACCGCACCCACTCCGCCAGGGGCACCAAGTCGCCCAGGCCGAGCCGGAAGTGGGCACCGAGCAGGACCCGCACGAGCGCCGTCGTGTCTTCGGGCGTGCCGAGCACCCGGAGCCAGGCGTGAAGGTCGGCAACTTCGGGTACGAAGAGGAGGCCGCCGATGGACACCACGTCCACGGGAATCTCCTCCGCTTCTAGGGCGTCGCGGACGAGCGGAATCTGGCGGTTCTTGCGAAAGAGCACGCCGATGTCCGAGAAGGCGACGTCCTCCTCGTCGTGGAGGCGTCTGATCTCGGTGGCGATCCACGTCGCCTCTTCCACCGCGGTGCGGAACCAACCCACGTGCAGTGAGCCCGGCCCTGCTCCCGGAGCGGCCCGCAGCTCATCGATGGCGGCGGTGCCGCCGATGTGCTCACGTACCCGGTTGGCAACGTCGATGATTCGTTGCCCGGAGCGGCGGTTGGTGGTCAGAGGCAGTGTGGCCGCAGGCCGGCCGGCGGCATCGGTGAAGTGGTCGGGAAATCCGGCGAAGTTCTCCAGCGAGGCACCTCGCCACTCATAGATGGTCTGGTCGGCGTCCCCGACGGCGGTCACGGGAAAGCCGTCACCGAAGAGTGCCTGCAACATGAGCCGCTGTGCCGCGTTGGTGTCCTGATACTCGTCCAGCAGCACGACGCGGTATCGCTCGCGGATTCGTCTGGCGATATCAGGGTGTGCCGATACCAGCCGGTGGGCACGCACGATGAGGTCGCCGTAGTCGACGACACCCAGCCGGTCCTTGAGGGCCTCGTAGGAAACCAGTGCGGCCGCCAGCTCATGCCGCTTCGCCTCCACTCCGTTGCCAGGTTGCGAAGGCTCGCTCAGGAGGACCCTGGGAGATGTCAGATGGTCGGAGATCTGGGACATGAGCGTCGCCATCTCGGCGACCCGGTTCCCGGGCGCCGACACGTCGATGTGCTCGTACTGACCCGCAGCCAAGGCATCGCGCAGCAACTGTCTCGAATACCCGTGGGTGATGATCGGGGCGTTTCGTTCCACCCCGACGACTGCCCCGAACTCCCGCAGCAAGCTGTGCGCGAACCCGTGGTAGGTGGTGACTTCGATCTCACGGCCTTCGGCCGTCAGGTGAGGGAGGTAGCGGCGCAGTCGATCCGCCAGCTCCTCGGCTGCCTTGTTGGTGAAGGTCACCCCGAGTGCCTGTTCCGGCTCGATCCCCTCACCCTCGATGAGGCCGGCGAGGCGCAGCGCCATCGTCGTGGTCTTCCCGGTTCCGGCGCCGGCGGCGATCCGCAGGGGCGCCAAGGGGTAGTCGATGATGGCTTGCTGTTCCGGCGAGGCCGTGATGATCATCCTTGGAACGCCTCCCGGCCCTCCGGCCAGGCCGGGCAGACGCCGCGCAGCCGACACCGCTCGCAGTGGTCGCCGGGTCGGGGCTCCCATCGTTCGGCGCGGATGCCCTCGGCGGCCGCCATGAGCCGTTCCGCGACCTCCGGCAGCTTGGCGACGTCGAAGGCCCGCACAGTCAGCGACTTGTAGTCCGCCACCGGGTACCACAGCTCAGCCCACGCCGGTGTGCCATCGAGCTCGTCGTCGACGGCGAGTGCGATGAGGTAGTAGCCGAGCTGCAGTGAGCTCGCCGCATCGGCGAGCGACATCGGGTTCCGGGAAGACTTGTAGTCGATGATGCCGAGTGCGTCTCCAGCTCGTTCCACTCGATCGGCCCGACCGCTCCATACGACGCCACCGATCTCAGCGTCGAGTCGATGCTCGAGGCCGATCGGTTCCCCGGTGGACGGCCACTGCTCGTACAGCCGAGTGAGCGCCTGCACCGCGCGGCGCCGCCAAGCCTCTGCCCACGGCGGCCCCCCGAAGGCGGCGGGGTCGAAGTGGTCCTCCAAGGCGTGCAGCGCCTCCTCGAGGGTGGCGTGGGGCCGCCTGTCGGCCATCGCCGCCCGTTCCGCCTGCTCGAGTACGTCGTGGACCAAGTTGCCGAACACGAGATGGACCGTGCGATCGTCACCCACGTGCAGCCGCCGCTCCAAGGCGTACCGCCGCGGGCAACGCTCGTAGGACTCGGCCTGGCTCGGCGACATCGAGAGGCCCGCCGGCACCAAGCCGGCGTCTGAACCCCGGGAGCGCACTCCGGCGATCGAATCTGCCGGTCTGCCACCCCAGGATGCGGCATCGGCGAGTAGCTCGATGGCGGCCAGGCGCTGCGCCGTCGGTGCTCGATCGTCACGGACGATGCGGCGCAGCCACGCGTCGGCCTCCTCCGCTGTCGCCGGTTGGGTCCACGGCACTGGGGGTCGGGTGGCCCAGGCCATGGCGTCCACGCCGGCCACGAGGGGCAGGAAGCGGCTCGGTGCTGCCATCGACTCCTCGACCCCGGCCAGGGTCGTCGTCCACACCACCCGGCGGCGTGCCCGAGTCATGGCGGTATAGGCGAGGCGCATCTCCTCTTGAAGTCGGAACCGGCCGTAGGCCACCGCATCGCCGCCCAACGACGGCGACAGATGCCGCGATCCCAGCATCGACTCGCGGGGACGCAGGTCGGGGAAGACGCCTTCGGTGGCATCGGCGATGAAGACCACTTCGTACTCCAATCCCTTGGATTGGTGGAGGGTCGTCACCGTCAGCCGATCGGACTCCGGCCGCTGGTAGGACAGCAGCGGCCGAGCCTCGAACTCCTCCGATTCGGTGAGCGCCAGGTAGTCGGCCAGCGTGGCACGGGGATCCCGTTCGTTGAGCCTGCCGAGCACCTGGGCGAGGGATGCCAGCGCAGCCCGCTCGTCGCCGCGGCCGGCGTCGGTGACCACGGTGGAGAACTGCGGCAACGACGACCACAGATGCCAGAAGCCGTCGACCGCCGGCCACGTCGTGGCCCATTCCGGCGACTCGAGGAGCTCGGCGAGATCTGCGCCGTCCACCACGTGACGTCGAATGGTCTGAGGCCATCCCGTGCCTTCGCGAAGCCGCTCGCGTTCGACCGCCCGCAGCGTTCCCAGCGCGGTCGTGAAGAGCGGGCCCAACAAGATGCGACGGACGGCTCGGGCCCGCTCCTCGCCGGGTTCGGTGGCGGCGATGACACAGTCGAGCACCAGCCGAACGGCGGGATGGTCGGCGAGTCTGGCGTCGGGAGGGTCGTGTGGGATGCCGCGCCGTGCCAGAGCTCGACTCAACACCGGCAGGAACCGTCGTTTGGAGCGCACGAAGACGCCCATGTCCGCATAGGCGATGTGCTGTTCCACGTGCAGACGTTGCAGCTCGGCCGCGATCCACTCGGCCTCCTCGGATTGCTGCTGGAACCCGTAGGTCTCGACGATGCCATCACCGGGAGCCGGGGTCACCGCACCCGCAGCACCGGGCAGATCACCGCCCGCGGTGACCCGCACCGCGGCGTCCATGATGGCCTTGGGCACTCGAAACGATGTCGTGAGCACGAGGCGGGTCGCCGGCGCCCCGGAGCCGTCCGGAAAAGCCGCCGGGAAATCGGCGACGTTGTGCAACTCCGCACCGCGGAAGCTGTAGAGGGATTGGTAGGGGTCGGCCGCCACCGTGAGGTTTCGCGACGGCCGATAGAGGTGCTGCAGCAGCTCCGCCTGGGCGGTCGTGGTGTCTTGGTACTCGTCGACGAGCAGGTAGGAGTACTGGTTGCCGAGCTCGGCGACCACGTCGGCGTCGCCCAAGAGGCGGAGCGCCTCGGCGAGCAGCGTGCCGTAGTCGATGCGGCCGCGCTGCGGTAGCTCCTCGAGGTAGCGGCGGTAGAACGACGGCAAGCCCTTCCAGTCGGCCCGGTCGGCGGCTCTGGTCTCGAGGTCCTCCGGCGTGAGCAGCTGTTCCTGGCTGCGCAGGATGAAGTCCGTGACCTCGTCGGCGAAGGTGTGCGTGGTGAGGAGCGGCCGGAAGGGATGTGGCCAGTCGGTCGGATCTTCGCCGGTCAACAAGTCCCGGACGAGGGCGGCTTGCTCCGGCGCGGTGAGCAGGGTCGGCAGGCGCTCCCATCCGAAGACGCGGCCGCCGTACAACTCCAGCAGCCCGGAGGCCAGCGAGTGAAAGGTCGCAGTCGGGATCGAAGTGAATGAGCGGTCGAGGCGGGCTTCGATCCGGTTGCGCAGGTCGGCGACACCGCGGCGCGAGAAGCCGAGAATCAAGATCTGCTCCGGGGCGACGTCCCCCTCGTCCATCAGATGGACGGCGCGCCGTACCAGGAACTCGCTCTTGCCGGTGCCCGGGCCGCCCACGACGAGCTGCGTGCCGGCGACGCGTGTCACCGCCGTCGCCCAGTCCTCCGGGTCGACCTGCAGTTCGACGCCATCCGTCTGCTTCGTGCCCACCAGCACACCCTATCGAGGGCCTATGACACGCCTCGTTCCCCGTCCGGGTCCCACTCGTAGTCGATCTGGCGGGCAGTGGCCGCGGCCAGGTCGCGACCCACGAGCCGATCGACCACATGCAGGGCCATCGCGATCCCCGAGGAGAGCCCGCCTGCCGTGATCACGTCGCCGGTGTCGACCCACTGCCGACCGGCGTCGCCGCCCGCTCCGACACGCTGCTCGAGTGCCGGTACGTCCTCCCAGTGGGTGGTGAAGGCACGCCCGTCGAGCATGCCGGCCTCGGCAAGCAGGAACGCACCGGTGCACACCGAGGTCGTCAGGGCACACGACCGTGACGCCCGTTCGATCGCAGCGATCAGCTCGGTCCGTGCCGCCACCTCGTCGATGGCGATGGCGCCGGGCACCACCAGGATGTCCACCGGCCCGAGGTCCCGAAACGTCGTGTCGGGGACCAGGCGGAGGCCGCCATACGCCGTCACCGGGTATGGCGTCAGCCCCACTGTGGTCATGGTGAAGGGAGGCGGCCGGCCTTGCCGCTCCGCCAGGCGAGAGGCCGTGAGGAACACCTCATACGGTCCGCCGACGTCCAGCAGATCCACGTCATCGAACACCACGATGGCCACGCGCACCTCACGGAGTCTCACGGCTGGAGTGGTCCGGAGCAAGCGCAGGTCGTCGCGTTTTGGCGGCGCGCTGGGTATCGTGTTCTGCGGCCAGGCTTTCTGGTCACCCGCAGCGACGGGAATGGCGATGGCGTTCAGCATCAACGAGGGCAAGCTCCTCGAGTGGGAATCCCCGCTCTACCGGGAGGCGGTACGCCAGTTCGACCGGGTCGCAGAGCTGATGAACCTCGACCCCAACATCCACGAGCGGATGCGGACTCCACAGCGTGCGCTCTCGGTGGCGTTCCCGTTCCGTCGCGACGAGTACGCCGAGGTCGACACCGTGTTCGGGTACCGGGTCCAGCACCTCCTCACGATGGGCCCCACCAAGGGGGGCATCCGGTTCGCCGGGGACGTCAACCTGGGCGAGGTGGCGGCGCTGGCCATGCTCATGACATGGAAGTGCGCCATCGTCGGTCTCCCGTTCGGTGGCGCCAAAGGTGGCGTGCGGGTCGAACCGGCCGGCCTGAGCCGAGCGGAGGTCCAGCGGGTGACCCGCCGGTACACCATGGAGATCATCAACTTCATCGGCCCCGACAAGGACATCCCGGCACCCGATCTCGGCACCAACGAGCACGTCATGGCGTGGATCATGGACACGTACTCGACGCACGTCGGCCACACCGAACCGGCGGTCGTCACCGGCAAGCCTCCGGCAATCGGCGGTTCGGTGGCTCGGCGCGAGGCGACCGGGAGGGGCTTGCTGAGCTTGCTGCCGCCGGCGGCGTCTCATGTCGGCCTCCAGATCGACGGCGCCCGAGTGGTGATCCAAGGATTCGGCAACGTCGGCCAGTACGCGGCCTTGGCGGCGGCCCAGATGGGATGCCGGGTGATTGCCGTTTCCGACGTCAGCGGCGCCCTCTACAACGACGCCGGATTGGACATCCCGGCACTGATGAAGTGGACCGACACCCACGGCACGATCGAGGGATATTCCGATGCCGACGTGCTGGAACCGTCGGAGCTCTTCGGCCTCGATTGCGAGGTGCTCGTGCCGGCCGCCGTCGGCGGGGTCATCACCAAGGCCAACGCCCCTGATGTGAAGGCGCGCATCATCCTCGAGGGCGCCAACGGACCGACCACTGCCGATGCCGACGTCGTCCTCAACGAGAAGGGCGTGTTCATGGTCCCCGACGTCCTCGGGAACGCGGGAGGGGTGACCGTGTCCTACTTCGAGTGGGTGCAGGACCTGCAGAACTACTTCTGGTCGGAGTCCGAGATCGTCGCTCGGCTGCGGGAGATCATGAACCGGGCGTTCTCCGAGGTGCTCGACATCTCGCTCCGCGAGAAGGTGGACATGCGCACCGCCGCCTTGATCAAGGGCATCCGGCGCGTCACGGCCGCCAAGCTCGCTCGTGGTGTGTACCCCTGAACCGAGGGGAACTCAGCGAGCCGCCGTCCCGGCCAGGGCGGGTTCGTCCACCGGCTCCTCCTGCCAGGCCGGGCAGATCGCCTGGAACGAGCACCAGTCACACAGACGGCTCACCCGAGCGGGGTAGTGGTCCCGTTCGATGGCACGGTTGATGGCATCCCACAGCGCCTGGACCTTCCGTTCGACGGCATCGAGCTGCGTATCGGTGACCGGGATCTCATAGACCGTCGGTCCGGTGAGGTACATGAGCTTGATCTTCGCCGGCGTGCGCCCGAGACGTTGCCGGATGAGCAGCGCGTAGATCTTGAGGGCGAAGAACGCCGGCAGCGCATACCGCTCCGGCGGCGCCTTGCCGGACTTGTAGTCGGTGATGACGAGCCCGTCGGGCCCTTCTTCCATCCGATCCAGAATGCCCCGTAGGGTCATGTCGCCCAGCTCTTCGAGCATGTCGAGCTCGCGATCGATGGGGTCGAACGCCTGGGGGTCCTCGATGGCGAAGTAGTTGGCGAGGAGCGTCAGGCTCTCGATTCCCCACTCTCGCTCTTCGTCGACGGTTGCGAACAGCTCGTTGAACTCGAGTTCCTTGAGCTCCATCCAGGCCTCGCGGAACAGGTCATACAGGGCGTCGGGGGTGCGCTTGGGGGCAGGTAGGTCGAACAAGCGCTGGAGGGCGAGGTGGGCAGTCGTCCCCCGTGCCTGATAGACGCTGGTGGGTTCAGGTAGCTTGTCGATGGCCCGGAACTTGAAGAGCTGCGGGCACGTCTTGAAGTCACTCGCCCTGCTGGGCGAGAGCGTGGCGAGCTCCGTCACCTCATCTGCTTCGTCGCAAGCCTCTGATCCATGCATGAGCCGATCATACGTGACCACCCCGACAAAAACCACACGTGTGTAACTTTCGAGTGGTCGCGAAAACAAATACTGAGTCGCGAAAACGAAGTATGGCTTTGGGTTGACGGTGCCTGGTTCCGGACGTACCTTTCCCACGCTTCACCGGATCGCAAGATCTGGAGAAGTCGGGCCCGCCGGGTTTGTCCCCTCGGGGACCGGCCAAGAGGCTCTTCGGAGTCACTTGGTCGCCCGGTAGGCCCACGACCGAATGTGAGGGCTTCGGCCCATACGATCGGTTATCGGAGCGGGCGCAAGCCCGTTTCGAACCGCCTTCGGAAAACGGACCCGCAAGGGAAACCGGATCTGGAGGCAAAGAAGCCCCGAGAGGGCGGAGGCTCCGGCCAAAGCTTTCTCGGGGTTTCTCTTTGTTCCCTTCTGGGGCCGCTCGAGCCACGGAAGCGCCAACCGGCTATTGAGGTGGGCGTGTCACGAAGACGGCAGTGTTGCGCGCTTCGAGACCGTGTAGGTGTCCCGCCGACTTGGCGCCCTCGAGTTGGTGGGCTTGGTGGTTCGGTGGCGATGGGGGGGCGTGGGCGCCGGCTCGTGGCCGTGGAGGCAACGGGACCGTCACGGGCACGGAGCCAGCCGACGGACGCGACCGTTGGGGTAGCTTGAGATCCTCCAGTAGCGGGCAACGCCGGCCCTCCTCACTCAACCGGCAGTATCGCGATCGAGTCTGAGGATCACATGAGCTGTGTCACACCAACAGACATCGAGGGTTTCGATTCCTATGAGCTCGGGTCGAGGGGCGACCGGCGTCGCGTCTACACCAGGGGTGGTCCTGATCGGCCGGCGGTCGTGCTGCTGCACGAGCTCCCGGGGATGGTCGAGGAGTGCATCGAGCTGGCACGACACCTGAGTGACCCTCATGACGGCCACGATGGATACCAGGTGCACATGCCGCTGCTGTTTGGGACACCTGGTGAATCCGAGAATCCTCTCAACATGCTCCGGTACGGGTGGTGCATGCGCAAGGAGATCTACCTCTTCAAGGCAGGAGTGACGAGCCCGATCACTGCCTGGTTGGCCCGTCTAGTCCGGGAAGCGTCCACCCGTTCGGGATCCGAGCGGGTGGCAGTGATAGGGATGTGCCTGACCGGTGGCCTGGTATTCGGACTCCTCACCCAGACCAATGTCCGTGCCGTGGTCGCCAGCCAGCCGTCTGCTCCGTTTGGCGTGTTCTCGAGGAGCAAGAAGAAGAACGTGGGCCTGTCCGAGAAGGATCGCCGTGAGAACTTCGACTCGTCCACGCCGATCCTGGCGCTTCGGTATCGCGATGATTGGCGCTGCCCCCGGCTCAAGATGGAGGGTCTGGCTGAAGCCGCTGGGGTGTCGCTTCCCGAGCCGCCTGACAACGCCATCCAAGACGTGCAAGTGGGGAACATCCGGGTGATCGACATTCCGGGGAGTGATCACGCGGTTCTCACGCTCGCACTCCACGATGACACCTACGCGAAGGTGCGGGAATTCCTCTGGGACCATTTGCAGTGAGCACCCGGTGAACAACACCAGAGCCCTCGTGGAAGCGCGGCGGCTGCCGCGCATCTGAAAGCGAGGCCCGTGGGGCCGATGCGATCTGGCATCTGGAAGGCACACCGAGGGCCGACCGATCTGAGTGAGAGGCTCCCACCCGATAGGCTGCGCCGATGGACGTATACGGGCGGGTCAACATCCTCGACGGGCGGGCGGTCCGGCTTTCGCGCGGCGACGTGTCGACCGCCATCTCGTTGGAGGCCGATCCGGTCGCCCGGGCCCAAGGCTGGGTCGCCAAGGGTGTGCACCGGCTGCTGATCGTCGACCTGGATGCCGCCGCCTTCGGGAACTACGCGAACCGGGATTTGATCGGGCGTCTCATCAGGGAGGTGGACGTGCCGGTCTTGGCCGCCGGTGGCATCCGGTCGGTGGCGGAGGCGGAGCGGATGCTGGCGGCGGGGGCGTGGCGGGTGGCCATGGGTACGGCTGCCATCATCGATCAGCACATGACCTGGGACCTGTGCCGCGATCATCCGGGTCGGATCGTCATCAGCCTCGACCTCAAACCGACCGAAGAGCTGGTCATCCGGGGCTGGAAAGAGGGCAGCGGCAAGTTCCTCGAGGAGGCGCTCATCGAGTTGTCCGCCGCCGGAGCGGCCGGGTACCTCATCACCGAAGCGGGACGGGACGCGCTCATGGAGCCGCCGAACCACAGCTTCCTCGAGATGGCCCTGAGCTCGGCAAGCGGCGACGGCGAAGTGATCGCTGCGGGCGGGGTGCGCAACCTGGCCGATCTCGAGGCATTGCGCGCCATCGAGGTCGACGGTCGCAAGCTCGCCGGCGTCGTCGTCGGCCGCGAGGTCACCGAGGGTCGTTTCACCATCGAACAGGCCGTGGCCCTCATCCAGGGGTGATCGCGGCTTGTCGCGGCACCACGGGCATCTACGGTCTTGCCAAGGACGTATCTATCCGCCGAGTTGCGCCAGGCCTTGGTTCCGATTTCTCCAAGGCCCCTTCCTCGCTGACCTCTAGCGTTGGGGGCAGGCGAGCAAAGGAGCACTCGGTGTCATCGACGGTCATTCCCACGTTCCGCTACAAGAACGCCAAGGCAGCGATCGACTTCCTCACCCAGGCATTCGGCTTCACCGCGCAGGCCGTGCACGCAGAAGGGGAGACCGTCGTCCACGCACAACTGGTGCACGGCACCGGGATGATCATGCTCGGGACAGACACTGAGGACGAGTGGGGCTCGAACGTGACGACCCCCGACGAGGCTTCCAGACCTGCCGGCGCCGTCTACGTGATCGTCCCCGACGTGCATGCTCATGCTGCGGCGGCACGCGTTGCAGGGGCCGAGATCATCATGGAGCCCGAGGCCCAGGACTACGGGGGCCACAACTATGCCGCGAAGGATCCGGAGGGGTACATCTGGAGCTTCGGGGACTACGACCCCTGGGCCGATACCGCATGAGGCGGCGGGTGGGGCAGGCGAGAGCAGCGCCGAACGGGTCCTTGGGACCCGTCGGGACCACCATGCTCGCGCCGCCGCGAGGCGTCACAAGACGTTCGATTCCTCAGTCGCGAAAGTTCTTCTTGAGTCGCGAAAACGAAATACGAATATGGCTTGACGCTGGCATCCGCGACCCGGTACCTTTCCGGAGTCGCTGGGAAGGGAAACCGCCCCAGCGGAACTCGAAGGCCCGAAAGGGTCGGCGGGGCTCGCCCGGCCCGCAAGGGGCGGGGAGTGGTCCCGGAACATGCCGCAGCCCGAAAGGGAGGCGGAGCGCCCCGAAAGGGGGCGGCCGGGGTGGCCCTTCGGGGAGACCTCGGGCGCAGAACGGATCGGTTGACCCCGGGCTTCGGCTCGAGGTCGGCACCTCGGAGACGGGCTTCGGCCCGAGCTGCGAGAGTCGAACCGGCCGCAAGGCTGGTTGGACGCTCCCGGAGGGATATCACCCGAGAGGGTGAGGGAACCAAAAGGGAATAGGGAACACCCCGAGAGGGCACGAGCTTCGGCAACCGGCTCCCTCGGGGTTTCCCGCGTCTTGGGCCCGATGAGGCTCGACGTTTCAATCTTGGCCGACCGAGCGGGCCCGGCGCCGCCTCCCATTGAGCACCGGCATCCATTTCAGGACACGAACGACACCGGACGAGTCGCCACGTTCGTCATCGACTCCCACGCCGGGCGATCCACCAGAGGTCCTCGGACGTCGGCGAACAAACCCTCTCAGCTGTGGGCGCTTCGGGCTAGGTCACGATGATTGGGAAGAATCCACGGTCGTAGGCGTCACCAACATCGTGGAAGTCGCCCCGAAAGACACATGAATTACCGAAGTATGTCGTTGCGGGGACTCCAGCGGGGATCTCGATGGCAAGGGAGACGTTCTCAGTAGCGCCGGTCGTCACCGTCAGGCCTTCCACATCGGGCGGTCCTCCGGCGGGAGGGAATCGGGGATCGGCCGTTGAGAATGCCGCCCCGAGATCCGAGATCGGATTGGCCGGACCCACCCATGCCTGGACATGGATTCGCGACCGGTCGAAGGGATCGGGATTGTGGATGCCGACGGTATACGAGATCGTGTCGCCGGCTGTCCGCACGCCGGTCCAGGACTGATACACGATCATCGGTGACTTGGCTCGGCCCATCTTTCGCATGAGCTCGTGGTCGTCGGGTGCACTGAAGGCGAGCCCCCTCCGTGCTGCCTTCTTGCGCTCCCGTTCGATCCGCGACCTGAGCTGCCTGAGCGGGTCCTTAGGCCGTGAACGCTGCCCTGCACCTCGCGAGGGTTTGGCGGGCTGCTTGGCCATGGCAAACCTCCTTGCTGAACCTCTGCGACCGTCACGGGACGACCGAGCCAAGCCTACGCCTCCACGCCATGGCGCCCACACCTCTCCGGCCGGCCCGAGTGCCGCCTCATCCGCCGAATCCGCCACGGGCCCGGCGGGCCCGGCACTGCGGATAGGATGGCGCCATGGCCTATTCCGCCGACTTGCTCAGCGACGACGAAGAGATCATCCGGGAGTTCCGACCTCACTGGAAGATGCTGGCGATCCCGTTCTTCTGGATCATCGTGGGCATCGCCATCATCATCGCCGCCTGGTCGGTGATCCCACCCGACGACAATGCGCTTGTCGACTGGATCATCACCGGCGTCGTCGTACTGCTGCTCATCCCGCTGGCGTTCTCGCCCGTCGTGGCGTGGTGGTTCACGCACTACATCCTCACCAACGAGCGGTTGATCACCCGCTCCGGTGTCATCGCCCGCAGCGGCATCGAGATGCCGCTCGAGAACATCACCAACGTGCTGTTCAGCCAGAACGTGTTCGAGCGCGTCTTGCGGTTCGGTGACCTCCTCATCGAGTCGGCCGGTGAGACCGGACAGAGTCGCTTCGCCGACATCCCCGACCCCCAAGAGTTCCAGGCCTTGCTCTATCGGATCCGTGAGGCCCGCACCAATCTCCTCGCCGGCTTGGAGGCACCTGTATCCGCAGCCGACGCCGGTCCGGAGGAGCGCATCGCCAAGCTCGCCAAGCTGCGGGACGACGGAGCGATCACCCAGGAAGAGTTCGAGGAGAAGAAGGCCAAGCTCCTCGACGAGATCTGATCAGGATCGGGCGATCAGGTAGAGGCCCTCCTGGAGGATGGGCCAACGACGAAACACGAATCGTTGGAGCCACGCCATGCGGCGTGGGGTGAAACCGGAACACGGCACGCATTCCTCCACCTGCCAGCCGGACTCGCTCACGACCTTGGCGAGCGTATACGGGGTGAACCAGAAGCGATGGTCGGAGTTGATGAGCTCCTTGCGGCGTAGCGCGGCGAGGAAGTTGTGGATCCGAAACGCGTTGGGAACCGTGATGACGATGCGGTCGGCGAGGTGCCCGAACTTGTCGTGCATGGCGCGAAGGAACGCCACGGGATCGTTGGTGTGCTCCAACACCTCGCCGAGCACGATGTAGTCGTAGTGCCTCGATTCGACAGCCGTCGGGGGGACGTCGCTGAAGAGATCGAAGGTGTACACGTCATCGAGCCCCACGATGTCGCGCAGGTGGTCGACCGCTTCC
This sequence comes from Acidimicrobiia bacterium, assembly GCA_041581135.1. Classification (GTDB taxonomy): domain Bacteria; phylum Actinomycetota; class Acidimicrobiia; order Spongiisociales; family UBA5794; genus JBFGCM01. Next base: position 44,921 of record JBFGCM010000006.1, read on the forward strand.
TTCTCGTTGTCGAGGCCCACGGACTCGGCGGCGGCGGCGCGCAGGCGCCCGTGGAGCCAAGTTCCCTCGGCTCGTTTCTGTTCCAACAACGGCAGGTGGTCGGCGAAGCCGAAGTCGAGGATGCGCTTGTCCCGCACCAGATCTTCGAGCATCGCCACACGCAGCACCGGCTCGCGGGGCTTGTCCAGACTCAGGGCGTACGCGTTGGAGAACTCGTCGCCACGGAGGAAGCGCTGGTCGCGATCGTCGAACTTCATGAACCTGGTCCCGGCCTGGGGGACTCCGGCCCCGGCGGGGGCGGAAGTGGGCGGCAAGCTACCACCGGCCCAGTATGGCGGCAAGATCCGGTTCATTGGTGTGCGGCCTGCATCACCGAGGGGTGTGGACTGCGGTTATGGAGCCGCAGTGTCACCGTGCGACGAACTTGGCCACCGCCTCCACGTGGAAGGTCTGGGGGAACATGTCGACCGGCTGGACCCAGTCGAGAACGTAGCCGCCTTCGATCAAGAGCCGGCTGTCTCTGCTGAGGCTGGCCGGATCGCATGACACGTAGGCGATCGCCCGCAGCTCGGCTTCGAGGAGAACGCGCACGCCGTCCTGGCCCAGGCCGGCGCGCGGGGGATCGACGACGGCGACGTCCCATCCCCGGCCGACGTCCACCGATTCGAACGGCTGGTCGATGACGCTCACCCGGCGGAGGTGCATGGTGTTGTGGCGCAGGTCCTTCATCGCAACCGGTGACGACTCGACCGCGGTGACCGAGCCCGCAGCGAGGCCGACCGTGGCCGCGAACAGCCCGCCGCCGGCGTATCCGTCGAGCATGGACTCGTCCGATCTGACCTCCAGCGCCGCGTCGACCGTCCCCACGATCGCCTCGGCTCCCGCCGTGTTGTTCTGGAAGAAGGCACCGCCCGTGATGCGGAATCGCGCACCTGCGACCTCTTCGAACAGGTGGCCCCGGCCGACGACGACCTCGTTACGCGAGCCACGGCGGCGGACGACGCTGCACTGCCAGGCCTCGACGTGGGGCGGCGGCCGCCCGACGATCACGGCGAGGAGATCTCCGGTGTGGATTCCGGCCCGAATGGTGATCCGGCTCAACCCGGAGAGATCACCGAGGCGATCGAACAGGTCCACGAGGGGTGCCGCCAGCACCACGCACTCGGCGAGCTGCTCGGTGTCGTTGCTTTGGCGGCGGTGCAGTGCAGGCCTGCCGCCGTCCACCACGTAGTCCATCCGGTTCCGATAGTTGAACGGGGGTCCCGGAGCGATCATCTCTCGCACCGGTGGGTCCTCGATCCCGCCGAGGTGCGCCAGCTGTCCGGCAACAATCTGCTCCTTCCACACCAGCTGGGATTCGTAGTCGGCGTGCTGCCACTGGCAGCCTCCGCAGGTCGCGGCGTGAGCGCACCGTGGTTCGATCCTGGCGAGTGAGGGCTCCATTACCCGGTGTAACGCCGTCCTGGCGAACGATCCCTTGTCGACCTGCACCGACGCCAGGACGCGTTCGCCGGGAAGGGCGTCCGGTATGAAGTACACCTTGCCGTCGGCGCGCGCCACGGCGTCGCCCCCGTGCGCCATCGCAGTGGGTTCCAGCTCGATGAGGTCTGGCAGTGAGGTCATGCGCCGCACCATGATGGACTATTCCGCCGGTAGCGAGAGCATTCGGCGGGTCTGGGGGAGTGCGGCTAGCTTGTTCGGGCCACCCCCTACCAGCCCGAGGCACCTGATGGACATCCTCCCGTTGCGTGCGACGCCCGATCTCGGCGAGTGCATCCGGCTCATTGGCGGTCGGTGGCCGGTCGATGCGGGCCGCCTCCTCTGATGCTGGCCGAGCTGCTCGCCGTCGATGGAGTGGAGGAGCGGCTGGTCCTCCGCCCTCCTACCGGACCGTATGTCGTGGGGGTGATGGCGCTCCATGGCGGTCTGGAAGCCGAGACCGCCGAGATGGCGGCCGAAGTCGCCGATGCCGCGGGTGCCAGTCTCTACGCCGTCGTGCAACCCGATGACCATCGGTGGCACATACCGTCCGTCAACTACACGCCGACCGAGTCGGCCTGCTTGCGGAGGTTCCTCGGCACCGTGGACGTGGCCTTCTCCCTGCACGGGTTCGGGCGTCCCGGCCTCGAAGAGGCGGTGCTGCTCGGCGGAAGCAATCGGATGGTGGCCGGTCACACCGCCGCCGCCCTCCGCCGGCACGGCGCGCGCGACCTGGTGGCCCGGTTGCGATCGATACCTCGGAAGCTGCGCGGTATGCATCCGCTGAACCCGGTCAACCTGACCCGCCTGGGCGGAGTGCAGGTGGAGCTCGGCCCGGACGCCCGCACCGGCGCGCCGCGCGACACCGTCGTCGGCGCCCTCGTGAGCGCACTGGCCTGGGCTAGTGTCGGCGGCCCGCCGAGCTAGAGGCACCGTGCGAGCGTTCCATGAGAACTGGTTTTGGGTGGCCGTGATCTCGTGCGGCTCCATCGGCCTCTGGGGCCTGTTTCTGGCGATACGCAAGACGACGCCGTCGGTGCGCTTCTACTGGGGCCGTGCCTTCGCCATCGTGGCGATGCTGGTTCAGGTCGGCGCCGGTCTCGTGCTCTACGGGCAAGGCATCCGTCCCGACGCCTTCCACGTCTTCTACGGTGTCGTCATCGTGGTGACCTTCAGCTTCGCCTACGTGTACCGATCGCAGATGGCCAAACGACCTGCCCTCGCCTACGGGTTGCTGTTGCTCTTCGTCATGGGATTGGGAATTCGCGCCTTCACGACGGTGTGAGATCGGGGCGAGCCGGGCCGATTTAGTCTTGCTGCCGACGCAGGAGGGCGGCATGAACGCAAACGGGCTACTGGGCGGCAAGCGATTGGTCGTGACCGGAGTACTCACCGACGACTCCATCGCCTGGCACACCGCCAGAGTGGCCCAGGAGGCCGGTGCCGAGGTGGTGCTCACCGGGTTCGGGCGCGGCATCCGACTCACCGAGCGGTCGGCGAAGCGGCTTCCGATCGAACCTCCGGTGCTCGAGCTCGACATCAACGATCCCGCCCACATGGAGGCGCTGGTCGCCGACCTCGACGAGCGATGGGGCCGGATCGATGGTGCGCTCCATTCGATCGGCTTCGCTCCCGAGGACGCCCTGGGCGGCAACTTCCTCAAGACGCCGGCCGAGAGCGCCAGCACGGCGTTCGTGACGTCTGCGTTCTCCTACAAGACGCTCGCCGTCGGTCTCCTGCCTCTGATGTCGGCCGGGGGCTCGCTGGTCACCCTCGACTTCGACAACGCCCAGGCATGGCCGGCTTATGACTGGATGGGGGTGGCGAAGTCCGCTCTCCAGTCCATCACCCGCTATCTGGCGCGCGACCTGGGGCCGCACGGAATCCGGGTCAATGCCGTCTCAGCAGGTCCGCTCGCTACGGTCGCCGCCAAGTCGATCCCCGGCTTCGAGCGCTTCCAAGAGGTGTGGAATGATCGCTCGCCGCTGCCGTGGGACACGACCGACCCCGAGCCTGTGGCGCGCATGGTGTGCCTGCTGCTGTCCGACTGGACCCCGATGACCTCCGGCGAGGTGATCCACGTCGACGGCGGGTTCCACGCGATCGCAGCCGGGTCTGACTGACGCTCAGACGCCCGTCACCTGCGCTTGACGCTGGTACATCTGGGCTCGACGGGTGAGCGCCACCGTGAAGGTTGCACCACCGCCGAGCGTCGGCTCGAACCACACCCTGCCCCCCATCGCCTCGGTGAGACCACGTACGATGGAGAGCCCCAACCCCGTTCCGCCCTGGACTCTCGTCTCGGCGTGGTCGACCTGCGTGAAGCGATCGAACACATGGTCGTGGAGCTCGTACGGGATGCCGGGCCCGTGGTCGATGACGGCCAGCCACACCTCGGAACCGCTCGTGAGGGCGCTCAGCTCGATGGTGCCGGGACCCGAGTACTTCAGGGCATTGGTGATGAGATTCGTGAGGATGCGGCGCAGGTGCTCGGGATCCGACTCGAACTCGTCGAGGTCGGGAGCCACGTCGACCACCACCCGATGGGCGGCCTCCGGGATGCTGTGCACCACGTCGGTCAGGAAGGGGCGAGCGTCGATGTGCTGGCTCCGCACCGGCAGCGCCTGATTGTCGAGTCGGGACACGACCAACAAGTCCTCGATGAGCACGCGCAGGCGGTCGGCCTGCTTCTCCGCAGTGGCCAACAGCTCGAGAGCGTTGGGATGAGTTGGTGCCAACTCGGGTCGTGCCAGTGTCTTGAGGCTGCCGATGATCGACGTGAGCGGTGTGCGAAGTTCGTGGCTGACCACCGACACGAAATCGGTCTTCAGCTGGGCGAGCTCGGCCGCCTTGGCGCCGGCCTCCTGGACCGCCTCGTACCGTGACATCTGGTTGAGGACGAGCGCACTCGGGGCGGCCAGGGACGTGAGCGTGTCCAGGTCGCGTGGGTGGAATTCGTTCTCTTCCTTGTCTGCGACCAGCAGCACCCCGATCTGGCGCGACTCGACTTGGAGTGGAACGGCGGCGACGCTCTCGGCGTCGAGGTCCGAGAGCAGGGTGTCCCGGATGCCGGACTCGGCGAGATCGTTGCTCATTGCCGGTTCGCCGGAGATGTAGACCTGTTGGGCGATGCCCTTCTCGGTGAGCAGCAAGAGATAGCCCTCGGCCCGCAGGGTGTGGCCGGCCACCCAGATCGGCGACATGACCTCGAGCGCCTGCTCGTCCCGCCGGTAGAGCAGTACGAGCCCGATCTTCGCTCCGACCACGTCGACGACGCGACCGACCAGCTCGGGTAGCACCTCACTGAGGTTGCTGCCGGCGCCGATGGTGCGCGAGACCGCGTACATCTGCTCGAGCTGGGCCTCCTCGAGTTTCAACTCCGCCTCACGCTCCTCGAGCTGGCGGAGTCGCGCCGCCGCCCCTACCAACAGGCGGCTGAGCCCGCGGCCGAGGACGATCGTCGCCAGACACGCCGCTGCCAGCGCGCCTGTGCGGAGGGCCAGCTCGCCTGAGGTGAGCATCGTTTCGTCCGCCATCGAAGCCAGCAGGTAGCCGCCCACGGCCACCATCGAGATCGCTGTCAGGTAGAACGGTCCCAGGAGCTGGGCTGCCGAGAACACCACCACCAACGCGAACAGCACCACGATGGGAGGCTCGGTGCGGAACTCTTGGCCGGCAACCATGCCGATGACGCCGGCGGACGCCCAGACGACGAGCAGCGCGTCGCTGAGGGGGTGTTCGAGCAACCGACTCCAGGGCAGGAAGGTGAGGACCACCAGCAGTGTCGCCAGAAGGCTCACCGGAATCCACACGCGGCTGTCGTCGAGTCCGTAGGTCAGGTGGCCGCCAAGAGCGAGCACGGCAATGCCCGTCCACGACAGCAAGAGGCCGAGCCGCACCAGGTTCGTCCGGAAATCGACGAACTGGTGCCGGTCCGACGAGCGCTCATCCGCCGCCGAATAGCTGTCGGTTTCGGTCATGTGGGCGGTATTCTCCCGCTATGTCCAGGGTCTTGGTCTTATTCGGCGGAAGGTCCGCCGAGCATGAGGTGTCTTGTGTCTCGTCCGTAGCCGTCGTGGCGGCGCTCCAGCAGGCCGGACACCGCGTCACTGCCGTCGGCCTCGATCGGTCCGGTGGATGGCATCTCGCCGACACCACCCGTTCTCCGTTGGTTGCCGATGGCCCGGAAGCCACCTTCGAGATCCCCTCCGGTGTGGTTCGCACCCCAGAGGAAATGGTGCCGTTCGACGTGGTGTTTCCCGTACTGCATGGTCCTTACGGTGAGGACGGCACCATACAAGGTGCGTTCGAGATGGCCGGCGTGCCGTTCGTCGGCTGCGGTGTGCTCGCCTCTGCCGTCGCCATGGACAAGGACGTCGCCAAGCGGCTATTCACCCAAGCCGGGCTCGCCACGGCCCGCTGGGAGGTGGCCCGTCACGACGACTTCACGAGCGATCCCGGTGGCACCGTGCGTCGCCTCGTCGCCGCGGTCGGTCTCCCCATGTTCATCAAGCCGGCGGCCTTGGGCTCGTCCGTGGGGGTGACCAAGGCCCTCATGGAAGCCGACGTCAAAGATGGCCTCGAGGTGGCGTTGGGACACGGCGCCAAGGTGATCGTCGAGGAGGCCGTGGTGGGTCGCGAGATCGAGGTCGCGGTGCTGGAGGGTCCCCGAGCCTCGGTAGCCGGCGAGATCAGCCTCGGTGCCGAGTGGTACGACTACGACGCCAAGTACGTCGACGAGACCAGCCGCTTCGTGGTTCCGGCCCGGCTCACCGAACCACAGATGGCGGAGGTGCGTCTCGCCGCCGAGCGGGCGTTCACGGCACTCGAGTGCACCGGTCTCGCCCGCGTCGACTTCTTCTTCGAGGAGAACGGGCGCGGCTTCCTCATCAACGAGGTCAACACCATGCCCGGCTTCACTCCCATATCTGGGTTTCCTGCCATGTGGGCGGCGTCAGGTATGAGCTACGAGGAGCTCTGCGACGAGTTGGTGCGGCTGGCGCTGGCGCGTCAGTGAACCGAGCGGCTTGCCGCTAGAGCTTCACCACCGGGCAGGTGAGTGTGCGCGTGATGCCTTCGATGGCCTGAATCCGCGCCACCACGAGCTGGCCGAGGGCGTCGACGTCCTCGGCTTCTGTCTGGACGATGGCGTCGTAAGGGCCGGTGACCGCGTGCGCCGACGTCACGCCGGAAATCGCGCCCACCTGCTGGGCGACGTCCGCGGCCTTGCCGACTTCGGTTTGGATCAGGATGAACGCCTGTACCAAGCCCTCTCCTTTCGTAGGTGTCGAGATACTACCTACGTGCCGACGCCACGGCTCGGTGACGTATCAGTAGCCGTCGACGCCGAGCCGAAGCCGGTGGGCGACCGGGGAGCCGTCTTCGTCCTTGACGTCGAAGATGATCCGTTGGCCCTGCCGCAGCGTGCGAAAGACGGAGTCGTTGAGGGAGCCGGGTGCCAGCAGGACCTCGCTGCGGTCGTCGTCGCGCACCACGATGCCAACGCCGGTGACGGGGTCGTAGACCTTCACGACTCCCTGCATGTGTCAGACCTTCTCGATCTTGCCTGCTTTGATGCAGGAGGTGCACACCCTGATGCGCTTGGAATTGCTGCCATGGCGCACCCGCACGCGCTGGATGTTCGGCAGCCAGCGGCGGCTGGAGCGCTTGTGGGAGAAACTGACTTGCTTGCCGACCCACGGCTCTTTGCCGCAGACCTCGCATCGGTATGCCATGAGACCTCCTGAGGCGGCCGGCAGGATAGCAGCGGCCTGCCATACGGCGAGCCGAGATCCGAGCGACGTACCTCCGCGGCGAGGGCGGAGACGATGAGAACGCTCGCCTATCTCGCCACGATTCCGACCAGCCGTGTAAAGGGCCTCGCCGGCAAGCGTGCCCAGAGCCTCGCCGAGGCGGGTATCACCTCGGTCGCCGATCTCATCCTGCACGCGCCTCGGCGATACCTGGACCGTTCGAGGCTCTTCGATCTCGGCGCGGCGCCGCTCGGGGAGGAGGTCACCGTCGGCGGCACGGTGAAATCGGTGTCGACCCGGCGCGCCCGTCGCAACCTCACCATCGTGCAGGCGGTCATCTACGACGGCACGTCCGTGCTGGAAGCCGTGTGGTTCAACCAGGCGTTCCGTGCCCGTCAGCTCAGCGAAGGGGCCGAGGTGGCGCTCTCGGGCAAGATCGACAGGTATCGGGGGAAGCTCCGCATGAGCTCGCCGGCGGTGGACGTGTTGAACACCCCGACGCAATCGCTCCTCACCGGGAGGGTGGTGCCCATCCATCCCGGTGTCGGCGGGATCTCACCCGGACACCTTCGGCGCGCCATCCACAACGCCGTGAGGCGCTCAGTTCCGCTGGCAGACCCGCTGCCCGCCGAATTGGTGGAACGGCTCGGGCTGGTCACTCGCAGCACGGCGATCAGCAACGTGCACTTCCCGGAGACCATCGAGGAGGCGGATGAGGCCCGAGAGCGTCTGGTGTTCGACGAGCTGTTCCGCCTCGAGGTGGCGCTGGCGCTGCGCAAGCACCGTCAGATCCAAGAGGCCGAGGGCGTCGCCCACGAGGTGGACGGTCCGCTCGTGGCCAAGTTCGTGGCGGCGCTCCCTTACGAGCTGACCGGCGCTCAGCGCAGGGCGATCGACGAGATCCAGCGCGACCTCGCCGTGCCGCATCCGATGCACCGGCTGCTCCAGGGCGAGGTCGGTTCCGGCAAGACGGTGGTTGCGGTCTCCGCGTTGCTCACGGGTATCCAAGGCGGCTACCAAGGAGCGGTCATGGCCCCCACCGAGGTGCTCGCCGAGCAGCACTTCATGGGCATCACCGATCTCCTCGCGGAGGCAGGCATGGCGGCGGCACCGCTGGCAGCCGACGGCACCGCGTCGCTCTTCGATGCCGGCGGCGGTGAAGCGACGGTGACGGTGGCGTTGCTCACCGGATCCTCGGCGCGGCTCACGTCCCGCCCCGACGCCTCTCGAGACGAGGTGGCCGGCGCCATCCACTCCGGTGCGGCCCACCTCGTGGTCGGAACCCATGCCCTCATCCAGGACGCCGTGTCGTTCCACCGGCTCGGCATCGCCGTCGTCGACGAGCAACACCGCTTCGGGGTGTTTCAGCGTGTCCAGTTACGAGAGAAGGGCACCGGCTACGACCCTGATCTGCTGATCATGACGGCGACTCCCATCCCGCGGACGCTCTCCATGACTCTGTACGGCGATCTCGACGTGACGCTCCTCGACGAGATGCCGCCGGGACGCACTCCCGTCGAGACGCGGCACGTGACCCGAGCTGAGCTCGATGCGGTGTACGACCTCATCCGCGACGAGGTCGCCGCCGGCCGTCAGGTGTTCGTCGTGTGCCCGCTCGTCGACGACAGCGAGAAGCTCCAAGCGGCGTCTGCGACGGCCGAGTACGAACGCCTTCAGGGCGTGTTGGCGGGGCTGCGTCTGGGACTGATCCATGGACAGCTGCGCCCTGCCGACAAGGAGGCGGTCATGGCGGCGTTTCGCAGCCGCGAGCTCGATGTGCTGGTAGCCACCACCGTCATCGAGGTCGGTATCGACATTCCGAATGCAACGGTCATGGTCATCGAAGACGCCGATAGGTTTGGTCTCAGCCAGCTCCACCAGCTGCGCGGCAGGGTGGGACGAGGTGCCCATGCCGCGACGTGCGTCCTCGTCGCCGAGCCCACCACACCCGAGGGCGAGGCCCGCGTCGCTGCCATGGTCGCCACCACCGATGGGTTTCGCTTGGCCGAGGAGGACCTTCGTATCCGAGGTCAGGGCACCGTCTTCGGTGCACGGCAGGCGGGTATGGCGGACCTCCGCCTCGCCGACATCCTCCGGGATGCCGACGCCCTGGTCACGGCACGTAACGAGGCCTTCGGCCTGGTCGCAGCCGACCCCGACCTGTCGGCCCATCCCCAGATAAGGGAAGAGGTGCGAGCCTTGCTGGGAGAGGATGTCGAGTGGTTGTTCATCTCGTGAATGGTGATCCGGTGCCCGGTCCCCCGGACCCTTCAGTGTCGTGCGGGTGATCGCCGGCACGGCTAAGGGCAGGCGCCTGGTCGGGCCGAGAGGGCGGGACACGCGCCCGTTCATGGACCGGGTCAAGGAGGCGCTCTTCTCGTCCCTGGGTCAGCGGGTGCGGCACGCACGCGTGCTCGATCTCTACGCCGGGAGCGGATCCCTCGGGTTGGAGGCGCTGAGCAGAGGGGCCGAGTCCGCCGTGTTCGTCGAGTGGGACGAGGCGGCCCTCGCCGCGCTCGAAGCCAACATCGATGCGGTCGGGCTCGGAGGCCAGGTGGTTCGGTCTGATGTGATGGCGTATCTCGATGCTGCGTCGGAAAGGGAGGGCGACTATGACCTCGTGTTCGTTGACCCTCCCTACGACGCGCCGCTAGCGTCCGTGGAGGCGGTGCTCGCCGGCCTGGTCGGGATGCTCGGTGACGGGGCCAGAGTGGTCCTGCACCGTCGCGCCGGAGGCCCGGCGGCGGCGTTCCCCGCTGGGCTTCGGCTGGTCGATCGACGTCGATACGGCGACGCCGAGTTGTGGCTGTATGAGGAGTGCGAGTGATATCAGCCCTGGTTCCGGGGAGTTTCGATCCTCCCACCAACGGGCACATCGACGTGATCGCGCGATGTGCCAGCGTCTTCGGCAGGGTGCTGGTCGCCGTCGTCCAGAACCCGAGCAAGGACCCCTTGTTCTCTGCCGACGAGCGGGTCGCATTGCTCGAAGAGTCGTTGGAGGAATGGGACAACGTCGAGGTGGAGGCCTTCACGGGCCTCCTCGTGGATTTCGCAGCGGCTCGTGACATGTCAGTGATCGTCAAGGGACTGCGGGCGATGACGGATTTCGACTACGAGCTGCAGATGGCGCAGATGAACCGGCAATTGACGGGCATCACGACGCTCTTCGTGGCCACCAAGCCCGAGTACGGTTACCTGTCGTCGTCGCTGGTGAAGCAGGTGGCACGATTGGGAGGGAGGGTCGCCGACATGCTGCCGATGAACGTGGCCAAGGCGCTGGACGAGAAGCTCGGCTCATGACCGACGCGCCGCAAGGTCCGCCTCCGATCCCCGGTGAGTTTCTCGACATGTTCGAGGAGCTCATTCAGTACGTCGAGGAGGCTCGCACCATCCCACTGTCCAAGAACGTGGTGTTGGAGAAGGACGACCTCATCGCCCGGCTCGATCATCTCAAGCGCCTGCTTCCCGAGGAGCTGCGTGCAGCCCGCTGGATGGTGCGGCGACGCGAGGCCTACAAGGCCGAGAACGAAGAGAAGGCCAGGTCGATCCTCATGTCGGCCCGGCAGCGGGCGGACGAGATGGTGGCGGAGTCGTCCATCGTCAATGAAGCGGTCGAGGAGGCCAATCGGCTGGTCCGTAACGCCGAGGCCGAGGCGGCGCGGGTACGGCTCGAGGCCGAGGACCTCGCCGAGGCCCGCCTCAGCGAGGCAGAGACGATCCTCGGTGAGTTGCTCCAAGAGGTGCGCGACGCACGCGCCGAGTTGCACCGTCCACAGCCGGCTGCACCGGAACCACCGATCTCGCAATAGCCTGGCTGGCCGGGTGCGGTCCGACACAGAGATCGGGTGCTACGGCGGAGCCCTAACATCGGCCCCCGTGGCCGACGACACTCCGTTCCGTGTTCCCGTGTCCGACCTCCTCCGCCGACCCGGATCGTCTCGGGTCGTCGTGGTGGATGCGCCGGCCGGCTTTCGTGTGCAGTTGTCGAGGATGGCTCCCGACTCGACCATCCGAGCCGAGCTCGAGCTGTCTTCGATGTCTGGCGGCATCTTCGCCCGCGGTCCGGTGACCTACCGAGTGGTCCACAGCTGCAGCCGATGCCTGACGGAGCGCACCGAGACCAACACGATCCGCGTAGCCCAGTTGTTCGCAGACGACGATGCCGACGACATCGACTACCGCATCGAGGGTGAGGAGATCGATCTCGAACCGATGCTGCGCGACGAGATCATTCTGGATTGGCCGATCTCACCGTCATGCGGGGACGCCTGCGAGGGACTTGGTTCTGAGGCGGAAAGCGACTTGAATGACACGTCTCTCCGGGAGGAATCGCCATTTGCGGCTCTGCGCGACCTCCTGCCAGAGGCTCCGTCGACCGATCCGGTTGAGGACTGAGCGAAAGAGGACCCATGGCGGTACCCAAGAAAAAGATGTCGCGTTCCCGCACCCGCCGCAGGCAGGCGCAATGGAAGGTGTCCGCACCGCGCACAACCAAGTGCCCGCAGTGCAGCGCGCCCAAACTTCCCCATCGGGCGTGTGCCGAGTGTGGCACCTACAAGGGGCGTGAAGTCCTGCCAGAGGCGTAGAGGCGCGCCGTGGCCCGCATCGCCCTCGATGCCATGGGCGGCGACAAGGCGCCAGCCGAGACGGTCGCCGGTGCGATCGACGCCGCCGCCTCCGGGGCCGAGGTCGTGCTTGTCGGCGACGCTGACACGATCCGTCCGATGCTCGACGGCGCCGACATCGAGGTCGTGCATGCCGCAGAGGTCGTCGAGATGGGCGACGATCCGGCAACAGCGATCCGTGAGAAGAAGAACGCCTCCATCAACGTCGCCGCCCGACTCGTGTCGTCCGGCCAGGCGTCGGGCATGGTGTCTGCCGGTTCGACCGGAGCGGCGCTCGCCGCGGCCGCATTCATCATCGGCCGGCTTCCCACCGTCGCCAGACCCGCCATCGGGTCGATCTTCCCGACGGGCCATGTGCTACTCGATGCGGGAGCGAACCTCGACGTCAAGCCGTCCCACCTGGCGCAATTCGCCGTCATGGGCTCGGTGCTCGCCGAGATCTATCTGCAGCGAGACGCGCCGCGGGTCGGCCTCCTGAACATCGGTGAGGAACGCGGCAAGGGACGCCTACTGGAGAAGGAAGCGTTCGCCCTGCTCGAAGCGGCCCCGGTGAACTTCGTGGGGAATGCAGAAGGCCGTGACCTCGCCTCCAACGCCGTCGACGTGCTGGTGACCGACGGGTTCACCGGCAACGTGCTCTTGAAGGGCTCCGAGGGGATTGCTCGTGCGGTGGGCCGCATCATCGCCCAGCACCTCGCCGCCATGCCGGCGTTGGCCGGCCACGTCGAGGCCATTCACCATGGCATGCAGGATGCCTTTCACACGCTCGATCCCGAGTCCTACGGCGGCGCACATCTCGTGGGCACCCGCGGTGTGGTGGTGATCGCCCATGGGTCGTCCTCGCGGCGGGCCATCGCCAACGCCATCCGCATGGCGGCGGATGGCGCCGAGGCCGATCTGGTGGGGCGGATCGAAGCGGGGCTCGCGCCCTGATCGTGGAGGCGCTGCACACCCTCGAGTCGGCCGTGGGCCATGCGTTCGAGGATCCGTCGCTGCTGCGGTTGGCGGTCATCCATCGCTCGTATCTGGCCGAGCACGACGAGCCGGAGTCGTACGAGCGTTTGGAGTTCCTCGGTGATGCCGTGTTGCAGCTGTCGGTGACCGACTACCTCTATCGGACGTTTCCCGACCTGCAGGAGGGGGAACTCGCCAAGGTCCGAGCCTCGGTGGTGAACGAGCGAGCACTCGCTCGGACCGCGCGGCGCTTCGGCGTCGACGATGCGTTGCTCCTCGGCAAGGGGGAAGAGCAGACCGGTGGCCGCACCAAGCCGTCGATCCTGGCGGACGCCATGGAGGCGATCCTCGGCGCCGTGTACCTCGACGGCGGCTTCGGAGTCGTCCGGGAGATCGTGATTCGCCATTGGTCGGAACTCATAGACGAGCGGGCGGTGACCCCCGGCCTCCGTGACTACAAGACCCGACTGCAGGAGACGCTTGCCCAGCGGTCGTTGCGGCCGGAGTACGACGTCACCGAGTCCGGGCCGGAGCACGCCAAGATCTTCGAGGCATCCGTGCACGCCAACGGGTTCTCGTTGGGGATCGGCGTGGGCACCTCCAAGAAGCGGGCCGAGCAGGAGGCCGCCCGTATCGCCTTCGAGAGCCTGGCGCGTCGCTTCGCCGACACGGACGATGCCTGAGCTTCCAGAGGTCGAGACCACCCGTCGCTGCGTCGAACCCGAGCTGCTGGGGGCGGTGATCACACGTGTCGAGGTCCGACGCGACCGCATGGTTCGGCGCCAGGCGCAACCGGCGGACTTCGAGCCGCGGCTGGTCGGCAGACGCGTGGTGGCGGTTGACCGGCACGGGAAGTTCTTGAAGGTGCGGCTCGACGACGACATGGTGTGGGTGACGCATCTGGGCATGTCCGGACGCGTGGCGATGGCTGATCGGGGCGATGACGAAGTACCGCACACCAACGTGGTGGTGGGCTTGGACACGGGTCGCGAGTTTCGCCTCGTCGATCCGCGAACGTTCGGTTTCGTCGTGGCGTACACCCCCGATGAGCTGGTCGAGTCGCCTATGGGGCGCCTCGGACCGGATGCCTTCACTGCGCTGCCGGCGTCGCGTCAGCTCGCCGCCCGACTCGCCGGGCGCTCCGCACCAATCAAGGCGTTGCTCCTCGACCAGTCCATCGTGGCCGGCATCGGCAACATCTATGCCGACGAGGCATTGCATCGGGCGAGCATCGCGCCGGAACGACCGGGAGGGTCGCTGGGCGTGGAGGAGATCAAGCGATTGCGCCGTGCTATTCGGGCCACGTTGGAGGCCGGTCTGCGCTGGGGCGGCACGAGCCTCGACGACCTGGCCTATCTGTTGCCGGACGGTCGTGCCGGCGAGTTCGTGGCACGATTGCGCGCGTACGGGAGGACGGGGGAGCCCTGCCGGCGGTGCGGAACCCCGATCGTCTCCACCGTGCTCCGCCAACGGAGCACGCACTGGTGTCCGCGCTGCCAGACTTGAGCGCCTGGAGGTGTCCTATGGGACCGGACGAGCAGCCAACCCCAAGGACCGTCGCCGTCAGAGGCGTGGTGCGGGGCCGCGTGCAAGGTGTCGGATTCCGCTACTACGCCCATCGTGAGGCGCTGCGCCATGGGGTGGTGGGTTGGATCGCGAACCGCGCCGACGGCTCGGTGGAGTTCGTCGCCCAGGGCACGCCGCGCGCGCTGAGCGCGTTTCGCGCCTTCCTGGAGCGCGGGCCCTCCCACGCCAACGTCGCAGGTCTCACGTGGGAGAGCCACGAGGTTGACGCCGGCTTGACCGGCTTTGCCGCGAGATAGCCCCATCTGACGGCGCCAGGTCCGATGGAGCGCCGGCGGGCGGATGATTACATATTTGTAGTTCGGCCCGTGATAACCTGCGCCCGCTTTGTATCTGAAGACACTCTCCGTTGTCGGCTTCAAGTCGTTCGCGGACAGAACGCGCCTCGAGTTCGAGCCCGGTGTCAACGTGATCGTTGGCCCCAACGGGTCCGGAAAGTCCAACCTGCTCGATGCCCTCGCCTGGGTGATGGGGAGTCGTGCCACGCGCATGCTGCGCACCCAACAGATGGACGATGTGATCTTCGCCGGTACCGCGACGCGTCCGGCGTTGGGACGTGCCGAGGTCAAACTCACCTTCGACAACGCAGAGGGGATGCTCGACGTCGACCTGCCCGAGGTCCGGTTCACCCGCCGGCTGTACCGGGATGGGACGTCGGAGTACGAGCTCAACGGCACGTCGTGCCGGCTGTTGGATCTCCAAGAGCTCCTGTCCGACAGCGGCGTCGGGCGTCATCAGCATGTGCTCGTTGGCCAGGGTCAGATCGGTGACATCCTCAACTCGCGTCCGGACGAGCACCGCACGGTGATCGAAGAGGCGGCCGGCATCACCAAGCATCGCAGCCGGCGCGACCGCTCGGTCCGTCGTCTCGAACAGACCGCGGTCGACGTGACCCGTCTGGAGGACATTCTCGACCAGCAACGCCGGCGCATGCGTCCCCTGAAGCGCCAGGCCAAGGCGGCGGAGCGATACGACTCGGTCCGTGCCCAGGCCCGGGCCCTCCGACTCTGGCTCGGGGGTAAAGAGCTGACACGGCTCGTCACGCGGCTCGGCGAGGCGGAGCGGGAGAAGGCGGAGCTCTCCGCTGCGGTCCAGTACGACGAGCGCGCACTCGCCGAGATCGTGGCCTCCCTGGGGGGTTTGCGCTCCGCAGCCGGCGAGGTGGGTCGATCCCTGGAACGGGACACCGCTGCGGCGGCGCGGCTCGAGACGACCGCAGAACGGCTCAATCGCATCGGGCTGGTGAGCAGAGAGCGTCGACTGGCGCTCGAGAGTCGGATGGCCGGGGCCGATGATCGGCGTCGTGACCTCGCAGCGGAGCAGGAGGACCTCGCCGAGCAGATCGAAGAGACCCGCCGCGCCGAAGCCGCCGCCAGGTCCCTCGTCGAACGCACCGAAACGGCGCTCCTGGCACTGGAGGACGAGGAGCGTGCTCTCGCCGAACAGATCCAGCTTCCGGCCGAGTCGCTCGTCGCCACGCTGCGAGGTGACCTCCGTGCGTTGGAGACGGCCGCTGAGCGAGATCGCAGAGAGGCAGAAGGCATCCGCAAGCGCCGTGAGGTCGTGGTGGCGCGGCTCGAGGAGGAAGCCGCCGAACAATCGCGCATCACCGCTGACATCCAGACCATCGACATCGAGGTGGCCGACGCCCAGGACGAGTACCACCAATCGAGCGAGGGCCGGGAGCGGGCGCAGGCGGCGTGGGAACAAGCCGACGCGGTAGCCCGGGAGGCCGGACTCGACCACGCCAAGGCGGCGGCTCGCGTCGAGGCCATTCGCCACGCGCTGGACGGCCTGGGTGACCCGGAGGCACGGCGCCGCGCCGCAGAGGCCCAGGAGGTGGTCGGCACTCTCGTTTCCAGCCTCGATGTGCCCGAGGACGTAGCAGCTGCGGTCGACGCCGCTCTCGGGTGGTGGAGCGACGCGTATGTCACCTCGGGCAGTCATGGTCTCACCGACCTCGTCGCCACCCTCAAGTCCGAGGGATACGGCGGTGTGCGGCTCGTCTCCGAGGGATCGGACGCGCCAGGGGACGCCCCGGCGCACGCCGTGGCCGAGTCCTGGGGGGTGGAAGCCCTGATCGACCGGCTCGGGGGCGACGCCAACCGGCACCTGGCGCACGCCCTGGTGGGTGACGTGGTCCTCATCGAAGGTTGGTCGTCGGCATGGTCCGTCGTGCAGCGTTCGCCCCACATCCGGGCAGTGACGCCTGAAGGCGATCTCGTCACGGCTCACGGGATCGTCCTCGCCGAAGCCGATGGTGCCGGACCGGCCGCACTGGAGGCCGCCGTCGTCATGCTCGAACAAGCCGATCGGGAGCTGGCCCGCGCCGCAAGTCGCCAGCTGTCGACCCGACGTGACTTCGAGGCAAGCCGCCAGGAAGAACGCGAACGCTTGGAGCGCCTCGAGGCTCTGGAGACGCGCCTGGCCGGCACTGCCGAAGCCATGGCGCTGCTGGGTCGGGCCCGGGCAGAAGGAGCTGCCGAGATCGAACGGCTCGATGATCGATTGCGCGGTCTCCAAGAAGCGGCCACGGTCCGGGACGAGCGTATTGCCGAGCTTCGGGCCCGCGTCGCCGAGTTCGAGGGCGAAGAGGCGGCCCGCCAGGAGGCATGGGAGGCCTTGAACCGCCGTCGCGAGGACGTGGCGCGACGTACGGATCAGGCACGTCGCGAGCATCAGACGGCGGCCGGACAGCTGGCCGCAGCCGCCGAGCGCGCCAAGGTGCTCGAGTCTCGCTTGGGGACGACTGCCACCGAGCTGGCCGGGCTCGATGTCGCTCCCGTGGACCCGCACGAGATCGCCAGGCTTGCCGACATCGAAGAGCGCGCCCGCCGTGCCGTACACCATGTGCGCAGCCACGTGACTTCGCTCCGGGGCCGGCAACGGGAGCTGCGGGAGCGTTCCGGCGCCGCAGACGAACGTCTCGAGGTGGCCTACGAGGAGCAACGCGATGTCGACGAGCGGCTGACTGCCGGCCGGACGAAGCTGTCCGCGCTGGCCATCGAACTCGCCGAACTGCGTGTGCGACGCGAGGCCGTCGCCGAGGCGTTGCGACGTGATGTCGATGCAGACGAAGACCAGGCCATGCAGGCGCCGATGCCCGAGCTGGAAGATGATGTCGATCCCGACGAGCGCCTCACGGCACTGGAGGCAGACCTGCGCCGCATGGGTGCGGTGAACCCACTCGCCGCCGCCGAGTACCGAGAGTTGGAGGAACAGGTCCTGCTGCTCGAGTCCCAGCTGGCCGACCTCGAAGAGAGCCGGCGGGATCTGCGCAAGGTCATCGCAACGCTCGACGAGGAGATGGCCAACCTGTTCGTGGCCGCCTTCGATGAGATCTCGGAGCTGTTCGCCGAGAACTTCGGTCTTGTCTTCCCCGGCGGAATCGGTCGATTGCGGCTCACGGAGCCCGACCAACCCCTCACGTCCGGTGTTGAGATCGAGGCGCAGCCGCACGGCAAGAAGGTCGGAAGGCTCAGCCTGCTCAGTGGCGGTGAGCGAGCGCTCGCCGCGCTCGCCTTTCTGTTCGCGGTGTTTCGAGCCCGGCCCAGCCCGTTCTACGTCCTCGACGAGGTTGAGGCGGCTCTTGACGACTCGAACTTGCGTCGCTTCCTCCGGCTCGTCGACACTCTGCGTACGTCTGCGCAGCTGGTCATCATCACCCACCAGCAGCAGACCATGGAAGCTGCCGATATCCTGTACGGGGTGACCATGGAGCCTGGCGAGTCATCGAAGGTCGTTTCCAAGCGATTGGCCCCTGCCAGGGCTTGAGTGACCATCCAGCCTGAGGAGTTCGTCTTGGATCTCGTCGTCATCGCCCTGATCGTCGCCGCCGTACTGATGGTGACGGTGGTCGGCGTCGTCGCGACGCGTCGTCGTTCCACGCCGACCGACGTCGTCGCTCCGACCCGCGCCCCTGCACCCGCCCCTGCGGCTCCGAGTCGGCTGCGGGACCGTCTCGCCAAGAGTCGGCGGGCGCTGGGAGACCGCGTCGGGGCGCTGCTCAGCCGTGACTCGTTCGACTCGGAGTTCTGGTTGGAACTCGAGGAGAGCCTCATCGCGGTCGATGTCGGTGTGGCGGCGGCGTCGGACGTGGTGGCCAAGGTGAGAGCCGAGGGGCCCGTCGATGCCGAGGCGGCCCGGGCGGCGCTCGAGAGCCAGCTCGAGGCTCTGTTTGCAGGCAAGGACCGCTCGCTGCACCACACGACCTCTCCCTCCGTGGTGCTCATAGTGGGTGTCAACGGCACGGGGAAGACGACCTCCATCGCCAAACTCGCAGCGAGGCTCCAGGCGGCCGGGCACTCGGTGGTTCTCGGGGCGGCCGATACGTTCCGAGCCGCGGCCGATGAGCAGCTGCGAACCTGGGCCGAACGGGTGGGCGTGCGTGTGGTCTCAGGAGTGAGTGGGGCCGACCCGGCATCGGTGGCGTTCGATGCGTTGGACCTGGCTCGCTCCGAAGGCGTGGACGTCGTCATCGTGGACACGGCGGGCCGCCTCCAGTCGAAGGCCAACCTCATGGACGAGCTCTCGAAGATCGCCCGCGTGTTGCGCCGCGAGGCGGGCGCCATCGACGAGGTGCTGCTCGTCCTCGACGGGACCACCGGGCAGAACGCGCTGTCCCAGGCCGCAGCGTTCACCGAAACAGTGGGCGTGTCCGGAGTGGTGCTGACCAAACTCGATGGAACCGCCAAGGGCGGGATCGCCGTCGCCGTGGAGCGGGAGCTCGACATTCCGGTGAAGTTCATCGGGGTCGGCGAGGGTCTCGACGACCTGCTCCCGTTCGATCCGCACGAGTTCATCGACGCCCTGTTGGGCGAGTGATGACTCACCACGTGCCAGGCGACGCGGAGCTCATGGCTGCCGCGATGGAGGCGGCGCAGCGCGCCTACGCTCCCTATTCGCGGTTCCAGGTGGGTGCGGTGGTGGTGACAGAGGACGGCTCCGTGGTCTCGGGAGCGAACGTCGAGAATGCCGCCTACGCCTCGACGCTGTGTGCCGAGGCCGTTGCCATCGGTGCCGCCGTCGCCGCCGGCGCCCGCAACCTCGTGACGGTCGCCGTTGCCTGCCTCTCTGGTGAGCGCTGTTACCCGTGTGGCCAGTGCCGCCAGCGCATGCGGGAGTTCGGCGTGGAACGGGTCATCGTGCGTGATGGTGCCGGCGGCACCCGCAGCCACTCCCTCGAGGAGCTCTTGCCAGAGGCCTTCGGTCCCGAAGACCTCGCTCGCGGCTAAGGCGCCGGCTGGACGCTGAGACGTCCCTCCATCCCTGACTCCAGATGGCCGGGAATGGAGCAGATGACCTGATAGTCGCCGGGCGGAGGCACGGCTAACTGCGCGCTGGCGGTCTCACCGACGGGGATGTTCATCTCGAACAGCATGTCGCCGGCGGCAACGTCGTCCACCGAGGCCACCGCCACCCCGGCGTCGAGCACGACCCAGGTGTGCGGGGTGTTGCCGGCGTTGCTGACGTTCACCGTGACGGTGGTGCCGTCCACTGGCTGCCACAGGTCGCCGTCGAAGGTGAAATCCCGAGCGATGATGTCGAACTCGGTGGGCGGTGGCGCAGCTTCGCCGCTGCAACCGATGACGAGCACGAGCGCGGCCGCCCCGAGCCGCTTCACGTCGTGACGGTGGCGCCCTTACCGATCACCACGACACCGCCGTCGGTGACCGTGAACCGTTCTCGATCACGGTCGAGGTCCACTCCGATCTGGGCCCCTTCGGGGACATGCACGTTCTTGTCGATGATGGCGCGGCGTACCACCGCACCTCTTCCGACGTCTACGCCGTCGAAGAGCACCGAGTTGGACACCTCGGCGTACGAGTGCAGGTGAACCCCTGGGCTCACGACCGACCCGCGCAGCGTGGCGCCTGAGATGATGGCGCCGGCGGACACCATCGAGTCGATGGCGACACCTCGGCGATCCGGCTCGTCGATGACGAATTTGGCCGGCGGCAGCGGGGGATGGTGCGTGTAGATGGGCCACTCGTCGTTGTAGAGGTCGAAGATCGGTTCCACCGCGATCAGGTCCATGCTGGCGTCGTAGTAGGCGTCGACACTCCCGACGTCGCGCCAGTAGCCCCGCTCGCGGTCGCTCTGGCCGGGCACCTGGTTCTGGCTGAAGTCGTAGACGAACCCCTCCTGGCGGGCGACCAGGGCCGGGATGAGATCGCCCCCGATGTCGTTGCGCGAGTCGGGCTTCGTGGCGTCGACGCCCACCGCCTCGACGAGGAGCTTCCGGGAGAACACATAGTTGCCCATCGACACGTACGCCATGGATGGGTCGTCGGGCAGGCTGGAGGGGTTCTTTGGCTTCTCGTGGAAGCCGAGGATCTGGCCCTTGGCATCGGCTTCGATGACGCCGAAGGCCGATGCCTGTTCCACCGGCACCCGCAGGCCGGCAACGGTGACGCCGGCGCCGGACTCGATGTGCGCCGCCACCATCTGGCGGGGATCCATCCGGTAGACGTTGTCGGCCCCGAAGACGATCACGTAGTCAGGGTCCTCATCACGAATGAGGTTGAGGTTCTGCCAGATGGCGTCGGCGGAGCCCGAGAACCAGTGCGGTCCCCGCCGCATCTGCGCCGGCACCGGCGAGACGTAGTTGCCGAGCAGGGTCGACATCCGCCAGGTGAGCGAGATGTGTCGGTCGAGGCTGTGGCTCTTGTACTGGGTGAGCACGGCGATGCGGCGATAGCCACCGTTGGTGAGGTTGGAGAGTACGAAGTCGATGATCCGGTAGATGCCGCCGAAGGGGACCGCGGGCTTGGCCCGGTCTGCCGTGAGCGGCATGAGCCGCTTGCCTTCGCCCCCGGCGAGCACCAGGGAGAGTATGTGGGGATGCGTTCGCACGAGGGCAAGTTAGTCAGTTCCGGTAGGTGTGACTCAAGCCGTCGACGCAGCATGCCGATATCGCGTCGATGGCCACATACCGAGAGCACATGGAGTGGGAGAGCTCCACGCGGCGCCTGATCGTCCTCGGACTCGGATGGGCGCTCGCCGCTATCGGGCTCGTGGTCATCGCGCTCGGACTGTTCACCGGCAACTCCTACATCGCCATTGCCGGCGTTGTCACCGCCGTGCTGGCGGCGTTGTTGGCGGTAGTGGTGCCCGAGCCCACGGCGGTCCCGCCCCAAGACAGGGCGGAGTCGGTCATCACCGAGCGGTCGCGCCGCCGGATGGCCGCCTAGCCGCGAGCCTTCAGCGCCTCCACCAGCGCCGGGATGACCTTGTGCACGTCACCGACGATGCCGAGATCGGATACCCCGAAGATCGGCGCCTCTGCGTCCTTGTTGATGGCGATGATGGTGCCTGAGTCCTTCATCCCCACCAGGTGCTGCATCGCGCCCGAGATGCCGCAGGCAACGTAGACGTTCGGCTTCACCGTCTTGCCGGTCTGGCCCACCTGCATGGCATACGGGACCCACCCGGCGTCGACGACGGCCCGGGTGGCCCCCACCGCGCCGCCGAGAAGCTCGGCGAGCTGGTCCAGCAGCGAGAAGTGCTCCGCAGCTCCGAGGCCGCGTCCCCCCGAGACCACGATGTCTGCCGCCTCGAGATCGGGACCCTCGCTGATCTCGGCATGGCGCTCGACGATGATGGCCGAGGACTCGGTGGCGGGGAGGTCCACCGTCACCACCTCCGGCGTGGCGGCATCCCCGGGCTCGGCGACGAACGCCTTCTGCCGTACAACGACGATCGCCGGCGCATCGGCCTTCACCTGGGTCACGACTCGGGTCGTGCCTCCGAGGATCTCATTGACCACCGAGACGGTGCCCCCGTCGGTGCTCACGTCGACGGCATTCGACAGGACGGGCCGGTCGAGGCGAGCCGAGAGACGCCCGGCAACGTCGCGGTCGGTGGCCGCCAGGCCGAACAGGAGCAGATCGGGCGCATGTGCGGCCACCAGCTCGGCTAGGGCGGCGGCAACCGCCGCGGCGGGCAACTCGTCACCGGGTGCCATGTGGAACACCCGCTGTGCGCCGTGGGCACCGAGCTGGGCGAAGGCGTCGTCCCCGCCTGGCCCCACGTAGATGGCGGCGACGTCACCGTCGAGGCTACGAGCTTTGGTGAGCATCTCCAGCGCAGAAGCGCTGGGGTGACCGTTCACTTCTTCGGCAAACACCCATGTGGACATCTCAAATCACCTTCGCTTGTTCGAGCAGCTCGACGATTCTGAGGTGACCCTCGCCGTCGTCCTCGATCACCTGACCCGCTTGACGCGACGCCACCGGGGAGACCTCGGTGATCTCCTGTCCGGCACCGGAGAGCCCGACTGAGTCCGTGTCGATGCCGAGGTCGGCGCACGAGATCTGGTCCACGGGCTTCGACTTCGCCTGCATGATTCCTTTGAACGTCGGGTAGCGCGGCTCGACGACGCCAGCCGTGACAGAGATGAGCGCGGGCAGGCTCGCCTCCACGACGTCGTAGCCGGTTTCGGTCTGGCGCTCGATGCGCATCCTGCCGTCGATGTGCTCCACGTTGCGAGCGAAGGTCAGGGACGGGACGCCCAGCAGCTCGCTCAGCTGCTGGGGCACTACGCCGCTGTAGCCGTCCGTCGACTCGGTGCCGGCGATGACGAGGTCGAAGCCTTCCCGCTGGATGGCCGCAGCAAGCACCTTGGCGGTGGTCAACGCGTCGGAGCCGCGCAGTGCCTCGTCATCGATGATGACTGCCTTGGCGGCACCCATGGCGAGTGCTTGGCGGATTCCCTGAAGGCCGCCGGCGGGGCTCATGGAGAACAGCGTCACGCTGCCTTCCGTCGCCTCGGCGAGCTGAAGTCCCACCTCGACGCCGTAGCGGTCCGTGTCGTCGAGCACCTGCTCGGCGGGGCGGACGACGAGGTGCGTCTCCGGGTCGAGCGCATATGGCGTGGCAGGGTCGGGTATCTGCTTCACGCAGACGGCAATGTTCATCGGTGCTTGGCTCCTCGTCTTGGCGTGCCGAGCGATTCTGGTCGAAGTTGATCACCCACTCAAACTTCGGGCGCGGTCGAATGAGGCTGCTTCGTCGGGGCCGGCGCCACGGTCCATGCCGCGAGCCAGGTGGTGAACGGCACCGCGGCCACGAGGCCGATGCTGCCCACGAGGGTGCGGATGATCTCGGTGGCGATCACCTCGCTGTTCGCCGCCGTGCCGAGGGATTGGTCGGTGAGGATCAGAAGCACGAGGAGGGGGAGCGCTGCACCTGCGTAGGCCAGGAACAGGGTGTTCACCGTCGACGCGATGTGGTCCCGTCCGATGCGGAGACCGGACCGCATCAGCTCGCTCATCTTCAGCTGCGCATTCCGGGCCTTGAGCTCCCATACGGCGGATGCCTGGGTCACGGTCACATCGTCGAGCGCACCGGCGGCGCCCAACACGATGCCTGCGAGTACGAGGCCGCGCAGATCGACTCCTTCGAGCCCCACGAGGAACAGTGTTTCTTCGCCGGTCAGGCCGGTCAGCCGGGCGGCGTCGACGACGACCCACGACAACAGCGCAGTGAGCGCCAGCGCTGACAGCGTGCCGAGCAGGGCGACGTTCGTCTTCCGGCTGAAGCCATGGGCGAGATACAACGCCAGATAGGCGATCGCGGCAGCGCCGATGAGCGCCACCGCCGTGGGGTCTCGTCCGTCGAGGATCGCCGGGAGCACGAACAACAGCATCACGGCAACGCTTCCGCCGAGGCCCGCCAGGGCGGCTATCCCCCGAACGCCGCCAAGCAGGGTGACGGCGGTGGCGAACGCCAGCAACACCCAGAGCAGCACCGGGCGGCGTTGCCGGTCGCTGAATTGGTAGTCGAAGCCTTCGGGAGCGTCAGGGACCCGGGCCAAGATCTCCTCGGTACCGACCCGGAAACCAACCGTGGCTCCCTCCTGGGGGAACGTCTGCTCTCGGGTCTCCCCCTCGTTGGGACCGGCGAGCAGGGTGAAAGTCACGACCTGGCACGTCGTTTGTGGATCGAACTCGCACGGTAGGACGTCGACGGCTGCGACCTCGGCAGGATGGAACTCACTCACGAAGCCGAACTGCTGGACGAACTCGGAAGCCGCCAGCCGTCGCTCGGCTTCGCCCGTGGGACGCAGCAGCACAACGCCGAGAAGGACGACGACAGCGAGGGCGATGACGATCCACCCCACGATGTCGAGCTTTGGTGCGGATGGCGGAGCCTCGTGCTCGCCGAAGGCGATCCAGTCCTCGAGATCTGCTTCCTGCGGTTCTCTGCTCACGGCGGGTGCAGCCTACGTCCGAGGAGCGATAGGGTGTGGCCATGGACAGGCCATGGTGGCGCCGACGCCCAGTCACGCTGAGCCTCCTGGCGGTGCTCGTGGTAGCGGCGGCAACCGGCTTGGGAGTGTTCTTCGCGCAGCAAGCCGCCCAAGCGGCGGCCGAGACCGAGCTGCTCTCCGACGGCATCGACCGTTCCCGGCTCCCGCACGAGCAGGCCGTGGCGTTGGCACGGCTGGCGCAGAGCCGCAGCGCCGACATAGGCGACATGGGTCACGATCACCACGAACACGGCGACGCCCACCACGCGCATCTGACCGATGAGCAGCGCGCCGCATTGGACGCCCAGCTCGCCGAAGCCGCCAAGGCGGTGTCCCGCCTCGACACCCCGGAGAAGGCGGCGGCCGCCGGCTA
>JBFGCM010000007.1:0-67429 GCA_041581135.1 Acidimicrobiia bacterium
CCTCGGGCACGGGGGCTACTGGCTCAGGCTCGGCCGCTACTGCCGCCTCGGACACGGGGGCTACTGGCTCAGGCTCGGCCGCTACTGGTTCTGCCGGCGACGACTCTGTGGCCTCCGTTGCCTCCGCCGCGGCTGCAGGCACGGCGTCTGCCATCGGTGCTTCCTCGGTGGTTTCCGGCTGGTCTTCGGTGGGCGCAGCGGCGGAATCCGCCTCCGGAGTGGCTGCTGACTCGGCGGCTGCCGAGGATACGTGTTCGGTCGCGGGGGCGTCGGTGGGTGCCGCCGCCTGTTCGGATACCTCGGACTCCGCGGAGTCGGTGAGGTCCTTGTCGTCAATGGTCATAGATGGACGTAACTCTCCTTGTAACAAATGTGTCTTCGGCGCGCGAAAACACGGCACCGAAGCCGGGCCAGGGTAACACAGTGGACACACCGGGGGAATTGTCTCGGGACTAGTGCTGGCAGTCGGCGAGCGTGGCCCCGGAGGCCATGTCGACCCGCAGCGGCACGCTCAACTCGACGATTCCCTCCATCGTCGACCGCGTCAGCGCGGCCACTGCGTCGAGTTCGTCCACTGGCACCTCGAGCACCAGTTCGTCGTGGATCTGGACGAGCATCCGCCCACCGGTGTCGGCGAGATTCGCCTCCAGCTCGACCATGGCCTTCTTGATGATGTCGGCGGCCGTGCCCTGGATGGGGGCATTCAGCGCCATGCGCTCCCCCATCTGGCGGTTGCGCACGTTGTTGCTGTTCAGCTCGGGCAGGTAGCGGCGCCGCCCGAGCAGCGTGGTGGTGAACCCGGTTCGCTTGGCCTCGGTGACGATGCCCTGCATGAACGCTTTGACTTCGGGGAACTGCGTGAAGTACGCATCGACGTGCGCCTGGGCCTCGTCGCGGGAGATCTCCAATCGTTGGGCGAGACCGTAGGCCTCCATGCCGTACAGCAAGCCGAAGTTGATGACCTTGGCTCGGCGCCGCATGTCGGGCGTCACGTCGACCGCACTGACGCCGGCCACTCGGGCGGCGGTGGCGGTGTGGATGTCCTCGTCATTGCGAAACGCTTCCACCAAACCGGCATCACCGGACATGTGGGCCAGGATCCGCAGCTCGATCTGCGAGTAGTCGGCGACGAGGAACTCGGTGCCGGGAGCGGCGACGAAGGCACGGCGGATGGCGCGGCCTTCCTCGCTGCGGATCGGGATGTTCTGCAGATTGGGCTGCTCGGCCGAAAGTCGGCCCGTGGCAGCTGCCATCTGGTTGAAGCGACCCCGGATGCGCCCGTCGTCCTCGATGAGCGGCAGGAAGCCGTCGACGTACGTGGACCTCAGCTTCTCGAGCTCTCGGTACGTCAGGAGGGACTCGACGATCGGGTGATCCAGTTTGGCCAGCACCGACGCATCGGTGGAAGGGGCACCCTTTTGCGTTTTCTTCAGGACCGGCAACCCGAGTCGCTCGAACAACACTTCCCGCAGCTGCAGGGTCGAGTTGATGTTGAACGGCTCGCCGGCGATCTCGTGGATCTCCTTCTCCAGGGTGGCGAGCCTGTGTCGCAGATCCTCCCGCAGGTCGACGAGGTATTCCCGATCGACTCCGATGCCGCGCAGCTCCATTGCGGCCAGCACAGACACGAGCGGCAGCTCGATACTGGCGTACAGATCCATCCCGCCGCGGGCCTCCACCTGCTCGCGAAGCGGTTCCACCAGCCGCCGCGCCGCAACCGCGCGCCGACCGGCAGCCTCCAGATCGGGTCCGGACGTCTCGAAGTCGAACGCACCCTGCGCCTTGGATCCGGCGTCTTCTGTGGCGTCGACCGAGTCGACCTCGACTCCCAATTCGCGTAGCGCCAGCTCGGAGAGGTCACTCACTCGTTGCGCCGGGTTCACCACGTACGCGGCGAGCGCAGTGTCGAAGCCCAGCCCGCGAAGCGTGATGCCGCGCTCCAGCAACTCACGGATGAGTGGTTTGGCGTCGTGGGTGACCTTGGCGACCGCCGGATCCTCGAGGGCAACACGGAGATGCTCCAACTGATCGACCGGTACGAACGATGCCACGTCATCGCCGGTGGCGACCGCCAGCCCGGCGAGCACCCCCTCGTCGTGGACCGCCTCCACTCCGTGCATCGCGCCGGCGCGCATGAGCTCGGCCAGGTCTGCGGCGCGGCGCACGCTGGTCACCTCGATGTCGAGTACCTCGTGGGTGCCCAGGCTCGGCTCACCCAGGCCTTCGAGCTCGTTCAGGCGGTCCCACAACGAGCGGAACGCCAAGTCGTCGAAGACACCATGCACGACCGTCGGATCCCACGGCTCGGACACCAGATCGTCGATGACGACGTCGACCTCGACGTCTCGCTTCAGGCACATGAGCCGATGGTTGAGCAACACCTGATCCCTGCACGCGGCAAGATTCTCCCGCAGCTTCGGGGTCTGCTCGTCGATGTGCTCGTAGATGCCCTCGAGCGATCCGTAGTTCTTGAGCAGCTTGGCGGCGGTCTTCTCGCCGACACCAGGGACGCCGGGGAGGTTGTCCGAGGTGTCGCCGCGCAGCGCGGCGTACTCGACGTATCCGGCGGGAGTGACGCCATACCGCTCCAGCAACCACTCGGGCGTGGCGTCCACCGTGTCGGAGATGCCCCGCCTCGTGTAGATCACCCGGACCTGCTCACCAACGAGCTGAAAGGCATCGCGATCTCCGGTGACCACCACCACGTCCCAGCCCTCATTCACCGCCATGTCGGCGAGGGTGGCGATCACGTCATCTGCCTCTACACCCGGCACCCCGATCTGTTCGATCCGCATGGCCTCGAGCACTTCGCGGATGAGCGGAAGCTGGTCGCGGAACAGGTCCGGGGGTGACTCCCGCTGCGCCTTGTACTCGGCATACTCCTCGCTCCGGAACGTGGGGCCGGGCACGTCCCACGCCACCGCGATGCCGTCTGGTGCCTCGTCGCCGAGTAGGCGGATCAACATCGACGTGAAGCCGTAGACCGCGTTGGTCACCTGTCCGGCAGTCGTCGCCAAGTCGGCGGGGAGGGCGAAGAAGGCGCGGTAGGCCAGGCTCAGGCCGTCGAGGAGAGCGAGTTTCGGCACCGAGCCATCATATCGGCAGATACCGGATCGCCCCGCTCCGCCGGACTGCCAGATCGCTTCGCTTCCAGACCCGCGGGCGGCTCGAACGCTCCCGACGGGACGAGCTCAGCTCAGCTCAGCTTGGAGATCAATCGGTCTCGCTTGGCTTCGAGCTTCTCTCGCTTGCGGATCAATCCCTCCACCACCGACCGGGCCCGAGCCACGTCCGCCCTGGTTTCGGCGGCGTCGGCGCGATCGATCGGAGCATCGGACACTGCGGCGTCGCGCTGGGCGTCGTCGTCGATGTGCTGGTGCATGATGAGCTCTTCGCGGGCGAGCGTCTCGGCGTCCCGCAGCGCGGCGATCTCGTCATTGAGCTGGAAGATGCGCCGTTCGAGCCGGCCCATGCGTCAGGGCCCGGTCGTGGACGTCGTGGTGGTCGTCGTGTAGTTGTGCACGAGGTGGATGGGTTGGCCGCGGACCTGAATACCCCAGGTGGTGCGGTCGGTCACGCTGGCGGCGGCCGGGTAGTCGTAGAACACGGTCCACCAGCACGACGGCGTGCAGCTGTACGTGTCGGCCAGCACGAACTCGATCTCGAGGAACTGGCCGTTGTAGCCGCGGCACTCACTGACGGTGGGGCCGTCGGCGCACCCGGCGGGATCGATGGCGACGGCCACTCCCGAGGTCTGAATCTGGCAGTCGGGTCCGGCCGCATCGTCGCGCCAACCGTCATTGGGGCCCGGGTCGGGGATCACGTTGTTGCTGGCGTCGAGATATCGCCCGAACTTGTCCCGCACGCGGAACCGACAGTCCTGGACGTTGCCCTCTTGGCCGAGCGTGAGGAACGAGTCGCCGGCCGCCTCTCCCGGGTCATAGAGGATGACGTTGATGACTCGGCCGGCGTACTCGGCAGGGATCTCGGCGACGTCGAACGTGGTGTCGACGTCGGACGAGCTGTGGATCGACAGCCACTCGACGGCGAACAGGTCCACCGGAGCCGTCCCCCCCTGGCGAACACCGAAGTTGTTGTTGGCGGTCCCGTTGTCGGCGATCACCTCGAGCACCCAGCGGCCCTCGACGGGTGCCGCCACATCGCAATCGGGGGCCTCGGTCCACTGATACTGGAACGCGGTCTTGTAGTCGGCGATGGTGATCGGAGCGCCGGTGTAGGGGTGCGTGAGCGGAACGGCGTCCTCGGGGAGGAACGTGTAACTGCATTCCGCCGGGTTGGCGAACCGGTTGTCCTCGGGGTTGTTCGGCGTGTTGTCCGGGGGGTACAGGGCGTAGGTGGTGGCGACCCCGTCACGGCTGGCGGCGTTGGAGATGTCGTCTCCCGACCCGAACACTTCCGGGTCGGCAGGATCGGGGTCGGTCTGGCTCGCGTTGTCGAAGTTGGGGGCGTCGAAGAAGTCGATGTCCAGGGTTCCCATGCCCTTGACGTCGATCGCGTAGTAGTAGGCGGGGTCGGCGTAGTACGCCTCGTAGGTGGGGTCGCTGACCGTCGCCGGGTCGTTGTCGTAGTCGCAGGTCAGCACGTCGGGGTGCGGGCTGGTGCTGTTCTTGCACTTCGTGGACCGATGGTCCCCCTGCTCGATGGAGGTGTGCTCGCCGTTGACGGCGACCCAGAAGCCCTGTGCTTCCTGAAGACCGAGTGAGTCGGCGCGGCCGCCGAGCTTGATGACCGGCAGCTGCTCTGCAGTCGCTGTGCGGGCAACGGTCATGGTGTCGAAACCGAAGATGCGCATGAAGAAGGTGTCGACCGGTCCTGCGACCCGGACTTCGAGCTGGTTGTTGGTGGCACCGATTGAGGTCGCCACCTGGGCCCCGTTGATACCGTGGGCGTAGCCGTTGCGACGGGCGAGGTTGTGGGCGACGACATCGGCCGTGGAACCAGGGAGCGGATCGCCCGGCTTCAGCGGCAGATACACCACTCCGGCCAACGCGCCGGCCTCGGCGGCCTTCTGGGCCCGGGCCCCGTTCAGGAAGAGCCAGCCGAGGTCCACGGCGAACGCCGCCATTCCCATGAGCACCACCAGCGCCCCGGCCAACAACACGAGCACTGCGCCACGATCGTCGCCCTGGAGCTTCCGCTTGATTCGCTCAACCACTCTGTGGCTCCATCCTGAGCACCGAGGTCTCGGCCCAGCAGTTGACGAGCGAATTGTCGGCCGGGTCACGGCCACCGGCGCAGCTCACGTCGTCGTACCCCAAGAACCCGGTGACCCAGGTGTGGGTGAAGAAGACTCGAACCCCGATGTTGTCGAGGTTGGTGATGTCCACGTTCCGTCCGGCCGGCAACCAGCCGGACTGCGGCTGCACGGCCGGGTCGGGACACGGGTTCCACGGGCATCCGTCGGTGTCGTTGGGCAGGAACGTGTAGATGTTGGTGAGGTTGTTGTCGAACGGGTCTACCGGTTCGCCGCTGGGCTGGGCCTTGTAGATCCACACCTCGGCGATGGCGTCCTCGTTGACGCCGGCGCTGAGCGTTGCCCGCAACGCCTCGACGATCAGGAAGTCGGCCGGCGGCGTGGTGCCGACGATGCCGGTGCCGACGCGGGCGGCGGCCTGGGTGGAGTTGGCGACGGAGAGCCGATCTTTGAAGGCGAGACCGAATTCGACGATCCCGAACAAGAGGGTGAACAGCAGCAAGGACGCAAGAGCCATCTCGACCATGACGGCACCTCGGTCCGAGCTCAGCGGCGTCGTGAGCTTGATGTCCGGCCTCCTACGCGTTGGTGGGTTCTGTGTTGTACCGCGTTCTGAAACGCGTGGCAACCTTCCGGCTACCTGGGCGCATTGCCACACATCGTAGTCGTGGCGAACGCCCTGAGAATAGGTCGTGTGACCTATGATCTCAGTCACACACGCCGGGATGGCGGAATGGTAGACGCGGCGGACTCAAAATCCGTTGGGCGCAAGCCCGTGGGGGTTCGAGTCCCCCTCCCGGTACCAAAGGGCGTATGTGCACGTTCAGGGAGCCGCGCCCGTGGCGTCCAAGGTCAGGCGCGTAGCACCGTCATGCCAGGGCGCAGTCCCCCTACGTCGAGCGGAATCGTCTCGGCGAGTCGCTTCAGCTCTCCCATCTTCATCGGCAGATGGGACCGCGCAACTGGAGGGCTGTTTTCCGCGCTCCCAATCGGACTAGTCCTTCAGCGCCGCATCGCCGAGGACAACTCGGAGACGGCGACCCGCAACGCGGCGGCCGCCTCGTCGAGGTCGGCGGCCTCGAGGACCCGCCGCACCAGTGCCGACCCGACGATCACACCGTCGGCGAAGGCGGCGGCCTCGGCGGCTTGGTCGGGCGTCGAGATGCCGACGCCCATCACGAGCGGAACTTCGGTCACGGATCGCACCCGCTTGGCGAGGGTGACGGCTCGACCCCGCGATCCCGTGCGTTCCCCGGTCACGCCGAGCTCGGCGATGCCGTAGAGGAACACCGGGTCGAACGAGGCGACCTGTTCCAGCCGATCGTCGTCGATGGTGGGGGCGACGAACAACGCCAAGCCGAGGCCGGCATCCGCGGCGGCCGTCTGGATCGGACCGGCTTCATCGGCGGGGAGGTCGGCCACGATCAATGCATCGACGCCGGCAGCGGCGCACTGCGCCACGAACGCGGCGGGCCCGACCCGGAGAATCGGATTCACGTAGGTCATGACGATGGTGGGCCGTCCCGTGGTGGCCACGACATCGCCGGCGATGTCGATGCCGACGCCCAAGGTGGTCCCGGCGACCAGTGCTCGCCTCCCCGCCTCTTGGATGATCGGTCCGTCCATCAGCGGATCGGAGTACGGGATCCCCACCTCGAAGCCATCAGCACCTGCCTCGGCCATCGCCGCGAACAACGATGCGGACACATGCGGGTCGGGCAGCCCGGCCGTCATGTACGGCAGGAGCACCGCCCGATCCTCGCCGCGAGCCTGGCTGAAGAGGCGGGTCAGCCGGTCAGCCCCCACGGATCGCCGCCACCTGCTGGACGTCCTTGTCACCGCGACCCGACAGATTGAGGACCACCGTCTTGCCGGCCAGCGCGTCCCGCTCCTTCGATATCCAGGCCAGAGCATGGGCGGACTCGAGCGCCGGAATGATGCCCTCGGTGCGAGCCATCTGCTCCATCGCATCGAGGGCCTCATCGTCGGTGACCGCGACGTAGCGGGCGACGCCGGAGTCCTTGAAGTAGGCGTGTTCGGGCCCGACGCCCGGGTAGTCGAGCCCCGCCGAGATCGAGTGCGCCTCCTGCACCTGCCCCTCGGCGTCCTGCAGCATGTACGTCATGGCTCCGTGCAACACTCCGGCGTCTCCAGCCACCAACGACGCTCCATGCTTGCCGGTCTCGATGCCGAACCCGGCGGCCTCCACGCCCACCAACTCAGGGCCTCTACCCGCCATTGGATAGAAGATGCCCATGGCGTTCGAGCCGCCGCCGACGCACGCCACCACGACATCGACGTCGATGCCGCGGCGTGCCAGCTGCTCGAGCACTTCGTCGCCGATGACGCGCTGGAACTCCCTGACCATCCACGGGAACGGATGAGGTCCCACGACCGAGCCGATGATGTAGTGGGTGTGTTCGACGGTGGCGACCCAGTCACGCATCGCCTCCGAGACGGCGTCCTTCAGGGTGCCCGCCCCCGTCGTGACGGGAATCACTTCTGCGCCCAGCATTCGCATCCGATAGACGTTGAGCTCTTGGCGGGCGATGTCCTTCTCACCCATGTACACGACACACTCTTGACCGAGCAGGGCACACGCCGTCGCGGTCGCCACCCCGTGCTGGCCGGCACCGGTTTCTGCAATGACACGAGGTTTGCCCATCCTCTGTGCCAGGAGGGCCTGGCCGATGGTGTTGTTGATCTTGTGGGCACCGGTGTGGGCGAGATCCTCGCGCTTGAGGAGCAGCCGCATGCCGAGCTCCTTGGAGAGGCGGGCAGCCTCATACAGCGGCGTCGGCCGGCCCACGTACTCGTGCAAGAGCCGTTCGAACTCGGCGCGGAATTCGGCATCCGACCATGCGTGCTGGAACTGCTGATCGAGGTCCAACAGTGCAGGCATCAGGGTTTCCGGCGCGAACCGTCCCCCATAATCACCGAAGCGGCCCTTGGCGTCGGGCCGCAGCAGAGGCTTCAGTTCGGTCATCCGTCGGCGCGCCCTCTCATGAGCCCTTTGCCTCCTCAACGAACCGGGCCACCTTACCGTGGGCCTTCTTCCCCGGTGCCGACTCGAGCTTCGACGATGCGTCCACTCCCCACGGCCGCGCCAGCCGAATGGCGTCGGCAACGTTGTCGGGGCCGAGTCCCCCGGCGAGCACGAACCTGGCATCCACATCGGCGGCCAACGACCAGTCGAACGCCACACCGGTACCCCCGTGCTTGGAATCGTGATACGTGTCGAGCAACGGAATCTGGCCCGGCGGGACGCCTTCCAGATTGGCCACATCGCGCACCGCCACCGGCCGCAGCACGAACACACCGCACCTCCCGGCCGCCGATGCAACCTCGTCGGCGTGGCGGCCGTATGGCTGCAACCCGTCGGCGCCGGCGGCCTTGAGCGCTCCCAGGGCCTCCTCGACGGTCATGTCCACGGTCACCAGCACACGAATGGCCGGGATGCCCCTGGCCAGAGCGGCGGCCTGCTCGACGCTCACCTTGCGCCGAGACTCGTCCGCCAACACGAACCCCACCGCATCCGCTCCCGCCTCGACGGCGGCCTCGACGTCGTCCCGTGTGGTCAGCCCGCACACCTTCACCCAGGTCATGGCGCCCTCCGCGCCATCCCCAGCTCCGCCACGAGCGCAGCCGGGTCGTCGGCCCGAACCAACGCCTCCCCCACCAGGATGGCGTCGTAGCCGGCGGCGGCCATACGCGCCGCGCCCTCCCGACCCGACACACCGCTCTCTGCGACCGTGCACGCCGCTCCTTGGAGGAGCGGGGCCACGGTTTCGGCCACACCGAGGTCGGTGTGGAACGTCTCCAGATCACGGTTGTTCACACCGACGACGACGGCGCCGGCCGCGATGGCTCGCTTCGCCTCATCGGAGGTGTGCACTTCCACCAATGCCTCCATACCGGCCGCTGCCGTCTCGGCGAG
This sequence comes from Acidimicrobiia bacterium, assembly GCA_041581135.1. Taxonomy (GTDB): domain Bacteria; phylum Actinomycetota; class Acidimicrobiia; order Spongiisociales; family UBA5794; genus JBFGCM01. The sequence goes on from JBFGCM010000007.1 coordinate 9,153, forward strand.
CAGAAGCCCGAGGTCGGCGTCGTCGAGTACCGCCACGATCAGCAGCACGGCGTCGGCACCGGCGGCGCGTGCCTCCCAGACCTGCGCCGGGTCCAAGAGGAAGTCCTTGCGGAGAATCGGCACGGATACGGTGCTACGCGCGGCGCGGAGATCTTCCAGCGATCCCGCGAAGAACTCGGGCTCGGTGAGGACCGAGATGGCGGCGGCGCCTCCGGAGACGTAGGCGGCGGCCTGCGCCGCCGGCTCCAGGTGCGGGGAGATCTCGCCCACCGACGGCGAACGCCGCTTGATCTCAGCGATGATGTCGAGGCCGGGACCCGCAAGTGCGGCGGCCAGAGAACGAGCGGGTGCCATGCCGGCGGCGTCGGCCTCGAACCGGTGGCGCTCCGCCCGACTCTCGGGGAGACGCTGCCGCGCCGACGCCAGGATGGTCTCGAGCATCCGGCCATCGTACCTGCGCCTGGAGGGCTCGCAGGCGGGCGGATCAGGGCGCCATCTGCAGCTCTCGCATGTAGTCCACGAGGCCGTCGATCTGCGCCGAGGTGAGGCGGTTTCCGTATCCCGGCATCCGGCCCACACCTGCGGTGATCGCGGCATCGAGCTCGGCGTCGCTACGCGAGACGGCGTCACTGCCGGCCCCGACGGCAGGACCGCTTCCACCCGAGCCATCGGCCCCGTGGCACGCTGCGCACGAGTTCGCGTACAGCTCGGCACCCTCCAGCCCCTCCAGTGAGCCACACGATGTTGCCAGCACCAGGACCACCGCGGCGAGTCCCAGGACGAGTTTCCGATTGCGCATCGGCGGGACGCTAGTCGGCCCCGGATCCTTGGCCGATGCTCACGGGAAACGACACGCTGACAATGGTGCCGCGACCGATCTCACTCTCCACAGTCACCTGTCCACCGAGCACGTCGACCAGCTCCTTGACGATGGTCAGGCCGAGACCGCTCCCTTCGGGGCGCACGGCGCGGTACCGCTGGGCGACATAGAGCCGCTCGAACAGATGGGGCAAGTCGGAGCTGTCGATCCCGGGTCCGCTGTCAGCCACCCGCACCACGAGCCGATCGCCATCGCCGCGGTGGAGCCCGATCGTCACCTCTCCACTCTCAGGGGTGTAGCGCAGGGCGTTCTCGATGAGGTTTCCCAGTACCTGCCCGACGCGATCGGCATCGGTGATCACGTCCCCGACATCGGCCAGGTCCGTGGTGAGCCGTACGTGCGCCGCGTCGGCGCGCCCCCGGAAGGCTTCGGCGATCTCCTTGAGGTGAGCGCGCAGATCGACCGGCTCCGGTCGCAAGGTGAATTCGCGAGCTTCGAGCCGTGACAGCAGCATGAGGTCTTCGACCAGCCGGCTGAGGCGGCCGGCCTGGGTGTGGAGCACTCCGGCGACGCGGGGCAGATCGTCTTCGGGCACGTGGCCCGCCTGAATGGCTTCCGCATAGCCGCGGATGGTGGTGAGCGGCGTTCGCAGGTCGTGGCCGACGCTCATGAGGAAGTCTCGTTCCCGCCTGCGGGCGTGATCGAGCTGCGCCCCCATCTCGTTGAACGTCGCGGCGACGGCAGCGACCTCGTCATCACCGTCCTCGGGGGCGCGAGCCGAGAAGTCGCCGGCGGCAAAGGCTCTGGTGGCAGCGGTGAGCGCATCGAGACGCCTGGCGGTCTGACGGGCCAGATATCCCGCCAGCAGCAGGGTCAGGCCGGCCCCGGCCACGAGCGCAAGAACGATCGGGCGCAACAGCCCACTGGCTCCGAGGGGTACGGTGTCTCGCCCTATGACCACGAGCAGCGGCACGGGGCGGTTGATGTCGACCTGCCGGATCACCACGCTTACCTCGGTGCCCCTGACGTTCACGCTCGTGATCTGACGGTCGGGGAGCCCCGGCTCCAGCCGGGAGATGATCACATCGTTGGGCCCCAAGGCCCGCAGTTCACCGTCCACCACGATCGCCGCCTCGACGTAGTCGTGGCCGCCGACCTGCCTGGCGATCTCGGTGAGCTCGATGGTGCGCTGGCCGAGTTCACGCAACGATGGGGCGTCGGTGGCGTTCCCGAGCTGTTGGGCCAGCAGGCGAGCGGTGACCTCGGCCTGTCGAAAGAGGTCATCTCGAGCCTCCGCCGCAGCGCTGCGGCTGATGGCGCCGACGGCGAGGACACCGATGACCAGCATCACGAACGCGACGACGGCAGCACCCCAGAAGATCCGGCGTTGCATCAGTCACGCATTCGGTAGCCCACTCCCCACACCGTCTCGATGGGGATGTCCGGGAGCTTCTTGCGGAGCTGCCGGATGTGGACATCGACCGTCCTCGTCTCGCCGAAGTACTCGTACCCCCACACTGCCTCGAGGATCTGCGATCTGGACAGCACGAGTCCCAGGTTGTCGGCCAGGTACCACAAGAGATCGAACTCGCGAGCGGTGGGACGGATCACGGTTCCATCCGGCAGGGTGACTTCACGCCGCCCCGAGTCGATCCGGAAGCTCGTCACCTCCAACGTCTGCGGCGCCATCGGCCGCTCCTCGGCACGCCGGAGGACGGCCTTGACTCGCGCCACCAACTCGCGCGGCGAGAACGGCTTCGTCACGTAGTCGTCTGCACCGATCTCCAGACCGACCACCTTGTCCACCTCGCTGTCGCGAGCCGTGAGCATGATGACCGGCACGTCGGACGTGGCGCGGATCCGGCGACACACCTCGACGCCGTCCATGCCCGGCAGCCCCAGATCCAACAACACGACTCGGGCCTCACGCGAGGCCAGCCGATCCAACCCGCTCTCACCGTCGGCGGCATGCACGAACCGGTAGCCCTCGTTCTCGAAATACATCCGAACCAGTTCGGCGATCTCTTCTTCGTCCTCGATGAGCAGCACCATGCCGCGATGTGTCTCGGTCATCTCACTCGAATCATCGGTAACACTTGTTCGACGTTTGTAAGAGGTGAGTGAAGGAAACGGGCGACCTACACCAGCGGGAGTGCTTCCACCCGGGCCGAGGCCGTGCCGCCTTCCCAGGTGACCTCGACCCTGTCGGCGGGCTGCACCTCACGACGGATGAGGCCCAGGCCGACCGGAGCCATCACTTCGAGCGACTCGGCGACCGATGTGATCCGACCGACCACCCGCTCGCCGCTGACGACTTCGGCGCCCTCGGGCGGCAACACGTTGTCCTCGAGCACGACGGCGCGCAGATGCCGGTTGACGTGGCCGCGAGAGTCGATGCGGGCCACCAGCTCCTGGCCCAGGTAGCACCCCTTGGTGAAGGACACGGCGCCCTCGACCACATCTGCTTCCTGGGGAATGGTCGACCCATCGATGTCGACTCCCATGCGGGGCTCCCCCTGCTCCACTCGCACGGCGGTCAGCGCCAGGCGGCCGGCGCGGGCCGCCCCGTTGCCGAGCACGGTGGGCTCGGACTCCTCAGCGATGAAGTAGCGAGGCAGAGAACCCAACGGGGCCTTTGCCACCAGTGGATGCGCCGACCAGCCATCGGTGACGAGCTCGATGCGACCGAGCACGGTGGCTGCCTCGGGCCCCACGAGGCTGGAGAGCTCTGCAGGCCCGGTGATCTGCGCATCCACCCGTATCTTGAACCGGGAGAGATCGCCGACGACGTCGTCCCCCACCCCGGCGTCGGCAACGAGCCCGAACTCGGCGTCCCCGACCAACACCCAGAGCACCGCCCGCAGCTTGCCTTGCGGCGCCAGCAGCAGCGACCGCACCACGCTCCCCGGTACCGCCGCCGCGAGGTCCTGACTGAGGAGTCCGTCGAGGAATCCGGCCGCGTCGGGCCCCCGCACCCACACCACTTCGTGCGTGCCGGTGACCACCGCGGCGCCCGTGCGAAGTGAGGCGTATTCGCCGGTGACGTCGCCGTAGGAGTCAGACATCGCCGGCAGCTCCAATGGCGGCGAGGGCGGCGGCGGCCTTGTTCAGACACTCTTCGTACTCGGCGACGGCGACACTGTCCGCCACGATGCCGGCGCCCGCCTGCACCCAGGCCTTGCCACCGGCTATCACAAGGGTTCGCAGTGCAATCGCCGTATCGAGGTTCCCGGAGAAGTCCACGTACCCCACCGCACCGGCGTATGGGCCACGAGCCGTCGGCTCCAGCTCGTCGATGATCTCCATCGCTCTCACCTTGGGCGCCCCCGACACCGTGCCATGCGGGAAGGTCGCTCGCAGGACGTCCACGGGACCCAGGCCGTCGCGGATGCGGCCCGACACACCGGAGACGATGTGCATGACATGGGAATACCGCTCGATCACCATCAGCTCGTCCACCGTGATGGATCCGAACTCGCACACCCGACCCAGGTCGTTGCGCGCCAAATCGACCAGCATGACGTGCTCGGCCCGCTCCTTGGGATCGGCGAGCAGCTCGGCGGCCAGCGCCTCGTCCTCGCGCGGCGACAATCCTCGAGGGCGGGTGCCGGCGATCGGTCGACTCGTCACCTGCCCGTCCCGTAGCCGCGACATCAACTCCGGCGACGAACCCGCGATGGAAAGGCCACGACGCCGGACAAAGAACAGGAACGGTGACGGGTTCACCAGCCGCAGTGCCCGGTATACGGCAAACGGGTCGCCATCGAAGTCGGCCTCGAGCCGGAGCGATGGCACGATCTGGAAGGCGTCGCCCGCATTGATGTAGTCGACGGCACGCTCCACCGAAGTGATGAACTCCGCCTTGGTGGTGTTCGACCGAGCCTCCGGCGCGACGTCGAACCGGGGACGGGCGTGCACCGTGTATGGCTGCCGATGGCCAAGGCGGTCCACCACCTCTCCCAGCTCGGCGGCGGCCTCGTCGTACTGATGCTCGGGATGATCCCCGACGTACACGTTGCGGAAGATCCGTAGCGTCTGCGCGAACCGGTCCAGCGCCACCACGAAACCGGGGAACATCCAGACCATCTCGGGAAGACCCCGATCGTCGGGAGGCGGATCGGGAAGATGCTCCACGTACCGCACACAGTCGTAGGACAGATACCCGACGCCCCCGGCGTAGAAAGGAGGCGCATCGTCGGGGACGGCGGTCCGATGCCGCTGCAGCACGATTTCGAGTGCCTCGAGCGGGTCGGCTCCGGACAGATCGATGTTGGAGCCCTCGAGCCGGCTCGTCCCGCCCTGGCTCACCAAGGTGACCTCGGGACGCCAGCCGACGAACGACCACCTCGCCCACCGCTCACCACCCTCGACGGACTCCAGCAGGAATCCGTCGTTGTCGCCGACCAACCTCTCGAAGACGGACACAGCCGTTTCGCGATCGCCGAGCACATCGATCCACACCGGCACCACCTCGTGTGAGGCGGCCAGCGTCATGAATTCGGCGCGTGAGGGCTGCACGGGACCATATTGGTCCGTCCTGAGCCGTCACGGGCTGCCAACGAGCACCAGACCGGTGGAAGCGCCGACAGGACGGGCTCCAACGACCGGCGCCGGAGCAGCGACAACACGACTCGGGCGGCCGTCGCCTGCGGGACCACGCACCAGAGCGGCAGCACGTAGCTGCGACGGCCCCACCACCCGGGCTCCGAGCACCCGCGCCGGAGCAGCTACAAGGCTAAATAGTCGTGAGACCGTCCAGGTTGAGTCTTATCAAGAGATCGGTGAACCACGAGGACAACCGGGTCAGCTCACCGGTCACCATGAGCACGCCAAAGCCGGCGAGCAGGAGGCCGGACGCCACGTTGATGGGACGGACATAGCGACGGACCCAGGTGAAGAACGAGAACGCCTTGGTCATGGCCAGGGAGGCCAGCAGGAAGGGGATGCCGAGCCCGAGGGAGTACGCAGCGAGCAATCCCATGCCGCGACCGACGGTGTCCTCGCTCGAAGCAAGGGCAAAGATGGCGGCGAGGACGGGACCGATGCACGGCGTCCAGCCGAATGCGAAGGCGGCACCCATCACCGGCGGAGCGAAGCTGCCCAGCTTGCTCGGTCGCACGTCGACCCGGCGTTCCCGCATGAAGGGCAAGAGGATGCGTGGGTTCCACACGGCGGTGACGGCGATGAACACCCCCATCAGGATGACGACCCATCCGGCGATCCGGGTGAACGTGCCGAGGTTCTGTCGCATGAACGATCCCAAACCGGTGGCAAAGGCCCCCAACATCACGAACACCGTGGTGAACCCGGCGATGAAGAGCAACGTGCCGGTGGCGACCTTGCGCACCGAGGCATTGCCCTCGGCGAGGTCCTGCACCGAGTACCCGGACATGAGGCTCAAGTAGCCGGGCAGCAACGGCAGCACGCACGGCGACACGAAGCTGAGCGCACCGAACACGAATGCGATGAGGAAATTGACGTCGGTTTCCATCGGCCTCGCCCCTGGCTGACATCGGGCCACCCGCCCCGGAGGCCGGCTTCCGAAGCCAACCCGTCATGGTGGCGGTTGATTCCCATTATCCCGCCGGTCCGTCGTTGTGGGTAATCTCTCGGCCTCGTGGTGCTCCCGAATGCCCTCCGGCCGGCGACTCGGCTCAACGTCCGCGACCGGCGGATCGTGTTTCTCATGGCCGTGGCGGCGTTCGTGTCGGGGTATGGCGGGGCGTTGCTGAGTCACACCTTGCCATACGCCCGGATGAGCCTCGACTTGACGGAAGGCGAGTTCAACTGGGTGTTCGCCGCGACCAGAGCGGCTTCGTTCCTGGCGCTCCTCTTCGCGATGGTCGGCGATCGCCGCGGCCGGCGGCGACCGTTCCTGCTCGCCGTTGCGCTGCTCCCCACCTCCAACCTGCTCACGTCTCTGGTACCCGGCGCGATCCCTTTCGTGGTGTTCCAATCGATCACGCGTATCAGCGTGGTGGCGATCGCAGCGCTGGCCGTGGTGATCCTCGCCGAGGAGCTGAGCCCGCCGATTCGGGGATATGGCATCGGCATCTATGCCATGACATCGGCGATGGGCACCGGGCTCAGCCTCATCTTGCTGCCGATCACCGAGAGGAGCGATGACGCCTGGCGCATCCTCTTCGCACTCACCGCCGTCGGGTTCCTGGCCCTCCCGTTGCTGGCAAAGTTTCTCAACGAGTCGCGAGCCTTCGTGCCGGACCTCGACCCGGTCTCGTTCGGACAAGCCATGCGGGCGGGAGTGGGCAAGTACTTCTGGCCGCTTGCCGGCGTGGCGTTCTTCGTGGCCGCGTTCTCGTCACCGGCGTTCAACTTCGTCCTGGAGCGCATGATCGACGATCTGCAGTGGGAGGCGGGGCCGGCTCGGTTCTTGCTGATCGTGTTCTCCGGCGCCGGCACCCTGGGCTTGCTCGCAGGTGGCCGCGCCGCAGACTTGATCGGGCGCCGGCCTACCACTGTCGCCGCGATCCTCCTCGGCCTCGTTGGTGGCCTCGGCTTCTACTCACTCGGCTCTGGGTGGCTGTTGGCTCCCTCCATCTTCATCGCCTCGTTCGGCGCAAGCATGCTCACACCGGCGTTCGGCGCCCACAAGACCGAGCTCTTCCCCACGCGGATTCGGGCCACCATCGGCGGCTGGATATCCAACGCGGCGATTGCCGGAAGCATCGGCGGTTTCGTGTTCGGAGCGCTGTACGTCGATTCGCTGGGCTTGTCCATGTCGATTGCCGTCCTCGGTGTGGGTCTGGTGTTCGCCACCTTCCTGGCGCTCAGGCTCCCGGAGACGAGGGGACGCGATCTGCTCGGAGCGGCCCGCGCAGCTGCCACACCGCCAGAGCACTCCCCCGAATAACCATCAACAGCACGAGACTCCACCACACCCCCTCGAGCCCCCAGCCCATCGGCCCCACCATCGCCAGACCCCCGACGGTGGCGGCGGCAGCCACGACCATCCACCTGGCGAGGTAGCCGAACGCCTGCGCACCGATCGCAATGCCGTCCCAGACGAACACGAGCGCATTGAGCGGTTGCATGACGATCACCAGCCAGTACACCGCTCCCACCGCCGCCACCACCGCGGCATCGTCCGTGAAGAGCGATGGCAAGAACGGCCGGCCGATCCAGAGCGCGACCGACAGCCCGACTCCGGCGACGAGGCCAAGGCCGAGGAGCCGCACAGTCACGTCGCGAGCAAGCCGCACGTCGACCGCCAAGTAGCGACCGACCATCGCCTGGCCGGCCACGGCGAGCGCGTCGAGGACCAGGGCGAGGAACAACCACACCTGAAAGGCCACCTGGTGGGCGGCCACGGCGATGGTGCCGAGCCGGGTCGCGACCGCGGTGGCATAGGTGAACGCGGCCAGCAGCGCCGCCGTGCGCAGCACCAGTGCCCGACCGGCGCCCAGCAGGTGGCGCGCGTCCGACCACTTCGGCCGAGTCAGCACCACTCCGAGTTCGATACGGCGCGACTTCAGCAACAACCACCCGAACCAGAACGCACCCAGCCACTGCGCCACCACCGTTGCCCACGCCGCCCCCGCAACCCCCAATCCTGCTCCGAAGATGAGGAGCGGGTCCAACGCCAGGTTGATCACCGACACCACGACGGCCACTACGAACGGGGTGCGCGTGTCCTGGTACCCGCGGAAGGCACCATGGCCGACCGTGCTCAGCAACACGGCCGGCACGGCGAGCGCCCTGATTCGTAGGTACGTCAGTGCCGGAGGCGCCACCTCCTCGCCGGCGCCCATCACGCTCACGAACGCATCGTCGAACAACCACAGCGCGAGCGTTCCGGCGACGCCCAGGACGAGGCCCACCGCCAGCGCGGTCGCGACGAAGCGGCCGGCGCGCTCTCGCCTGCCTTCCGCGACCTCGGCGGCCACGAAGGGCGTGGTGCCGTACGCAAGGAAGTTGAACAGGAAGAACGCCACCCCGAACACGGCGCCGGCGACCGCCAAACCGCCCAACTCGGCTGGTCCCAGCCGACCGACCCAGGCCGTGTCAACGAGCGACACCAGAGGGTCCGCCGCCAGGGCGCCCAGCGCCGGAAGGGCCAGCCGAGCGATCTCATGGTCGTACGGGCTGCGGAACCTCATGGGGTGGCAGCGGCCGATCGCTCGCTCACGGGGGACCGGGCGTCTTGTCCGGGTATGGGCAGCGATCTGCGAGAGGACACTCCCAGCAGCGAGGACGCTTGGCATCGCAGACGTCACGCCCGAACTGAATCACCCGCATCGAGATGCCCGACCACTTCCCTCGGGGGTAAAGCGCCATGAGCTTGGCCTCCACCTTCACAGGGTCGGATTCGTCCACCAGGCCGAGGCGATTGGTGACGCGCTTCACGTGCGTGTCGACTGCGATCGCGGGGATGTCCCACATCTCCGCCAGCACCACCGATGCAGTCTTGCGGCCCACACCCCGCAGCTTGACGAGTTGGTCGAGATCCCGGGGTACCTCACCACCGTATGTGTCGAGCAGATCGACGGAGAGCTCCTGGATGGACTTGGCCTTCTGCCTGAAGAACCCGGTCGAGTACACCATCTGCTCGACCTCCTCGGGATTGGCCGCCGCAAGGTCGGCCGGGGTGGGCCAGCGGTCGAACAGACGACCCGACACCTTGTTGACGTTCTCGTCGGTGGTCTGCGCCGACAGCACGGTGACGACCAACAGCTGCCACGGGTTGTCGTAGTCGAGTGCGGTGCCGATGTCGGGGTAGCGTTTCTCGAGGCGGTTGAGGACGACCCGTGCCGCGCGACGCTCGGCGGCGGTTGTCTCCGGGAGCTGCATGAGGGCTCGGATGTTACCTCTCGAGCCCCCTACCGTCGGGGGCGAGGTCACCACGGCACAGCGGCATCGAGGCCGGGCGTAGTCACGACGTCACGAGTACGCTTGCGCCTCTTGGATCTGCGCACTGCCGTCGAGAGGCACTCCCGGGTAGAGGGGAACCTGTTGCTCGTGGACGAGTTCCTCAACCATCGGGTGGATCCGGGCGTGCTCGCCGACATCGGGGCCTCGTTCTCCGCGTGCTTCGGGCCGAGTGCGCCGGACGCCATCATCACGGCAGAGGCGTCCGGTATCCCTCCGGCCATCGCCACCGGTCTGGCGCTCCGCGTTCCCGTGGTGTACGCCAAGAAGTTCCTCGGCCCGGGCGACCGCTATGCGTATTTCCGCGAAGTGGTCTCACCGACCAAGGGCGCCGAGTACCGCGTGGAAGTTGCCCGCCGGTTGCTGCAGGCGGGACAACGGATGATCGTCCTCGACGACTTCCTCTCGGGTGGTCGAACCGCCGAGGCACTCGGTGACATCATCGAGGAGGCAGGGTCGACGGTGGCCGGAATGGGCTTCGTCATCGAGAAGACCTACATGGAAGGACGCAGCCGGCTCGAGAACCATGGCTGGGAAGTCCATTCCCTGGTCAAGGTGCATTCGCTCGACGACGGGGTGATGAGGCTGGGATGACGACGGAGCTTCCCGACGGAGTACCACTGGCAGAGGCGGTCACCGCCATCAAGCGGCAGTATGAGCGGTGTTTCGGGTGCGGCGATGCCAACCCGATGGGATTGCGCCTCGCCGAGTTCGTCAAGAACGGCGACACCATCACGGCTGCGTTCACTCCACGATCGGACTTCCGCGGCTTCGAGGGTGTCCTCCACGGCGGCATCGTGATGGCAGCGCTGGACGAGGTGATGGCGTGGACCGCGATGCTGGTCGAAGGCGTCTTCGTGGTCACGGGCACGCTCGATGTGCGGTTCGGGAAGACCGCCCCGGTCGACGCCGGCTACGAGATGCAGGGGAAGTTGGAGAAGCGCCGCGGGAAGCGCCTCATCATCTCCGGCGAGATGCGAACGGCCGAGACGACAGTGGCGTCCGCCCGCGGTCTCTTCGTCGCCGACGAGCGGGTGAATGTTCCCTGACCGCACGAGGTAGGTTGCCGCCGTGCACTTCGCCCGCTGGATCATCCTCATCGGCTATGCCCTGGCCGCTGCCGCCCTGGCGCTGCCCTATCTCAGCGCGCCGCTGATCGGCCACGTGAACGGGGTCGAAGGCGACGCCTGGCCGGTGCTGCTCTTCCTCTTCCCGGCTGCACTCCTTGCGCTCGCGGGGGACCGCGGCGAGGGATTCGGGCCGGTGAGCGCGGTCGTTGCCATCGTCTCGTGCAGCGTGGCCCTGCTGTTCGCCGTCGCCAAAGTCGCCGACGCCGCTGATGCCGCCGACCTCGCCCGAGCCGCCAGCGGCGACGGCTCCATCGGCATGGGGGCGTGGGCGCTCGTGGTCACGACCCTCGTGACGATCGGCGGGTGTGTCGCCGCACTGAGCCGGCGGGTCTGACGATCGCTCAGCTCATCGCCACAACGATGCCGAGACCGATGGCCAGGTACCCGAAGCCTCCGATCACCTGCCAGAAGGCGCGCGGATTGGCTTCCGGACGCAGCCCGGCGCGCAACCGGGCCATCGGATCTCGCGGCTTCTCGGCGTTGTCGGCGTCGGGGGCGGACAGGTCGTCGTCGACCGTGCTCCTCGCCCCGAAGAGTGCCTCCACCGAGCCCAACGTCAGGTTGCGGTAGCCACCGCCGGAGGTACCGCCGGCCATGAGCAGGATGATGCCGTAGAACAGGATCGTGTAGCCGACGGCGACGAGCACGCGCGAGCTGCTCAGCAGGCCGATGAGGCCACCTGCGACCGCAGAGAGCACCAGGCCCAGGCCAAAGCTCTTCAGGTAGCCGGGCATGCGCTGGCTGAGAGGCAGTTCCTCTGGCTTATCGGCATCCATGGGGTTCAAGTGTCCCTTCAGCCGACGACCGTCATGTGCCGGGACGCATCGCGCCGGGCTCGCATGCGCCGCAGCATGAGCACGGCGACACGGAGCACACCCAGGAGCACGAACAGCGACAGCATGAGCACGCCGATGAGCTCGGGACCGTCGAAGTACCCGGTCCGGCAAGAGCCGAGGCCACGATCGCAGATTCCCCACCCGTCACCGCCGCCCACCAGGTCGAGCAACACGAGCAGCGGCACGCTGGCCACGGCGATGATGGCGGCGAGGATCACCCCGATGAAGATGCGAATCGCGATCACGACGAGAGGTTACCCCCGGGGGGCCCTATCGAAGGTGCGGTAGGTGAAGGCGAGCTCGTGACGCTCGTCCGCCGGGTGGTGCGATTCCGCGATCAGGGTCCACCGTGACCAGTCCACACGCGGCATGTAGGTGTCCCCCTCGACCTCGCCATGGACACAGGTCACCTCGAGCCGATCGGCCATTGGCAGCGTCACTTCGAACACACTGGCTCCACCGATGACGAATGCCGTGTCCCCGGCGACAGCAGCCAGGGCCTCCTCGAAGGAACGTGCCGTCTCGGCGCCGATTGCCAGATACTCCTCGTTGTGCGTCAGCACGATGTTCTGGCGCTCGGGCAGCGGCCGGCGCGGCAGCGATTCCCAGGTGGCCCGGCCCATGATCACGGCACCTCCCAGCGTCAGCGCCTTGAACCGGGCCAACTCGTCGGGCAGGTGCCACGGCAGGCCTCCTCGGTCGCCGATGACGTCGTTCTCCGCCATCGCCCAGAGCAACGTGATCCGGGGTCGGATCACACGGCGACCGGCGCGGAGATGTGCGGATGGGGGTCGTAGTCGACCACAGAGACGTCGTCGAACGTGAACCCGTCGATCGACGACACCGTCGGGTTCAAGATGAGCTTCGGGAGCGACCGCGGCGCACGAGTCAGCTGCAAGCGCGCCTGCTCGAGGTGGTTGTCGTACAGGTGAGCGTCACCAAGGGTGTGGACGAACTCGCCCGGCCCGAGGCCGGTCACCTGGGCAACCATCGCCGTGAGCAACGAGTAGCTGGCGATGTTGAACGACACGCCCAGGAACACATCCGCCGAACGCTGGTAGAGCTGGCACGACAGCCGACCGTCGGCGACATAGAACTGGAACATCATGTGACATGGCGGCAGCGCCATCTCCGAGATCTCGCCGACGTTCCAGGCGTTCACGATGAGCCGGCGGCTGTCGGGATTCGATCGGATCTGCTCGATCACCTCGGCGAGCTGATCGATGGTGTCCCCCGAGGGTGTGCCCCAGGACCGCCACTGCTTGCCGTACACCGGGCCGAGCTCGCCGTGCTCGTCCGCCCACTCGTTCCAGATGCGGACGCCGTTGTCGTTGAGGTAGCCGATGTTCGTGTCGCCGGCGATGAACCACAGCAGCTCGTGCACGATGGAGCGCAGATGCAGCTTCTTGGTGGTGACCATCGGGAATCCGGCGGAGAGATCGAACCGCATCTGGTGACCGAACACCGAGCGAGTGCCGGTGCCGGTGCGGTCGGACTTCGCGGTGCCGTGTTCGAGGACGTGATCGAGGAGGTCGAGGTACTGCCGCATCGCTCGCCGATCATACGACCGCGACGTCGTGACGCGCGGTCATTCCTCGCTGCTCGCCAATGGGATGCGCAGGGTCAGTGTCTCCCCGTCTTCGACCGTCCATTCGGCCTGACCCACGAGGGAGTAATCGAGGTAGTCGAGTTCGGCCTGTTTGATGAACGCGCGCCGCGCATCGGCCTCCAGCGGCGGGATGCCCCGCGCCTTGACCGCGGCGGCCCGCTCTCGGAACCGCGCCAGGAACTGGTCGATGTCGAACTCTGCCACAGGACCCTCCTGAGTCACCCTCCGGCCCGCCGAACCGGATTGGTGCAGGCTACTCGCAACTAGTCTCGCCGCCGTGCTCGACCGGCGCCTCCTGTTCGTCTCCGGTAAGGGCGGCGTGGGCAAGTCGGCCGTGACCGCGGCGCTTGCCACCGTCGCCGCCCGCCGTGGCCGGCGCGTCCTCGTCATGGGGCTCGTCGACCACATCGGCTTGGCGTCACACTTCGGCGTCGACCACCTGAGCTACCGGGCCCAGGAGATCCGTCCCGGGCTGTTCGCGCTGGCCGTGGACCGCTCGAGCGCACTCGACGAGTACCTCCGCCTGCAGGTCCCCACGCCGAAGGCGGCACCCACCGGTCCCATCACGGCCGCCCTCGCCGCGGTCGTCGACACCGTTCCCGGGGTGCGTGAGATCGTGAGCATCGGAAAGCCGATCTACGAGCTGTGGCAGGACGAGTGGGATCTCGTCATCGTCGACGCCGTGCCGCTCGGCCAGCTCATCTCCTACCTGCGGGCGCCGATCACCATCCGCGACCTGGTCCCCAGCGGACGGGTGCGAGAGCAGGCGGCGAGGATGCGCGCCGCCCTGCTCGATCCATCCACCTCCGGATTGGTGTTGGTCGTGACGCCGGAAGAACTGCCGGTGGCCGAAACCGTGCAGGCGCTGGACCAGCTCGCCGACGAGCCGGTCATCGATGTCGCCGGCATCACGGTGAACCGCGTGCTACCGCCATTGGACTCCATCGATATCGCCGCGCTGCCCCCTGGCCCTCACGCCGATGCCGCCATGCTCCACACACAGCTCGTTGCGGAGCAGGCGAGTTGGCTCGCGTCCCTGCCGCGCGACGTGGAGCTCCCCTACCTCTTTGGGCTCCACACCCCGCCCGAAGTTGCGGCCCGTCTGGCCGACGAGTGGGAGGACCAATGGACGGGTGAGGCGCCATGACGCGGGCGATCATCGTCACCGGCGCCGGGGGCGTGGGGAAGACCACCATCTCGGCCGGGCTGGCAGTGGCTGCTGCGTCGCGGAAGATGCGAGCCTTGGTGCTGACGGTGGACCCGGCACGCCGTCTGGCCGGCGCTCTCGGCCTGGAGGACCTGGGCAACGAGCCCACCGAGGTGACCGCCTTACCTGGTCTCGACGCGGCCATGCTGGACGCCGCAGCCTCTTGGGAGGCGATCATCGACCGCCATGCCCCCGCCGACGCCGCGGCCCGCCTGCACGACAATCCGTTCTTTCGCGCCATCGCCGATCGCTTCCCGGCGACCCAGTCGTACGCAGCGGGAGAGCAGATGTCGGCCTACATCGAGTCCCGGTTCTGGGACATCGTCATCATCGACACCCCGCCGGCGGGCGGCGGTATCGAGTTCTACTCGGCACCGCGCCGCATGCGCGATCTCGTGGGCGGCAAGCTGCTGCGGTGGCTCACCGGCGCCGGGCTGCCCGGACGACGAACGCTGTATCGCATCACCGCTCGCCCCGTCCTGCGCTTCACCGACACCATCCTCGGCGGGCAGCTGCTCGAACAGGTCGCCGAATTCCTGCTCGATCTGCGGACGATCTACGACGGGCTCTCGGCACGCGCCCACACTGTCGAAGGGCATCTCGCCGAGGCGGAGACGGTGGTGGTCACCACCACGGACCCCACCCCCATCCGGGAAGCGCATCGGTTCTTCACCGACGAGAGTGTCCCGACGCCCACCCGGCTCGTCTTCAACCGGACACTGCCATCCGACTGGGCACATCGACATCCCGTGCCCGACGGTCCCGACGAGGAGACCCGCCGGATCCTGCGTGACAACCTGGAGCGATGGGGCACCGAGGTGCGCCGCCAGGCCGACGCCCGTAGCGAGTTCGCGGGCCAGTTCGGGGCGCGTATCGTGACTGTGCCGTGGTTGGCCGAGGCTCCCACCGATCTGACCGCGCTCGGCACGATGATCGAGTCAGCCGAGGGTTGGGACCTCGACGGCCTGCTTCAGGGCCCTGAACCGGGTCGACAACCCGCAATCGACCCCTAACCAGCGCTTGTAGATTCACTCAACCGACGACCGATGTGGCCGATAACCAGACCAGCAGCGGGAAGGGACCGGCGCATGAACATCAGGACGGCATGGGAGGGCCATGGCCGCATCGCCTTGGTCACGTTGCCGCTGCTGACGCTCGCCGCACTCGCCGCGATCGTCATCCTGATGAACTTCCGCGCCGATCAGGACGAAGCGAACCGGCGCATCCGTATCGCCGACCAGCAGATCGCCATCAGCCACGTCATCTCTGAGGCCGCCCTCGAGATCGCCGCCGGCGACGGCGTCGACGACACCATCCGCAACTCGCTCGTGATGCTCGACCGGGACCACTACGGGCTGCGCTACGGCAATGCTGCCCTGGGGGTGAGTGGCGAGCACAGCGCCACCGCAGAGCGCGCATTTGCCGCAGTTGAGCCCGTGTACGACGAGCTGAGGTCCGTCGCCGACCGCCTCGCCGCCGGCGATGAGAGTGCGGCACCAGCTGTGGTCGACGCCACCGGGGCGTTCCGCGGCTCCATGGCCGGGTTGCGATCTCTGCTCGTCGACGACGCATCCAAGAGATCGGCCACGCTGCTGCGGGTCGAGGTCGTGATGCTCCTGCTGGCCTTCCTCACCACCGTGATCGTGTTCATCCTCGCTCCCGAGGTGAAACGGCGCCGAGAAGAGCATCGCAAGCTGAGCCGGCCGAGCCGTCCGGATCACCTCACCGGATTGATACGGCGCGATCCTCTGGCCGAGCGTCTGCAATACGCCATCGCCCGCAGCGCGAAGCTGGACGAGTACGCCTCGGTGCTGGTGGTGGACGTCGACGGGCTCACCGAGATCAACCAACGCTTCGGCCACGCCGCCGGCGACCGCCTCCTGCAAGAGCTCGCGACGCGTTTCAAGGAGGTGGTCCGGGCCAGCGACACGGTCGCCCGGCTCGAAGACGACCGCTTCGCCATCCTCATCGAAGGCAACCATCGCGCCGAGGACTCGGGCCGTGTCGCCGAGAAACTCATGGCGGCACTGGAGCTGCCGACCGCGGCCGGGGCGCACGAGCTGCACCCGTCGGTGAGCATCGGCATCGCGGTGGCACCCCTCGACGGCACCCACCCGGACGATCTGCTCGAAAACGCCGAAGTGGCGATGGTGTCCGCCAAACAGCTGGGCGGCGACACGTACCAGTACTACTCACCCGAGTTGAAGGCGCTCACTCGGGGCAGGCTCGAAATGCTGGACGGGCTGCGCCGAGCGCTCTCCAGCGACAAGCAACTGCGGCTTGCGTTCCAGCCCAAAGTCGACCTTCGCAGCGGCAAGGTCACCGGTGCCGAGGCGTTGATCCGGTGGAGCCACCCGGAGCAGGGCGAGATCCTCCCCGGCGAGTTCATTCCGTTCGCCGAGGAGACCGAGGTCATCCTCGGATTGGGCGAGTGGGTCATCGAGCGGGCGTGCCGTCAAGTGGCGCAATGGGACACCATCGGGCTCGACCAGCTCCAGGTGTCCGTCAACGTGTCCGCCCGGCAATTCCGCAACGGCGACCTGGCCGAGGTCGTCGCCAAGGCCGTGGCCGATGCGGGCATAGAAGCCAGCCGGATCCAGGTCGAGCTCACTGAGGGCGCCCTGGTGGATGACATCGACCGTGCCCGGGAGACGCTCGCCGAGCTCCAGGAGCTCGGGGTGACCGTCGCCATCGACGACTTCGGTACCGGCTACTCGTCGTTGAGCTACCTGAAGCGCTTCCCCATCGATGCGCTCAAGATCGACCGCAGCTTCGTGCAGGAGCTGAGCCCGAACTCGAACGAGGCCGCCATCTCCACCGCGATCATCGCTCTCGCCCACAGCCTCGATCTCGAAGTGGTCGCCGAAGGCGTCGAGCAGGCACATCAGTTGGCGATGTTGGAGGAACTCGGCTGCGACACGGTCCAAGGTTTCTTGTTCGCAAAGGCCCTACCCCCGGCCGATCTCGAAGCCTTCGTGGGGATGGCCAGCTCGCCCAATGCCGCCGCCCCCCGGCTGGGGGGCAGGTACGTCCCCAGCTACTGAGTCAGAGCACCGCCGACGGGCCCAAGAGCTCACGCAGCTCGGCATAGAGCGCCGAACGCGGCTCGACCCTATGGTCATCACCGAGCTTGAGGACCTTCTCGCCCTGATCGCCCACCATGTGCAGGTAGACCGGAGCCGCCCCTGGATGGTTGTGGAGGGCACGGCGCAGGCGGTCGACCATGTTGCGCGACATGCGGGCAGCGGGCACGCGGAGCCGCACCATCTCGTCGGTGACCAGCTGCGGTTCGCTCAGTGTTTGTCCGATGAACTTGACCGAGTCGCCGCGATGGTCCACTCGGCCCCCGACGATCACCACGGCGTCTTCGCGAATGTACGGCCCGAACTCGGCCACGGTCCGCGGGAAGCACACCACCTCGACGCTGCCCTTGAGGTCCTCGAGCTGGAAGAACTGCATCGGATCGCCCGATTTGGTGTAACGGGTGGTGACGCCGGTCACGATGCCGCCGAGGGTGGCAGGGGCTTTGTCCTCCAACTCCCACAGCCCGGGGATGTCGGTGGTCGTGATGGCCCCCAAGACCTTCTCGACCCCGAGGAGGGGATGATCGGAGATGTAGAGGCCGAGCATCTCCTTCTCGAAGCCGAGCTTGATCTTCTTGTCCCACTCGCCCTCCGGAACGGCGACGGGTGACTCCTGCAGGGCCTCGTCGTCACCGGCGAACAGGCTGAACTGACCCATGTCCTCGGCCCGCCGCCGAGACAGCGTGGCGTCGAGCATCTGCTCGAAGATGAGCATCAGACCCTTGCGCGACACGCCCAGTGACTCGAAGGCTCCGGCCTTGATGAGCGACTCGATGGTGCGCTTGTTGAGCACGGTGACGTCCACCCGGTTGATGAAGTCGGCGAACGACTCGAAGGGGCCGTTCTTGTCACGCTCGGCGATGATGAGTGACACCGCCGCTTCGCCGACGTTGCGCACGGCCGACATGCCGAAGAGGATGGCGCCGGCGCGGACGGCGAAGTCGGACTCGGAGCCGTTCACGTCGGGGACGACCACCTCTATGCCCATCGTGCGGCACTCGTTGAGGTAGACCGCGGTCTTGTCCTTGTTGCTCTTCACCGACGTGAGCAGCGCCGCCATGTACTCGGCCGGATAGTGGGCCTTGAGCCAGGCCGTCTGGTAGGCGACGAGGCCGTAGGCCGCGGAGTGCGCCTTGTTGAAACCGTATCCGGCGAAGTGCTCGATGAATCCGAAGACCTCCTGAGCGAGGTGCTCGTCGTATCCATTGGCGACGCACCCCTCGACGAAGTCGGCTTCCTGGGCCCGCATCACCGCGGGGATCTTCTTGCCCATGGCCTTGCGCAACGTGTCGGCTTCGATCATCGAGTAGCCCGCCATCTTCTGGGCGACCTGCATCACCTGCTCCTGGAACACCATGATCCCGAAGGTGTCGCTCAGGATGTCGGCGAGGTCGGGATGGAGGAAGGTGACCTCGGCTCTGCCGTTCTTGCGATCTGCGTACTCCTGATGCATGCCGGCGCCCAGTGGGCCTGGGCGGTACAACGCGTTCAATGCGATGAGGTGCTCGAACTTGTCCGGTTTGAGGTTGCGCATGAGCGCTCGCATCGGTCCGCCTTCGAACTGGAACACGCCCATCGAGTCGCCGGCCTGCAGCATGACGAACACGGCCTCGTCATCGAGCGGCACGCTGTCGATGTCGATGCGCTCACCGTGGGTCTCCTCGATGAGCTCCAGGCACCGCTCGATGGTGGAGAGGTTCCGCAGGCCGAGGAAGTCCATCTTGAGCAGACCGAGCGCTTCGACGGCGTGCATCTCGTATTGGGTGAGGACCTCGGCCTCCTCCCCTTTGCGTTGCAGCGGCACGATGTCGGTGAGGGGAACCGGCGAGATGACGACGGCGGCGGCATGGATCGAGTCCTGGCGACGGAGCCCCTCCAGTCCACGGGCGGTGTCGATGACCTGTTTGGCATCGGGGTCGGCGGCGTAGATCTCGCGGAGGCCGGCCGCTGCCGTGTAGTGGTCCCGGTCCTGCTGGCCGGCTTCCTGCCCGGGGGACTCCAAGCACTGGTCGAGTGTGGCCTCCCGGCCCAGGATGGCCGGCGGCATGAGCTTGGAGACTCGATCGCCGAGGCTGTACGGGAATCCGAGCACTCTGGCGGCGTCGCGGAGTGCCTGGCGGCCCTTGATGGTCGAGAACGTGACGATCTGCGCGACGTGTTCGGACCCGTACCGCTCGGCGCAGTACCGGATCATCTCACCCCGGTAGCGCTCGTCGAAGTCCATGTCGATGTCGGGCATCTGCCGCCTACCGGGATTCAGGAATCGCTCGAAGATCAGGCCATAGTCCAATGGGTCGAGATCGGTGATCCCTAGGCAGTACGAGACGATGGCACCGGCGGCACTGCCACGACCCGGACCGGTGCGAATGCCGCGCTCACCGGCGTACCGGATGAGGTCCCACACGATGAGGAAGTAAGCATCGAACCCCATGTCGCCGATCACGCCCAGCTCATAGTCGATGCGGCTGCGGACCTCGTCCCCGAGTGGATCGCCGTAGCGGCGCCGGGCACCTTCGTACACGAGGTGGCGGAGGTAGCTGGCTTCGGTGTGGCCGTCGGGCACGGGGAACTCGGGCAGCAGGATCTGGTCGAACTCGAGAGAGACGGAGGCGCGCTCGGCGACGAGCAGCGTGTTGTCGCATGCACCCGGGAACTCGGACTGGGGGAACAGCGACCGCATCTGTGCCGCCGACTTGATGTAGAACTCCTGCGACTCGAACTTGAACCGGTCGGTGTCGCTCTTGTTGGCACCGGTCTGTATGCACAACAGGACGTCGTGGGCCTCCGCCTCCGACGCGTAGGTGTAGTGGCTGTCGTTGGCAGCGAGTAGCGGCGCATCGATGTCGCGTGCGATCTGGAGCAGGTCGGCCATGATGCGGCGTTGCGCCTCGATACCGTGGTCCTGCAGCTCGACGAAGAAGTTCTCCTTGCCGAAGATGTCCTGGTACATCGCCGCCGTGGCAACCGCCGTGTCGTAGTCACGGACTTGGCCCTGGTTTCCTTCCTCGAGCGATGCATCGGGCGCCAGCAGCTGCGGCACGTGGCCGCCGAGACAGCCCGTGGTGGCCACTATCCCTTGGGCATGCTCTGCGAGCAGCTCGACGTCCATCCGCGGCTTGTAGTAGAAGCCGTCGAGAAACGCCTTGCTGGCGAGTCGCATCAGGTTGCGGTACCCGACATCGTCGGTGGCGAGCAGCGTCATGTGATACCGCACGTCGTCACGTCGTGGCGGGCGATCGAACCGCGAGCCCGGCGTCAGGTATGCCTCGATCCCGAAGATCGGCTTGACTCCGGCCGCCGACGCCGCCTTGTAGAAGTCGACGACGCCGTACAACACGCCGTGGTCCGTGATGGCGACCGCAGGTTGGTCATCGGCCGCGACGGCCGCAACGAGGTCTTTGACGCGCGCAGCTCCATCCAGCATCGAGAACTCGGTGTGCACATGGAGGTGGGCGAAACTCATGGATCGATTCGACAAACTACAACCGTGTAAGCACATTACCAGCGGCGCCCTCCGGCGCGCTAGAGCGCGAATCCGAACGCTCCCACGGCGTCGCTACCATCCTCGCCTCATGCAACGTGTTGCCGTGCTCACTTCCGGTGGCGACGCTCCTGGCATGAACCGATGCATCCGTGCCCCCGTGCGGGCCGCCGCCGCCGGAGCCACGGCGTTCGGCGTCGCGGACGGATTCGAGGGTCTCTTGGACGGGCGACGCACCCTGCTGACCCCCCGCAGCGTGGGCAACATCGTGCACGAAGAAGGGACGATGCTCCACACGGGGCGCTGCCAGCGAATGCTCGAAGAAGGCGGGCTCGACACCGCAGCCGAGGTGCTCAGCGATGCGGACATCGACGACGTGGTGGTCATCGGAGGTGACAGCTCACTCCGGGGCGGGCACGCACTGGCGTCCCGCGGAAGAGTCACGAGCCAGACCCGGCGAACCAACCTCACCTTCCACCGCATGGCACACTTGCTGGCTCAGGAATCGGCGTCGAGGAGGCCTGGATGGGACGAATAGCCGTGATGACCGCCGGGGGCGACTGCCCCGGGCTCAACGCCGTCATCCGTGGCGTCGTGGGCAGGGTGGAAGACCGCGGCCAGGGGGGTGTGGTCGGCATCCGCAACGGCTGGGAAGGCCTCATCGAGAACCAGGTCAAGCGGCTGGACAGAGACGCGGTGCGCGGGATCCTGCAACGGGGTGGCACCATTCTCGGCACGTCCCGACTGGATCCCTACGTGCACGCCGACGGGCTCCGCAGCATCACGAACACACTCGAGGCTCACCGCATCGACTGCCTGGTGGTGATCGGCGGCGACGGCACGTTGAAGACCGCGCTCCGCCTCGCCGATGAGGGCCTCAACGTCGTCGGCGTACCCAAGACCATCGACAACGACATCGCCGGCACCGACATCACCTTCGGTTTCGACACAGCGGTCCAGATCGCCACCGATGCGATCGACCGCATCACCACCACGGCCGAGTCGCACAACCGAGTCATCCTCGTGGAGGTGATGGGGCGCACCAAAGGCTGGATCGCCACCTACGCGGGGATTGCGGCCGGTGCCGATGCGGTGCTGATCCCGGAGATGGAGTACGACCTCGACGAGATCGCCTCCATCGTCAGTCGGCGCGAGGATGCCGGCAGCAATTACTCGGTGATCGTCGTGGCCGAGGGTGTCACTCCCCCTGCCGGCACGGAGCGCACGGTGCGCAAGGACGTCTTCGGATTCGAACGCCTCGGCGGCGTCGCCTATCAGATCGCACCAGAGATCGAGGAACGGACCGGCTTCGAAACACGGGTGTCGGTCCTGGGACACATCCAGCGGGGCGGTACCCCCACTGCTTTCGATCGCGTGCTGGCCACGCGGCTGGGCGTCGCCGCGGCGGACTCCGCCCTCGACGGCACCGACCGGGTCATGATGGCGGTGCGCGGCATGCAGATAGAGGCCATACCCCTCGAGGAGGCGTGCGCGACGGTCCGCGGGGTCGACCCCAAGCTCTACGAGGTGGCGCGCACGTTCTTCAGCTGAGCAGGAAGCCGGTCAGACGGCGGCCGCAGCGGTGGCCTCCAGCTCGGCGAACGCCACCTCGATCGATTCGATGAACCGGTCGAGATCGGGAAGCAGGTCCCAGTCGGCGTTGAACCCCCAGTCGAGGCTTCCGTCGTAGCTGAACAATGCGATGCCGACACCCTGGTTCATCCACAGCGGCACCAGCGGGTAGGTGGCGAGCATCTTGGACTTGAGCAAGTACAGCGGGAACTGGGGACCGGGGACGTTGGTCACCGTCATGTTGAACGGACGCGCCCCCGTCGCCAGCCGAGCCGCCATCGACACCATCGTGATCGGGGCCCCGGAGCTGATCTGCACCAGAGTCGTGGCGCCGAGCGCCTGATTGGTGGTCTTCAGATGGGCGGTCTCGTTCCGCACCACTTCGAGCCGCTGCACCGGGTCGGGCTCGTCGACCGGAAGATGCATGAGCCACATGGCGACTTGGTTGCCCGAGACCCGGGGACCGCGCTTGCGGGCGACGCTCACTGGAGCCATCACCCGGAAGTCGAGACCGGACACGTCGAACTCGCGTACCTCCTTGAAGAAGTGCCGCACGCCGCCGGCCACGGTCGCCAGCACCACGTCATTCACGGTACCGCCAAGCGCGTTCTTGATCGCCTTGGCCCGATCCAGCGGCAGGCTCAGCCGACCGAAGCGCCGGTTGGGGCTGATGGGCTGGGTGAACGGAGTGCGTGACGCCGGGGTCAGCCAGCCCGATGTCAGCGCCTGTGAAGCCGCCTTGGCACGCATCCGCGCCCCCTCCATCAGGCCCTCGGCGCTCTCACTGAGATGGCGCACGTTGCGCGCGGCGTCGACCACACGCCGTGCGAGGCGGGCGGTCTCGCCCACGATGAGCTCGGCGTCGGACGGTGCCGGTCGCGGTTCGAAGGGTTCCGGCTCGCTCACCTCGCTGGTCGGCGAGAGGTTGAGCAGCACGGCCATGAGATCGACGCCTGCCATGCCGTCGATCATGCAGTGGTGCACCTTGGAGATCAGGGCGAAGCCACCGTTGTCGAGCCCCTCGACGATCCACAACTCCCACAGTGGCTTCTGCCGGTCAAGTTGCTGCGACATGATGCGGCCGGCGAGCCGGTCGAGCTGTTCCGATGTCCCCGGCCGCGGCAGGCTGGTGTGCCGGACGTGGTAGTCGATCGAGAAATGCTCGTCGTCGATCCACACCGGCGCTCGCTCCACCGGGATGTACGCCAACCGCTGCCGGTACCTGGGCACGAGATGGAGCCTGGCCTCGATGAAGCGGCGAACCAGGTCGATGTCGACGGCCCCACTCGCATCCTCGCTGAATGGCTCGAA
Source organism: Acidimicrobiia bacterium (assembly GCA_041581135.1). GTDB lineage: Bacteria > Actinomycetota > Acidimicrobiia > Spongiisociales > UBA5794 > JBFGCM01. The sequence goes on from JBFGCM010000007.1 coordinate 33,088, forward strand.
GAGCGTGATCGCGCCCACGTGCATGTGGGTGGTCCGCGACTCGAGCGCGAGAAACGAACTGTCCAGGAATGAGAGTCGTTCGTGGTTCGTTGCCATCTCCACCTCGCCGGTCGACCTCAGCCTAGGTGGATGGGGCAGCTGGAATCCGCGTGGTCACTCCACCGCAGGAACGGCGCCGTGGACCGGAGGGCCGAGGGCGGCGAGCGAGTCCGCCAGATCGCGCGGGAGCGGCGACTGAACCTCGACGTCTGCACCCGCATCCGGGTCGGTGAAGGCGAGCCGCACGGCGTGAAGCCACACCCGCCCGGGATCACCCGCCAGCGGACCGCGTCCATAGGTCGGGTCGCCGACCAGCGCCGACCCGATGGAGGCGAAGTGCACACGAATCTGGTGGGTTCGACCGGTATCCAGCCTCACTTCGACCAACGTCGCCCCGTCCCACTCGGCCATGACCGAATAGTGGGTTCGGGCCGGGCGCCCGGTGCGGGTCACGGCCATCCGAGTGGGGTGGCGTGGATCGCGTCCCACAGGGGCCTCGATCGTGCCGGTGGCCGCGTCGAGGCGACCTCCCACCAGCGCCAGGTACACCCTGCCGATCGTCCGCCGCTTCAAGGCGGCCTGGAGCGCCGTGAATGCCACCTCGTGCCGCGCCACCAGCATGAGCCCCGAGGTGTCTCGATCGAGCCGGTGGACGATGCCCCACCGATGCTCTTCGTCCATTGTGTCGTCGAACCGCTCCAGCAGCCCAGCGGCCAGCGTCCCGGCCTGGTTGCCGGCACCGGGGTGGACGACCACGCCTGCCGGCTTGTCGATCACCCGCACCGCGGTGCTCTCGTAGGCGACGTCGAACGGCACATGCTCCGGTACCACGCTCGGCTCGGGTTCCGGGAGCGATGCGTGCATCACTTGGCCCGTGTGCACCCGATGCGATGCCGATCGCGGCTCGCCGTCGAGCGCGACGGCGCCCGATTCGACCAGCGTACGAGCGACAGCTCGACTCACACCGGCGAGCACGGCGACTGCACGGTCAAGCCGGTGTCCGTCGAGCTCGTCGGGGACCAGATATTCGGCCGTCACGGGCGACGACGCCCAGCCGTCACTGGCGGCGGAACGACGCCAACATGATCGCCACGATGCCGATGCTGATCGCGCTGTCGGCGACATTGAACGTCGGCCAGAAGTCGAAGTCGATCCAATCGACGACGGCGCCGTCCAGAAAGCCGTCGCCCCGCGTGAACCGATCGATGAGATTCCCCACCGCGCCGCCCATGACCAACCCGACGAGCGTCGCATCGAGCCGTGAGGTCACCCCTGGAACCATCCACACCATGGCCACCACGATGGCCATGCCGATGAGCGCCAGCACGACCCCCGAGTCCTGGAGAATGCTGAAGGCGGCTCCCGTGTTGTGGAACAGCGCCAATCGGAGGAACCCGGGTACGAGCACGATGGGACCGTCGCTCAGCGCGGCAACCGCCCAGATCTTCGTCACTTGATCGAGAACGACGATCGCGGCTGCGACCGGGAAAGCGATCCGTGACGCGTTCAGCGACTGCTTGCGCAGGACACGCATGTCGTGACGTACGGCAACGCCTCGAGCCTGGCGAGCGGGATGGGCTGACCACAGGCCTCGCAGGTACCGTACGTCCCCGCAGTGACCCGATCCTGGGCCCGGCGGACCTTGGCGAGCAGGTCTCGAGTGTTGCCCTCCAGCGAGAGCTCCTTCTCCATCTCGAAGGCCAGCGAGCCCCCTTCGGAGGAGTCGGGATCGGCACTGTGCTCTGCGGACGTCTCCGACAGCCGTACCTCTTCGCGTTCCTCTTCGAACTGGGCAATGATGTTCTCGAGGCGCACTTGCTCCTCGTCGAGCTTCCCCGAAAGGCGCTCGATGGTCGATTTCGCCAATTCCCTAGCCATACCCTCTCCTGCGACTCACCCGCCGCCGCCGAGGGCGGCGCCGTGGTCCGCTCCCTCGTCCCGGCAGAGCGGCGAGCCGGGGAAGGCTAGCACCGGCGACTCGCAACCCAGACATGCCACCCATGCAGTCGCTCAGCCGTTCATGGCAGCAGCGATGCTCCCAACGATCTCCGACCGTCCGGCATTGCGCACCAGAAAGCGTTTGCGCCGCGAGGTGGCCCCATCCAGGAGTTCCACCGGACGACCCACGATCTCGCCCAGCAACGCGGCGACGGCCCAGTTGGCCCGGCCCTTCTCGGGTGGAGCCGCGACCCGAACCCGCAATGCGCCGGCGTAGATCCCGGCCAGCTGGGAACGTTTCGCCCGTGGAACGACCCATACGCGAACGATGACCCCATCGGTTCCACTGTCGATGGCCGTCGCCACGTCGTGCCGCACTTGCGGATCGTATCGCTCGACGGTCCGGGTAGCATGTGCCCACGGCTGTGACGGGGCCATCACCCCTGAGCCGCGGGAAGAACGCTGGAGGCGCCCGTCGCGACTGGTGCGGGCCTCGAGTCACTAGAACCCGCCGGAATCGCCCCTCCGACATCGGGCCAATGAAGTGGCCGGTGGACAGCACCGGCAAGCCGGGTGGTACCGCGGGCCGTGGCTCGTCCCGGGATCAAGACACGACGATCCCGGAGCAACCATGGCCGACAACTCTCCCGCTTCCCGAGGCGACTTCACCCGCGTCGATTCCTCCGTGAACCTCCCCGGGATCGACTCGCGGATCCTCCAGCACTGGGACGCCATCGGCGCGTTCGAACGGTCCATCGGACAACGGCCTCCCGAGAGCGAGTACACGTTCTACGACGGACCGCCGTTCGCCTCCGGCAGTCCACACTACGGGCACCTTCTCGCCGGTGTGCTCAAGGACATCGTGCCCCGCTACTGGGCGATGCGCGGTCATCGCATCGAGCGGCGCTTCGGCTGGGACACCCACGGCCTCCCAGTGGAGATGGAGGTGCAGGCCGAGCTGGGCGTATCGAGCCCCGCTGAAGTCCGCGAGCTCGGCATCGACACGTTCAACGAAGCCTGCCGAGCCAAAGTCGAGGGCACCACGGAGGATTGGGAGCTCGTCACCAGGCGCCTCGGTCGCTGGGTGGATTTCGAGGACGACTACAAGACCATGGACGTCGATTTCATGGAGTCGGTGTGGTGGGTCTTCGGTGAGCTCTGGCGCAAGGGCCTCGTCTACCAGGCGTTCAAGGTGCTGCCGTACTCGTGGGGGGCGACGACGCCACTGTCGAACTTCGAGGCCAACTCGAACTACCAGGATGTCGATGACCCGGCGATCACCATGCGACTCGAGGTGGTCGGGGACCACGGCCCGGCCCAGGAGGGTGACTGGCTCCTGTTGTGGACCACGACCCCATGGACGTTGCCGGGCAACCTCGCCGTCGCCGTCGGCGAAGATCTCGACTACGCCCGCGCTGTCGTCGACGGCCAGGCCTACTGGGTTGCCGCCGCCTTGGTGGAGTCGGTCCTCGGCGACGCCGCCGTGGTGACCGCCACGGCCACCGGGCGGGAGCTCCTCGGGCTGGAGTACCGGCCCCCGTTCGACTACTTCGGCGAGGAACGCGACCGAGGGGCATTCCGGGTCATCGCCAGCAGCGACGTCAACGTCGAGGAGGGCACGGGCCTGGTGCACATGGCGCCCGCCTACGGCGAGGCTGACTTCTTCGCCCTCCAAAACGCCGGGCTCGACGTTCTGGTCGACCCCATCGACGATGTCGCCCGATTCACCGACGCCGTACCCGACGTCGCCGGCATGTACGTCAAGGACGCCGACGCCGTGCTCATCTCGCTGCTCGCCGAATCCGGGATGCTGGTCAAGCGCGAGCAGATCCGTCACTCCTACCCGTTCTGCCCGCGTACCGACACGCCGCTGATCTACAAGGCGATCCCCACGTGGTTCGTGCGTGTGGAGTCGCTCCGGGACCGGATGGTGGAGATCAACAAGACGATCCGCTGGGTACCTGAGTCGGTCGGCACCAAGCGATTCGGCAACTGGCTCGAAGGGGCCCGCGATTGGGCGATCAGCCGCAACCGCTACTGGGGAAGTTGCATCCCGGTGTGGGAGTGCGACGGGTGCAACGAGCAGGTGTGCGTGACCTCCCGCGCCGATCTGCACGCTCGGTCAGGAGTGATGGTCGACGACCTGCACAAGCACATCGTCGACAAGGTCACGTTCCCATGCACCGAGTGCGAGGGCACGATGACACGGGTGCCGGAGGTGCTGGACTGCTGGTTCGAGTCCGGGTCCATGCCGTACGCCCAGATTCACTACCCCTTCGAGAACGAAGAGCGGTTCGCCCGTCGGTTCCCGGCCGACTACATCGCCGAGGGCCTCGACCAGACCCGCGGGTGGTTCTACACGCTGGTGGTCCTGTCCACTGCGCTGTTCGACGAGGCACCGTTCAAGAACTGCGTCGTGAACGGGATGATCCTCGCCGAGGACGGCCGCAAGATGTCAAAGCGGCTCAAGAACTACCCGGACCCGATCGGAGTGTTCGACGAGTTCGGCGCTGACGCGTTGCGGGCGTACCTGATCAACTCACCGCTGGTTCGTGCCGAGCCGCTGCGCTTTTCCGAGCGCGGGGTGAAAGAGGTGGTGCGTACCGTGCTGCTGCCCTTCTGGAACTCGTACAGCTTCTTCACCACGTATGCCGAAGCCGACGGGCTGAGCCGGGCCGACCTGGCAGGCGCCCCCCACCCCTCCGAGCGACACGAGATGGACCGGTGGGTGCTGTCGGTGTTGCAGAGCCTCATTCGCGACATCAACCGGGAGATGGAGGAGTACCGGCTGTATGCGGTGATCCCTCCGATGCTCGGATTCATCAGCGACCTGACCAACTGGTACATCCGGCGCTCGCGCCGGCGGTTCTGGAGTCAACGAGCCGTCGGCGAGGACGTCGACAAGCTGGCAGCGTTCGCCACCCTCTACGAGGTGCTGACCACGTTCTCTGCGGTGGCGGCCCCCGTGCTCCCGTTCATGACCGACGAGATCTACCTCGGTCTCACCGGGGACGCGAGCGGAAGCGTCCACCTTGTGGACTACCCACTCGCCGACGAGTCGCTGGTCGACCAGGAGCTGGAGGCGGTGATGGCGCACGTGCGCACCGTGGTGAACCTGGGGCGGGCGCTGCGCAAGCAACACGAGCTGAAAGTCCGTCAGCCGCTCGCCACGCTCACCGTCGTGAGCCGGGACGACTCCGTGGCCGCCGCAGTGGCCTCACACGCCGATCTGATCGCCGAAGAGCTCAATGTGAAGTCCGTCGAGACGAGCGCTGACGAGTCCGGACTCGTGATGCTCTCGGCCAAGCCCGACTTCAGCGTGCTCGGTCCCCGCTTCGGCAAGCGCGTCGGTGAGGTGGCGGCAGCCGTTGCCGCATGGGACACGGCCCGATTGAGTGCGGTGCTGGATGGCGAACCCGGCGCGCTCCCCGACGACCTCGGTACGGTGGTCGCCGCCGACCTCGTCATCGAGCGGACTCCGCTGCCCGGAGTGGTGGTCGCCAGCGAAGGCGCCGTCTCGGTGGCGCTCGACACGGAGCTGACGTCCGAGCTGACGACCGAGGGTACGGCTCGCGAGCTGATCAGCAGGATTCAGGGGTTGCGACGTGATCTCGGTCTCGACGTGAGCGATCGCATCACGTTGGCCTGGTGGAGCGAATCCGACGAGATAGCCGCCGCCATGGCGACACACGGCGACCTCATCGCCTCCGAGGTGCTGGCCCGCGCCATCGAGCGCTCGGCCCAGCCGGTGGGTTCGGACGCGGACGTCAACGGCCGGCGCGTCACCATCGAAGTGCGTTCCTGACCGCCGGCTACTCCGGCAGCTTGCGTCCCATCCGGCGCCGGAGGCCCCCGAGGCGCTTCTCGTAGAAACCGAGGTCGCCGCTGCCGACGTCGTCGTCATCGGCAGTCGAGTCGCCGCTGCCCGTAGGCGAGTAGATGGGCGCTTCGTCGGGCCCGTAGAAGTCACGGTCACCATGGGCAGGTCCCATGTACACATGGTCACCCATGGCGGCCTTGCCGGCCTTGCGGACCTCGGCGCTCGGTTCGCTGTCGCCGGAGAGGTCCACGACGACGCGCTCGGCGCCGAAGCCACCGGACGCATCGTCGCCGTTGTCGGCCGTGTCCGCTGCCATCTCCGCAGGAGTGTCCTCTGCGATCTCTGCGGCCGTGTCCTCTTCCGAGGAAGCCACTGCGGCCTCGTCGTCGCGGTCGGGCGGCCTCACGGCGGAGCGGAAGGCATCGATGTCCTCCAGGCCACGTGACTCCAGGTCGACCAGATCTGCAATCGCCGTGATCTCGTCACCTGAGCCGGCGATCGTCGACCGGAAACGAGATTCGACATCCCGCACCGCCGTGCGCAGCTGGGCCAGACGTCGACTGACCTTCTCCAGCTGGGCGCGCCCAGCGGCGTCCTCGGAGGCGAGCTGGGCCTGTGCCCGTTCGAGCACGTCGGCCGCCTCGGCATCAGCTTCGGACCGAATCGTCGCCGCAGCGTCGTCGGCTTCCCGCCGCACGGTGGCGGCACGCTGCTCCGCCTCAGTCACGATCTCAGCGGCGCGCGCCTCTGCGTCAGCGAGTTCGTTGGACGCCTGTGACCGGAGACCGGCAGCGCGAGCCTCGGCGGCCGCAAGCACTTCCTCGGCCTTGACCTCGACTTCCGACGTCATGGATTCGGCCTTGGCCTCGGCGTCGCGCACCAGCTGGGCCGCCTCCGCGTCGGCACGCTCGGTGATCTCCTTCGCTGCGGTCTCGGCCTCTTCGCGCAGTTCCTTCGCCCGCTCCTCGGCGGCCCCGATGATGGAGGATGCCTGCTCGCTGGCTTCGGCTTCGATGGAGTTGGCGGCGGCCATCTTGCGCTCGATGACCTCCGACGCCTCGGCCCTGGCGGCGGCGAGCTCACGATTCACCTCGACGCGGAGCGCATCCATCTCGGCGGCGGCCTCGTCACGGATCTTCTCGGTGTCCTTGCTGGCCGCAGACAGGCGTTTGGACGCCTCGTCCTCATAGATGGCGGCACGCTTGGCCGACTGCTCGGCTTCCTCCATCAGCAGAGAGCGGCGCTCGTCGATCTCTTGCTCTGCCACCGCCCGGAGCTCCTCGATCTCGGCCAGCGCCGCGGCGCGATCGCGTTCCGATGCCTCGAAGCGCTCCCGGCCCTCTGCCTTGGCCTCGTCGATGAGCTCCTGCGCCTTGGTTCTGGCGTCGGCGAGCGCAGCCTCGGCCTCACGCTCCATGGAGGCGATGCGCGCCGTGGTCTCGGCGGCCGCCTCCTCAGCGTTGCGTTGGGCGTCGGTCAGGAGCTTCTCACCCCTGCTCGCCGCCTCGTCACGGAGGCGTGCCGCCTCGGCACGAGCCGCGTCCCGGATCTGGGCGGCTTCCTCTTCGGCATCGACCACGGCCTGCTCAGCAGCCTTCCGCTGTGCGGCGACACCGTCGAGGAGCGACGCCCGCTCGGACTCGACACTCGACAGCCGCTCGGTGCGGAGCTGGGCCGCCTCGACACGAGCCGACGAGACGATCGACTCGGCCTCCTTCCGAGCCGCTTCCACGGCGTCGGCGGCCTCTTCGAGCTGTGCCTTGACCTCGGCCAGCATGGCCTCGCGCTCCGCCTTGGCGGACTCATCGAGGCCGGCCGTGTCGGCGACGGCCTGGCGAGCGTTGAGGCGAATCTCGTCGGCTTCGACCAGAGCCTTGCGCCGGATCTCCTCGGCTTCCTCGCGGTGGGAGGCGGCATCCTGCTCGGCGGCCGCTCGCATCGAAGCGATGCGCGCCGTCGCCTCGGAATGCACCCGCCTGGCCTCGTCGAGGCGAGCCGCAACCTCCTGTGCGCTGCGCTCACGCAGCTCTTCGATCTCGTTCGCCGCCTCGCGGCGCAGCGACGCCGCCTCTGCCTCCGCCCGCTCCAAGATCTCTTCCTTGGTACGCACTGCGTCGACGATGGTCTCCTGGATCGAATCCTCGTTGCGTCGCGCCTCGGCGACCTTCCCCTCGAGTTCGTCGACGAGCCTGCGCAGTGCGTTCAGCTCTTGTTCATAGGCGCGAAGAACGCGAACCGACCTGTTCTGAAACTCGCGGACTTCGTCCTGGTCGTAGCCGCGGCGCGCCTCGGTGAAACGCGTCGCATCGGCTTGGTAAGACGTGAATTCCATGACGACGCATCGTAGCGGTTCACGACTGACGGTGCTCCCGGGTGCGGTGGCCGCGAGACCGCATCGGGTGACCCGGCGCGACCTTCGGCGCCGCTGTCCGCCGCAGAGCGACGCGAACGGCTTCTGGCTGCGATTGGAGGTCCGGCTACTTCGTGGCGACGAAGACGACGAAACCGTCGGCCGACGTCGCCGGTCGCCGCTCGTGCTCACCGTGAACCACGACGTCGCCGAACCCGGCCCGTTCCAACATCAGGAGCATCTCGGGCACGAAGTACAGGCCGATGTCGAGCGTGTGACGCTCCTCGGCCTCCATGACACCGTCCCGCCAGCGCCGAGCGTGCATCTCCAGCCGCACCCGCTGCGCCAGCGGATCGAGGTCGAGTATCCGGCTGGTGAGGGCATACTCCGCCCCATCAGCGGCGCGCCGTCGCCGGTGCGGTAGCTCGGCTACCTCCACCTCGGGCAGCTGGGCCCGCCGCTCGGCGAGCCAGTACGGCCACTGCCGGGGGTCGGCGTAGGGGACCTCCATGTCGACCAAGAGTGTGCCGCCGGGCTCGAGATGCTCGTGGAAGCGAGCCAGTGCCATGGCATCCGATTCCCTGGTGCTCCCGAGCCCGAACGCACCGCACACGTAGATGGTGCGGTACCGGCGCCGCGGCGGTGGCGCATGCAACGGTTGTACGTACAGGGCCGGGGTGAGACCCTCGGCCGCCGCCTTGCGGCGGCAGGCCTCGACCATGTCGGCAGACACGTCGGTGCCATCTATGTCGAGCCCGGCCCGCACGAACGGAATGAGCAGCCGCCCGGTGCCGCATCCTGCGTCGAGCGCAGGCTGACCACGCTCGACGAACGACCGGAAGTAGGGGATCTCGTGGGGGCGGAAGTCGTCGTTGAACTCGGCCCACCAGGCGGCGACGAGGCCGTGGTGCCAAGTCTGGGGGGAGTCGGCCATCGGGTCCTCGGCTCGGTCTGCCGCCGACCCTACCCAAGCGGCTCCTACGGTCGATGCCTCAGCGGCAGATCACCGCAGCCAGCAGCTGGATGCCGATGATCAGCACGAGCGGTGAGAGGTCGAGACCGGCGTTGCCCATGCGAACGGCAGGCAAGACGGAACGGATAGGCCGCAAAACCGGCTCGAAGCCCCTCGCAAGTACGTCGTATGCCTTGCGCACCGGATGCCCCCACGGCACTCGGCCCAACGCCACCACCCAGCCCAGCACGATCCACACCAGCAGCGCGATCGAGATGATCGAGAGGATCTGGCAGATGACCGTCACCGAATCAGCCGAGGTCGCGGGCTTCGTACAGCCCGAGTTCCGAAAGCCGCTGCAGCTCCTCCACCGTCATGGCGACGCCTTGCGGCGATACGAGGATCACGCCCTGTCCGATCTTGCGCATGCTGCCGTCGAGGGCGTAGGTCAGCCCCGACGAGAAGTCCACCAGGCGACGCACCATCGCCGGCTCCGTGTAGCGGAGATCGAGCACGACGGGGATGCCGTCACGTAGATGGTCGGCGAGTTGTTGGGCATCGGAGAACTTGGTGGCGGTGATGACCTTCGACTGGACGTCGGCCGACGGGCCGGCGGCTCGGGCCTGCGCCGCCGCCCTGCGCCGCGCCGTGGAGCTCTCGCCTTCGTGCATGTCGGTCACGAGCACCCCGGCCTCGGCGTGCACGGGATTGGTCGACATCCGGCGCCGCTGCTGGGCGGGTGGTTCCACCCGCCGGCCGGGTACGGAGCCGCGGGTGCGTGGAGCCACGGTGGTGCGCTCGTCCTGCGGCGGCTCGGGCGACCGGTAGGTCTGTGCCGGCGCCGCCTCGGGTTCGACGGTGCGGACCGCGGCCTGTGAGGCGGGCCGGGGTTCCTCGGCTTGCGCGACTGCTTCTATCTGCTCCTCGTCGACGAGACCGAGGTAGAAGAGCGTCTTCTGCCAGATCGATGCCATGGGACGGATCCTGAGTCAGTGTGCCTCTGCAGAGGTGTCGTTACGAGGTCCAAAGATAGCCCGTCCGACGCGCACGATCGTTGATCCTCGTTCCACCGCTGTCTCGAAGTCCTCGGTCATCCCCATCGACAGTTCGCGGAGGCCGGGGAAATCCGCCGCCAACTCGTCGCGGAGCGCCGCCAAGGCGTCGAACCAGCGACCGGACTCGGCCGGATCGTAGGGAGGAATCGTCATCAGACCGCGTACGTCGAGTCCGAGCGCCACCATCGCGTCGAGAGTCGCTCGCGTCGCGTCCGGGGCGACGCCGTGCTTCGCCGGGTCGGCACCGATGTTCACCTGGAGGAGCACCGGTGGTGGTGGTCCCGGGCCCTTGAGCCAGGCTGCGCCGAGCTCGACGCGATCCATCGAGTGGAGCAGACGCACCACGGGTCGCACCTTCCTCACCTTGTTGCGCTGCAGCGGACCGATGAAGTGCCACTCGATGTCGCCGGGCGCCACGCCGACCTTGTCGGCAAGCTCTTGGGCCCTGCTCTCACCGAAGACACGGTGACCGGCCTCGTAGGCCTCTGCGATGGCGTCCCCGGAGTGCCCCTTGGAGACGGCGACCAGCGTGACGTCACCCGGGGCGCGCCCGACGCGCCTGGCGGCGGCGGCGATCCGCTCCTGGACCGCCTTCAGCCGATCGGCAACCATGCCACCGCCACCTGCCGCGCTTCGGTGCCGTTGCGGCGATGCGATGCGAGATCCTCGCCACAGCTCGTGCACGCCTCGCTGGTCCACACGTCCAACCCGTCGAGCTGGGCGGTGACGGCGGCCACCAGGTCCACGCTCCTCGTGTCCCACGTGGTCGCCGCCACGTGCTCGGGGAACCGATCCGCCACCTCGTCACCGACCTCATAGCAGCACGGTCCGATGGCCGGCCCGATGGCGGCCCGAGCCGGCTCGAGACGATGGTCGGCGATGACCTCGAGGGCACGGGCCACCACTCCGGCCGCGGCACCACGCCAGCCGGCATGGATGGCGGCCACGAAGCCGTCGCCCTCGACGAGCACAGGAACGCAGTCGGCCGTGAGCACCGCCACCGGAAGACCCGGCGTTCGAGTGATGAGCGCATCGGCGTCGCCGGCAAGACCGGCCCCGTCGACGACGACCACCCGATCGCCGTGCACCTGACGAACCGTCGCCCACCCCTCCGGGATGCCGAGCCGAGAGGCCAGCCGACGCTGCACCGCGGCGGATCGCCCGTTTCCGTCTGCTGCCGTGGAGAACGCAGCGCCCCGGAAACCGGGCGGGCGTATCATCCCTGGACGAAGCCCGGGATCTCGACGTCGTCGTCGTCGTCGGCGGGAGCCACAGGCACCGGCTCCAGTGGCTGCGTGGTCCCGGTTGCAGTACGGCGCTGCCTGCGTTCCCGATCGAACCCGGCGGCGATGACGGTGACACGCATCTCGTCGCCGAGTGAGTCGTCGACGATGGCGCCGAAGATGATGTTGGCATCCGGGTCGCTCGCGTCGGCGATCATCGATGCGGCGGTGCTCACCTCGTGCAACGTCATGTCCGCCGGACCGGACAGCGAGAGCAGGACGCCCCGCGCGCCCTCCATGTTGGTCTCCAGCAGAGGGCTCGAGATTGCCTTCTCCGCAGCCTGTTCGGCGCGATGCTCACCGGAGGAGTGACCGATGCCCATGACCGCCGACCCGGCGTCGGTCATCACAGCCTTGACGTCTGCAAAGTCCACGTTGATGAGACCGGGGGTCGTGATCAGATCGGTGATGCCGCGCACACCCGAGGTCAGCACCTCGTCGGCCATGCGGAAGGCGTCGATGACGGGGGTCTTCGGTTCCGCGATCTCTAGCAGCCGCTCGTTGGGGATGATGATGAGCGTGTCCACCGCGGTCTTGAGGCTCTGGATGCCCTGTTCGGCCTGGACCGAGCGACGCCGGCCTTCGAAGCCGAATGGGCGCGTCACCACGCCGACGGTCAACGCTCCGAGGGTACGAGCGATCTCGGCGACGACGGGGGCGCCACCGGTTCCGGTGCCACCGCCTTCGCCGGCCGTGATGAAGACCATGTCGGCACCCTTGAGGGCCTCTTCGATCTCGTCGCGATGCGCTTCGGCGGCCCCCTCGCCCACGTCGGGATCTGCGCCGGCGCCGAGGCCGCGGGTGGCATCGCGGCCGATGTCGAGCTTCACGTCGGCATCCGACATGAGCAACGCCTGGGCATCGGTGTTGATGGCGACGAACTCGACGCCGCCGACGCCGGCATCGACCATGCGATTCACCGCGTTGACACCGCCACCGCCGACGCCGACCACTTTGATCACTGCGAGGTAGTTCTGCGGGCTCCGGTTGTCATTGGTCATCGGTCTCCACTCCTGATCGATCTTCACCGCCGGTCACGAACCGGACATCGACCCCTCGTGCATCGGCCGGGTTCCCTTTGCATCGCCTGCGCCGGCCGAGCAGCTCGAGAGGCAGGACTCGCCGATCTCCTCGATACGGGGAGTCGGTGAGGCTGCCGCGCTGCCAACAAGCGTACTGCATTGGTCGAGGGTGGCACAAGACACAAAGTCTCACCTTCTAGTTGAAGATGATGTCCTCGTTGAAGAGGATGATTGCGCAGGTCGGCGCTCAGCCCACCGGCTCGATGACGGCCGGCCGCCACGGAGACAGCAGGTCGATGGCGGCCCCCTCGGTGAGGCCCTGGTCGAGGAGGGCGGTGAGTGCGACCGCCTTGTCCGCCATGTCGGTGGGCCCACCGAGGCGCACTTCGTGACCGGCGACCGTGGCGAAGATGCCTTGGGGCCGGCCCGTCACGACGGCGTCGGGATCGCCGAGCGTGTGCAGGAACTCGATGGCGCCGAGAGCGGCGGGATCGTCCAGGCTGGTCCCGACCGCCGCCGCCAGGGCGATCTCGACGACGGGCAGCGTGGTGTCCGGCGGGGCGTCCGCGAGTGGCGCCGACTCCAGCACTGCACCGGACGCCGCCACCAAGAACCACGAGTCCGTGGCTCGCAGCCACGCGGCCGGCACATGCTCGAGCACCTCCACCTCGACCGTGTCCGGCCAGACCACGCGTACGGCTGCCACCGCAACCCACGGGTCGGCCTCGAGGTCCTCCTCGACGGCATCGGCGTTGATGGAGATGAGCGGGCGACCCACCGCCACTCCCGAGGCACCGAGCCGGTCGTCGACCGTGGACCTGGCGACTCCGGACACCGCGATCCGCTCGACGGACAGGACCGGCGACTGCAGCAACCAGGCGACGCCTCCGACGAGGAGCGCCGCCACCAACAGCCACAGCGTCCACTTGAGCCGGCGCCGCGCCGTAGCCTCCCTGACGCTGCGGCGTCGTGCAGCGATGCGCTCGTCCATCACGGTCATGGAAGGTCCTGGTCGAGGGATCGACGGAATGAACCGGCAAAACCTACTTCCGGCTCGAGCCAGATCCCGGTTTCCTCACCGACGCGGCGCCGCACGGCCCAGACGAGATCGAAGATGTCTTGGGCGGGGGCGCCCTGCTCGGCAACGAAGAAATTGGCGTGTTTGCGCGACACCGAGGCTCCACCCCGGCGGAACCCCTTCAGGCCGAGCTCGTCGATGAGCTTGCCGGCAGCCACCTCCGGCGGGTTCTTGAAGACGCTGCCGGCATTGAAGGTGCCGCCCGGCTGATGGTCTCGCCGCCATGCCGTGATCTCCCGCAAGAGTGCTTCTCCCTCGGGGCGGTCGCGGGCGACGGTGTGGAAACGGGCGGTCGTCACCACCGTCAGCCGATCGATGGACGAGTGGCGATAGCTCATGTCGAGATCTTCAGGCCCCTGTGTCGACCATCGTTGGCCGCGGAGGTCGTAGAGGTGGGCGGATTCCAGCCACTCCCGGGTCTCGCTGCCATGGCACCCGGCGTTCATCCGGACTGCTCCCCCGACCGAGCCGGGGATGCCGACCAGGAACTCGAGACCCCCCCGACTCGCCTTCACCGACTCGCGCGCCACCCTGGGTAGCGGCACGGCGCCCCCGGCGGTCACGCGGTCGCCGTCGATGGTCACGGCGAGGAAGTCACCGGTCAACCGCACCACGACACCGTTGAAGCCTGCATCGGAGATCACGAGGTTGCTGCCGCGTCCCAAGATGAGGAGCGAGTGGGGGTCGGTGGCGAGTGTGGCCCCGATGCGCTCCAGGTCGTCCCCGTCGTGCGCTTCGACGAAGTATGCCGCCGGTCCGCCGAGCTTGTAGGTGGTGAAGGGGGCGAGCGGCACGCCCTCAGCCGCATATCCGTCTGCAACGAGGTCGGCGAAGCTCATGTCGCCTTCCCCAGGCGCTCGGCGAATGGCTCGGCGAGCCCCGTGATGTCGCCGGCACCGAGCAGCATCACCAAGTCGCCGGCGGTCACACCTGCCAACAGCCGGTCGGGAACGTCGCGCAGCAGCGGCACGTACTCCACCGTGCCACCGGCGGCTTCGACCGCCCGTGCGACGAGGTTGCCGCTGACACCCGGTTCCGGTGCCTCTCCGGCCGAGTACACATCGGTGACGATGATCCGGTCGGCCCGGGCCAGCGACGACCCGAACTCATCGGCCAGCTCCGCCGTGCGGCTGTAACGGTGGGGCTGGAACACCGCCCACACCGTTCGCCAGGAGCCGAGCGATGCAGCGTCGAGCGTCGCCTCGATCTCGGTCGGATGGTGGGCGTAGTCGTCCACCACGGTGACCCCGCCGATGCGGGCGCGGACTTCGTACCGTCTCCGGACTCCACCGAAGGACTCGAGCCCGGCGGCGGCGGCGCCGACGTCGTACCCCAGCTCACCCAGTGTGGCAAGGACGCCGGCGGCGTTGCGGGCGATGTGGAGTCCGGGCCGCGGGACGGTGACCTCGTAGGCGGCGTCCGGTCCCTCCAGCCGGAATGCCACCTCCCAATTGCCGTGGCGAGGAGCGACGATCCGCCACCGCGCCCCCTCAGTCGTGCCATACGTGCTGGCGCCCGTCCTCGCCGCAAGACGCGCCGCCGCCGGATCGTCGGCGCAGATGATCACCGGACCCTGGGTGCGGTCGGCGACCTCGGCGAACGCCGCCTCCAGGTTCTCGATCGTCTCGTAGTAATCGAGGTGGTCGGCCTCGATGTTGGTCACCATGAGCCCACGCAGTGTCAGGCGACGGAAGGTGCCGAATGCCTCGTCGGCTTCGAGCACGAACAACTCGTGTTCCCCGAGGTGCGCCCCTGTGTTGGCGTCGACGAGTTGCCCTCCCACCAGGAACGTCGGATCGTGGCCCGCGGCGGTGAGCGCCGCCACCGCCAGTGCGGTCGAGGTCGTCTTCCCGTGAGTCCCGCTGAAGCCGATGGCGGGGAACGAGGCGGTGAAGAGTGCCAGCAGCTCCGGGCGCTCCCACACCGGGATGCCGGTGGCGGTGGCGGCGACCACTTCGGCGTCACCGCTGGGCACCGCCGAGGAACGGACCACGAGATCGACACCCTGCATTCGGTCCGGCCGATGGCCGAGCCAGGTGTCGATGCCGAGGTCGCCGAGGGCGTCGAGGACTCGGCCCGGCTTCAGGTCCGATCCAGTCACATCGTGCCCGAGCTGCGCGAGCAGCTTGGCCAGGCCACTCATCCCGGCGCCACCCACCCCTATCAGGTGGATGCGGTGGTAATCGGCGAGCGCACGCTCAGCCATCACACCTCCACGGCCACCATCAGCCTGGCGGCGATCAGCCTTGCGGCACCCGGCTTGCCCACGCTCCGTGCCGCCGCGGCCATCGACTCCAGGCGGGCCGGATCGTGCAGGAGTTCGGTGAGCAGCTTCGGCACCGACTCGAGCTCGGCTTCGTCGACCATGACCGCACCCCCTGCGGTGACCAGGGACAGGGCGTTCGCCGCCTGGTGTCCCGCGGTGCCGATGGCGAGTGGCACCACCACCGACGGCGTGCCGGTCGCGGCCAGTTCGCTCACGGTGAGTGCTCCCGCCCGCGACAGCACCAGATCCGACGCAGCGTAGAAACGCTCCATGTTCGATTCGAAGTCCAGAATGACCCAGGGTGCACCGGAGCCACGACGAAGCTCGGTTGCGGCGTGGCGAACCTCCTCCGCTTTTCCGGTCCCGGCCAGATGCACGATGGCGGCGGCGTCATGCCTGGCGAATTCTGTGGCGGTTCGGTTGAGCACGAGTGCGCCCTGGCTGCCTCCCAGCACACCCAGCACCGCGGCGTCATCTGGCAGGCCGTACTCCCGACGCGCCGACGCCCGCAGCGCCTCCCGATCGAACTCGCTGAACGCGGGACGCATCGGGTTGCCGACCACCTCGGCTCCCGGGAGCTTCGCCGTGGCCGAATCGAAGGCGGCGAACGTCGCCTCGGCGAACCGAGCGACGAGCCGGTTGGCCAGACCGGGCTCGGCGTTCTGCTCGTGCAGGAAAACAGGGACACCGGCCGCACGGGCCCCCCACCCTGCCGGCACCGTGACGTAGCCTCCGAACGCCATGAGCACCCGGGTGGCGCGTCGCCGCAGCTCGGCGGCGACCATCCGGCTCGCCCGCCACACGACCAGCGGCAGCGTCAGGTTCTGGAGTGAGAGCGAGCGGCGCAGTCCTCGCAGCGGGAGCCGGACGAGGTCGTACCCGGCTGCGGGTACGACAGAGGGGGCGAGCCGGTCACCGCCGAAGAAGACGATCTCTTCCCGAGGCACCCCGGAGCCGACCAGGGCATCGGCCACGGCGATAGCGGGGTAGATGTGCCCGCCCGTACCTGCGGCCGCCAGCGCGTACGTCATGGCTTCGACCGCGCGATGTTCACCAGTACTCCCACCACGGCGAGGTTCGTGACCATGGCGGTTCCGCCACTGGAGATGAACGGCAGCGGCACACCCGTGATGGGCAGCACCGCGATCACACCGCCGATGTTCACCAGGGCTTGCACGGAGATCCACGTGACCAGTCCCACCGCCAGCAGGCGACCGAACCGATCCTTGGTACGCAATGCGATGACGGTACCGACCACGGCGAACGCCACGAACAACAGCACGATGACGGCCGATCCGGCGAAGCCGGCTTCTTCTCCGATGATGGCGAAGATGAAGTCGGTGTGGGCGTTCGGCAGGAACGACCACCGGGCTCGACTGGCGCCGAGACCGACCCCGAACCACCCTCCCGTACCGAGCGCTACCCGGGCCTGCACGGCCTGAAGCCCCGAGTCCAGCGGATCCGCCAGCGGATCGAGGAACGCGGTCACCCGGCGCCATCGATAGTCCGCAGAGAACGCGAGTGCAAAGGCGATGGCTCCGGCGACCAGACCGCTTCCGAAGATGAAGCGGAGCGGGGTTCGGGATGCCACGAGGATGGCGAACGCCGAGGCTCCGATGAGCAACGTCGTACCCAAGTCGGGCTCCGCCATCACCAGTGCCGCCACCGTGCCGAGCGACAACACCACCGGCCAGACGAAGTGGGGAAACTCGTGGATCCACTTCTCCTTCTTCGCCACCACTGCAGCGAGAAACACGACCGTGGCGAACTTGCTGAACTCGCTCGGCTGCACCGTCAGCCCGCCGACCTCGATCCATCGGGTGGCGCCGTTGCGGCTCACACCGATCGCCAGCACGGCCACGAGGCCGGCCAGCGACACCGCGTAGATGGGGAACGCCAGCCGGCGGTAGACCTGGTAGGGGACGCGCGACGCCACCAGCAGGGCCACCACACCGGCAGCGGTCCAGATGACCTGACGTTTGAAGTAGAACAGCTTGTCCCCGGTCTCACGGAACGCCACCACAGACGACGCCGACATCACCGCACCCAATCCGACGATGACGAGGGTGGCTACCAACACCAGCATGAAGATGGCATTGCGATCGCCGGCAGGGCGCGCCAGCTTCGGAGCGGGCTTGTTGCCGGGCTCCGGCTGGCGACGACGCGCCGTCGCGGCGCTCACGATGTCACCTCCGCATGGAACGCACGGACGGCATGCGCGAACTCGTCGCCCCGCCGTCCATAGGCCTCGAACATGTCGAAGCTGGCGCAGCCGGGAGCCAGGAGCACGGTGTCGCCGGGGTCGGCAACGGAAGCGGCCTCGGCCACCGCTGCGGCCAACGCCCGGCCACCGTCGGCGGAGTCGATGACGCTCACCCGATCGGGAAAGAGCGCCGCGAACTCGTGGCGGGTCTCACCGATGGCGATGACGTGCTTGATGGAGCCCACCGCGGCGAGTGGCGACAGATCGAGGTCCTTGTTCCGGCCGCCGGCTACGAGGATCACCGACCGATATGCGGTGGCGGCCGCAGCGGCGGCGTGTGGGTTGGTGGCCTTGGAGTCGTTCACCCACGTCACTCCCGACCAGCTCCCGATCTCGGCGCGCCGGTGCGCACCGCGCTGAAACCCGGCGGCCACTTCGGCCACGGCCGCCGGGATGGCGCCGAGCGCGATGGCCACGGCACCGGCGATGACGAGATCGACCAGATATGACGGGTCCGTCTCGGCGACCGGCATCTCGTGGCCGGCGATGACGAGCGCCCCGTCGCGGACGCCGTGCCCGCCGTTCGGCACGGTGTGCCCAGAGACAGGCACCGCGCGGGAGGTAGCCGGGCCCACCACCGCTGCGGCGCCCGGATCGTCGACGTCGAACAAGAGCAGGTCGTCGGGTCCTTGGTTCTCGAAGATGCGAGCTTTGGCGGCTGCATAGGCGGCGTAGTCCCCGTGCCAGTCGAGGTGGTCAGGGGCGACATTGAGCACCGCCGCCACCCGAGGATGGAACGTGTCGATGAAGCGGAGCTGGAAGCTCGAGGCTTCGATGACGACGGCATCCCACTCTTCGGCGACCACGTCCGACAGCGGGTTCCCGATGTTGCCGGCAGCCGTTGCGTTCAGCCCGCTACGGACGAGCATGTCGGCCGCCACCCTGGTGGTCGTGGTCTTGCCATTGGTACCGGTGATGGCCGCGTAGGGGCAGCCGAGGTCGGTTACGGCGAACTCGATTTCAGAGACCAGCGGCACCCCGGACGCCAGGATCGAACGGATGGCGATGCTGTGCTCCGGGAACCCGGGGCTGGCCACGACGATGTCGACGCGGTCCAAGTACGCATCCACCCAGTCCCCGGTGAAGGAGAAGTGCGAGTCGAACCGGTGGGCGACCATCGGGTCTTCGTCGTAGACGGCGATGTCGTACCCGCGTCGCCGCGCCAGGTTGCCCGCCGCGATCCCGCTCACCGCGCCCCCGAGTATCAGCGCGGTCACGGCAACAGCCCCCCGCCGAACGTGGTGATGAAGTCGCCGTAGAACACACCGACACCGAAGGTCACGCAGATGACCGCGATGATCCAGAACCGGATGATGACCGTCGTCTCCGGCCAGCCCTTGAGCTCGAAATGGTGGTGGAGCGGTGCCATGCGGAAGATCCGCTTTCCGAACATGCGGAAGGACGCCACCTGGAGGATCACCGACATGGTGATCATCACGTACAACCCACCGAGGATGATCAACAGCAGATGCGTGTTGGTGAGCAGAGCCAACGCCGCCATGGCGGCACCCAGCGCCTGGGAGCCGACATCACCCATGAAGATCTTCGCCGGTGCGGCGTTCCACCACAGGAATCCCAGCGTGCTGCCCAACAGGGCGGCGGCGAGCATGCCGAGGTTGAGGGCACCCTCCACGTCGTAGAACATCTCTCCGGTCTGGGGGTCGAGCAGCTCGAAGTTACGAAAGAGCCAGAAGCACAGGATCACGAAGGCCCCGTACACGAGTGCCGATGACCCGGCGGCGAGGCCGTCGAGGCCGTCGGACAGGTTCACCGCGTTCGCAGCTGCGGTGAGCATCAGCAGCACCAGCAACGAATACAGCACCGGCCCCAGATCGATGCCCAGGCCACGAGTGAACGCCAGCTCGGTGCTCACTCCGGCGGCGATGGCTCCCCATGCGAAGACCCCGGCCACGAGCAGCTGTCCGAGGAACTTCCACCGCTTCGACAACCCCTGGTTCTCACGCCGGGCGAACTTGATGTAGTCGTCGAGCAACCCGATGACGCCCATGCCGACGAACGCGAACAGGCCGAGCCACCCTTGGATGGCAAAGTCACGAAGGCTGAAGTCCACCCCCTCGCCCACCGTCCAGAAGCGGATGTGGGCCATGACGAACCCGATGGAGACGGCGATGAGCATGACCAGACCGCCCATGGTCGGTGTACCACGTTTGTGGAGGTGACCCTCGACTTCCTCCTGGATGAACTGACCGATCTCACGCCGACGCAATCCACGGATCGCATACGGGGTCAGGATGATCGTGGCGAGGAACGCAATGGCGCCGGAAGCGAGCAGGGCGATCATCGTGCCGCCTCTGCGGCGAGTTGCAGCGCCAGTTGTTCCAGACCGACCGAACGCGAAGCCTTGACCAGCACCACATCACCCGGTTCGACCAACGCCGCCACCGCGGCGTGGGCATCGGCGCACGTCGCCACGGTTCGTGCGATGTCGCCGGCGCCTTTGGCGAACCCCGGATCCTCGCCGACCACGATCACGCTGTGGTAGCCCAACTCCCTGGCGAGCGCTCCCATGCGCACGTGTTCGGACTCTTCCAGGTGACCGAGCTCGGCCATGCGGCCCACCACGGCGACATGCCGGCCGGGCATCGCGGCCACCGTCTGGAGGGCAGACGCCATGGAGTCCGGGTTGGCGTTGTAGGCGTCATTGACGACGACATAGGTGCCCTCGTGGCGCTCCATCCGCCATGCCGAAGCCGAGGCGACCTCGAGGTTGGCGGCGGCCGAGGCGAAGTCGACCCCGACGGCAACCGAGGCGGCCACGGCGGCGGCGGCGTTCTCGGCGTGATGCCTCCCGACGAGCGGGAGTCGTACCCGCACCGTGTCGCCGTCGTAGCTGAGCGTGAACGCCGGCCTCCCGGCGTCATCGACTTCCACGTCACCGATGGCGACGTCGCCGTTGCGCCCGAAGCTGAGCGTTGCCCCGGAGTGGGCACGGATGGGAGGCAGCAGGCGGGATTCGTCGGCGGGCACCACTGCGGTACCCCCGCCCTCGAGCAGCTCGACGAGCTCCCACTTCGCAGCGGCGAGTGCCTCCGGTGTGCCGAACGTCTCCATGTGCACGACACCCAGGTTGGTGATCACTGCGACATCGGGGGCCACGACGGGTGCCAGGTGGGCGATGTGCCCGACGCCACGGGAGCCGACCTCGAGCACGAGGTACCGGGCATCGTCGGGCGTCGCCAGCACCGTCAGCGGCACGCCCACCTCGTTGTTGAACGACTTCGGCGACACCCAGGAACCCTCCAGACAGGCGGCGAGCAGGTCCTTGGTGGACGTCTTTCCAGTGCTCCCCGTGATGGCGACGACGGGGATCGTGAGCTCACTGCGCCTCCTGGCGGCGAGGGCCCGCAATGCCTCGAGCGTATCTGCAACCTCGATCCGCGGCTCCACCTCGAGGCCGGGGCGGACGATGACTGCGCCGGCGCCGGTCTCCCGCGCCGCCGCGGCGTAGTCGTGACCATCGAAGCGCTGACCGACGATGGCGACGAACAGCGCCCCGGGCGTGAGGTGCCGGGTGTCGGTCTCGATCCGGTCCACGACCATCCCGGCGGCTCCCCCGATCGAGGTGCCGGCGACCGTGGCGGTCACGCTCTCCAAGGTCCAGCCGAGCTTCATGACGCCGCTCCGGCCATCAACTCTTCCATCGCCACGGTCCGATCGTCGAACGGCACCACGATGCCGTCTGCAAGCTCTTGGCTCGTCTCGTGACCCTTGCCCAGGATGAGTACGACGTCGCCCGCGGCGGCGGCGTCGATCGCCATCCGAATCGCACGTCGGCGATCAGGCTCCTCAACGAGATCGGTGGCCCCGGCGTCGCGGGCGCCCGTCACCACGGCGGCGGCGATGGCTATCGGGTCCTCCGAGCGCGGGTTGTCCGACGTGACGATCACCCGATCCGCACTGGCGGCGGCCGCGCCCATGAGCGGACGCTTGGCTTGGTCGCGGTCCCCCCCGGCGCCGACGACCACGGTGATACGGCCACTGGTGAGGGGCCGCACCTGTGCCACCATGGCGCTGATGGCCTCGGGCGAGTGGGCGTAGTCGACGATGACCGCAAACGGCTGACCGGCATCCACGCTCTCGAAGCGTCCTGGGATGCGGTCCACGGCCGACAGACCGGCGGCCACCAGCGCCGGCCTCACTCCCAGCTCCACTGCGCACGCAGCCGCCACCAGTGCGTTGGCGACGTTGAAGTCACCAGCCAACCGCAGTTCGACCGGGAATCGCTCGTCGTCGATGACGAGGGTGAATCGCGTGCCGCTCAGGGAGGCTTCCGGTCGCTCGGCGCGAATGGACTGCCCGGTCCCGACGCGCCGCACCGGCACGACCCCGTCGAGCCCTGCGGCGAGCTCGTCGCCTCGGGGGTCGTCGACCCAGACGACGGCGCGCTTGGCGCGGGCCGGCTCGAAGAGGGACCGCTTGGCGGCGAAATAGTCGTTCATCGTCGGGTGGAAATCGAGGTGATCCTGGGAGAGATTCGTGAACGCCGCCACCTCGAAGACAGTGCCATCGACCCGGCCGAGCGCCAGCGCGTGGGACGATACCTCCAACACTCCCACTTCGGTGCCCTCGTCCAGCATGCGCCGGAACAACCGCTGCAGATCGCTGGACTCCGGCGTGGTTCGAGCCTGAGGGATGTCCACCCCGCCGATTCGGGCCCCGACCGTGCCCACCACACCTGCGGCGACACCGGCAGTGCCGAGGATCGACTCGATGAGGTACGTGACGGTGGTCTTGCCATTGGTGCCGGTGACCCCGACCACCTTCAGTCGAGTCGACGGATCACGATGCACGGCGGCCGCGAGCTGCGGCAACGCCCGGCGGCAGTCTGCTACTCGCAGCCGGGGTACTCCCCCGTCGGGGACCTCGGTATCGACGCACACGGCCACGGCTCCCCGCTGCTCGGCGTCGCCGATGAACATGCGGCCGTCCCGAGAGGAGCCGCGAATGGCGACGAAGAGCCAGCCGGGCTGGATGTCACGAGAGTTGTGGGTCACGTCGACGACCTCGGCGTCGACCCCGGAGGGAGTCAGCTCACCGTCGACGGCTGTGGCCAGTGCGCTGAGCCTGACCGGCTCACGGCGCATCGGGCGGCACTCCCAACTGATGGAGGGCGGCGGTGGCGATCTCGGCGAACAGCGGAGCGGCGGAGACACCGCCGAACCGGAGATCGTCTTCACCCGCCGGCGGTGGACCTTGCGGCGAATCGAGTACCACGGCCACCACCACCTGCGGATCGGCCAGCGGAGCCATACCGATGAAGCTGGAGATCCGCGCCGTCTCCGAGTAGACCAACGCTTCGGGATCCCACTTCTCGGTGGTCCCGGTCTTGCCGCCCACCGTGTACCCGTCGACGGCGGCCCGGTGACCCGTCCCACGGTTCACCACGCCCCCCAGGAAGATGCGCATGATCTCGGCGGTCTCCTGTGAGACGACGGGACGCTCGGCCGCTTCGTACGGCTCGCGAACGCCCTCGCCGTCCACCACTTCCTTGACGATGTGCGGCTGTATCCACACGCCGTCATTGGCGATGGTGCCATACACCGCGGCCATCTGCAGGGCCGTCACGTCGACCCGATACCCGATGGCGGTGGAGGGTCCGCACACGAACTCACACCACTCCTCGGCAGGGCGGAGCAGGCCGGGGTTCTCGCCGCCGAAGTCGGAACCGGCGGTCTGTCCCAATCCGAACGCCTGGAGGTATCGGTGGTGCAGGTCGTTGCCCAGCTCGGCTTGTATGAGGATCGTGCCGACGTTCGATGAGTAGGCCACGATGTCGGCAACGCTCAGCTGCTCGGGATGGGTTCCCACGTCGGTATACACCTTGTCGGGGAACTCGATCTCCTCGGGCACCCAGAAGTACTGATTGGGGGCGATCACGCCCTCGTCGAGGGCGGCGGCGACGGTGATCAGCTTGAGTGTCGAGCCGGGTTCGAACTTGTCCGTCACGGCCCGGTTGCGGAATGCCACCGGGTCGGCGTTCGCCACATCGTTGGGATCGAACGTCGGGTAGTTCGCCATCGCCAGGATCTCTCCCGTCTCCGGATCCAACACGATCACCGAACCCGCCGCAGCACCGACGTCTTCCACCGTTCGGCCCAGGGCCTCCTCGGCGGCGAACTGGATGCCACGATCGATCGTCAGCACCAGATCTCCCCCGGGCTGGGCCGGCGTGATGACGAGCTCGGCCTGCGGGATGGCAGCCCCGGACGGGTCACGTTCGACGATCTGCTCGCCGGGAATGCCGGCCAAGATCTCGTCGTAGCGGAGCTCGAGACCTTCGAGCGGCTCGTTGTCGCTCACCCGAACGAAGCCGAGCACCTGGGCCGCCAACGACCCGGCCGGGTAGACCCGCTTCGGCTCCTTCATGGTGAAGATCCCGGGGATGTCGGCCGCAACGATCTGGGCGGCGTCGCCCGGGTCCATCTTGCGTGCGACGAACACCATCTCTTTGTCGCGGGCGAAGCGCTCGGCGAGGAGGGCAGAGTCGACGCCGACGAGTGGCGACACGAAGCGAGCGGTCGTGAGCGGATCGTCGATGTACTGGGGGTTGGCGTAGACCGTGGTGGCGTCGATGGTCACCGCGAGCTCCACTCCGTCCCGGTCGAAGATGCGACCCCGCGGCGGGTCCAACGGCTCATTGCGAAGCCGCTGCGCCAGACCGCGCTCCACATACTCGGCTGCTTCCGCGTTGTGAAAGCTGAACAGACGGAAGCCGATGTAGCCCCACGCCATGATCACCGACAAACCGATGGCGATGACCCGGCGATCGAGGCCGCGGCCAGCCCGCCGGCCCACGTTATTCCCTTTGGCGGTCAGAGCAGCGGAAAGCCGCCCTCAGGCCGCCAGCGCGGGGCCCGGTCGCGGCGCATGCCTGCGCCGGAGCGGAGGATGCGTGCGGTGCGTCATGGCACGGTGCGCTCATGGCTGCGCACTCAAGACCGACTTCAACGTGGCCCACTGCTCCTCCGGATCTGGCCGGTCCGGGCTCCCCAGGCCCGGCACAGTAAGCGGATGCGGCCCGGCTTCCGGGTAAATCATCCCCAGATCGGTGGCCGCTTTGCGGATCCGATCGGGTGATTGGAGCTGGGCGAGCTCGCGCCGCAGGTCCCAGTACCGGGATTCCTCGATCTCGATCCGGCCCTCGAGCTCCTGCACCACGAACGCGCTGTCGTCCAGGGTGGTCCGGGAGAAGATGAGGGCGTAGAAGGCCAAGATCACGAACCCGGTGAACACGACCCAGTGCCGCACCCGCGGCCGGGGGCGCACTCGGTCCGGAACCGAGATGGCTCCCGGGATGCGGGCAACACCGGTGGTCATGGCGCAGTCCTCTCTACGGCGCGGAGCTTGGCGCTGCGCGAACGCGGATTGGCCTGGACCTCCTCAGCGCTCGGCACGATCGGCCGGCGGGTGACCAGCCGGTACCCGGCCGTGCGTCCACACATGCATTCGGGCAGCTCGGGCGGGCACACGCAGCCGGTCGACGCAATGCGGAATCGCTGTTTGACGATGCGGTCCTCGAGCGAGTGATAGGCGATCACGACGACTCGACCTCCGAAAGCGACCAGATCGAGCGCGGCGTCCAACCCGGACTCGAGGGCCGCCAGCTCACCGTTGACCGCGATTCGGATCGCCTGGAAGGTGCGCCGTGCCGGGTGGCGGCGCCGCCGGGCGGGGGCAGGAACCGCGGAGGCGACGACCGCCGCCAACTCCGTCGTGCGCTCCAGCGGGCGAGCTGCAACGATCGCCTCGGCGATACGGCGGGCGAATCGCTCTTCGCCGTAACGGCGAATCGTCGATGTGAGCTCGTCGACGCTCCACCCATTGACGACGTCGCCGGCCGTGAGCGGAGCATCCGGCCCCATGCGCATATCGAGCGGACCGTCCTCGTGATAGGAGAAGCCGCGCTGGGACGCATCGAGCTGATGCGAGGAGACGCCCAAGTCAAACAGGACGCCAGCAGGATGTTCCAGGGCGGCATCATCTGACGACGCCCGGTGAAGGAGCGTTGCCAGGTCGGCGAAGTTCCCGGCGACGAAACGGAGCCCGGGGTCCTCCTTCACCTGGTCCGCCGCGTCCGGGTCCCGGTCGATCGCCAGGACTCGGAATCCGGCGGTGCGGAGGGCACGGCTGTGCCCCCCGCCGCCGAACGTCGCATCGACTATCCATGGCGCGGGCCCGCTGTCGTCCGGGAACTCCGGAGAGGTGAAGACGTCTACGACCTCTGCGACCATCACGGGCGCGTGGTAGCCGGGCTGACCCATGGTCAGCCCCCCGGAGCGCTGGCGCCAAAAGGGAAGCGGGCGGAGTAAGGGGCCTTCCTAATGGCATCCGGAGGGCTGACGATGGGCCAGCCTGGGCTGACCGCGTGCCGACGGTGGTATCTCGGTTGGTGTGGTGTCGTAGACATGTCGCGTGCATCAGATTCCGTACTCGCTGAACTCGGTGTCGGCGTAGGCGACGTCGGCCTCGGAGACGATCTCCTCCCAACGCGGTGTCGACCAGATCTCGATCCGATCGGCCACCCCGACGACGGTGACGTCCTTGTCGAGCCCGGCGAACTCGCGGAGCACCGGTGGGACCTGGATCCGGCCCTGCTTGTCGAGCTGCACGTCGGCAGCGCCGGCGAAGAAGGACCGGGAAAAACTGCGGGCGCGGCGGTCGCTGCGGGGAAGCCGCTTCATCTTCTCGAGCTCCTCGTCCCAACGTTCCATCGCGAACACGTAGAGACAGCGGTCCTGGCCTTTGGTGATGACGCAGCCGTCGGAGAGGGCATCACGGAACTTCCGAGGGAGGACCACACGGCCCTTCTCGTCGGCTGAGTGCTGGTACTCACCGAGAAACACGCCACTCCCGTCAGTCGAGCGCTGTCTTCCACGAAGCCCCACTCTGCCCCACTTCCCCCCATTTGTCAACCATGTGCTCCACCTCCCCCCAGTCCGGCCAGGGGGCTGCGATTCGGTCGCACCACTCGCTGCGGTGAGCGTCAGGAAGTCACTGGTGTGATGGAGATGACGCGCGCGCCACTCGGTGCCGCCCAATGGCTGCCCCGCGCACGATGGCGGCGTCCCTACCCCTGCGCCGCTGCGGACGTATGATGGCCGACTCCTGCGACGCGTCCGCGAGGAACCTCACATGGAACTGATCCGCCACGTCGTCGTCCTCGACGCCTCGGACATCGGAGCCGAGAGCGAGTTCTGGGCAGCCATGCTCGACGGGCAGGTCGTTGCCGACGACTCCTTCCACTGCGTCATCGACAGCGACGGGAACTGGCTGCTCGGTGTGCAGCACGCCCCGGACCACCAACCCCCCGAGTGGCCCCACGGCCGCGCCCAGCAGGCACACCTCGATCTGCACGTGATCGATGCCGCCGCCAGTACTGCACGAGCCATCGAACTCGGTGCCACACCGCTACGAACGGACGATGACCTCGAGGGACGGGAGGGCTTCCACGTGTTCGCCGATCCCGCCGGCCATCCGTTCTGCATCGGTTGGGGCCATCCAGACCACGACGACCTCCGCCGCTTCCTCGCCACACGCGGCACGACGAGCGACGTCGAGTGACCACCAGCGACCACGGAGCCGGCTCTCGCACCCTCGAGCGGCACGCAATGCCGGCGCAACCGACACTTCGCTGACGCCGAGCCATGTCCAGATACCGCATCACCGAGGAGGACCCACGAGGAGCCGACGTGGCGGCGCTGCTGGCGACCCATCTGGCCTACGCCAGAGCCCACACTCCCCCTGGTCATGTGCACGCGCTGGACCTGGACGGCCTGGTCGACCCGTCGGTCACCTTCTTCGCTGTGCGGCGCGCCGGGGAGCTCCTGGGCGTGGGGGCCCTCCGCGAGCTCGACGCCTCCCATGGTGAGCTGAAGTCCATGCACACCGTGGAAGCGGCGCGGGGCCAGGGTGTCGGGACCGCGCTGGTGGCACACCTCTTGGAGGTGGCGGCGGCACGCCGCTATGTCCGCGTCAGCCTGGAGACGGGCACCATGGCGGCCTTCGCCTCTGCCCGCTCGCTCTACGCGAGCTTGGGCTTCACGCCGTGCGAGCCCTTCGGCGACTACACCCGCAATCCCCACAGCGTGTGCATGACCTTGCGGCTGGCATGACCGGCCCGGGGCTACATGCGCCGACCGTCGCGAACGAACGATCCGGGCTCGCGCTTCGGGCTCTCAGCTCGTGATCGTGAACGGCGCCTCGAGCACCGACTGACCGCCCACCTCCACGACCCATCGCCACTCCCCCGTCTCGACGGCGGCCAACGGCGACAGGTAGAACCCCCACGAGGAGAACGTGTAGCGAGGACACATCTCATCGGGTGTGATCGATGCATGCTCGCCGCCACTCGGCCGGATCAGCCGAACGACGAGGGCGCGCTCGCCGGTGGCGCACCCGTTCCACTGCAACCAGAACACCACGACGTCGTCCTGTGCGAACGGTCCCTGGAAGGAACGGACGGCCGGTACGCGCTCGGTGTGTTCCAGTCGGTCAGGCCAATGGTCGGCAACGTCGGAGTCGAGGAGGTTGAGGGTCGTCGCGGCATAGGGCAGGGCGAAGCCGGTCATCCACAAGTTCTGGCTGTTACCGAACGGGCCCTCGAACGGATCGATCAGATCATCGCCGCCCACCCCGGTGTCGTACGGCGGCTCCAACACGGCGAAATGCAGGTGCGGATCGCTGGAGTTGCCCGACGAGCCGACCTCTGCGATCTGTTGACCTCGCCGCACGTCGTCGCCGACTTCGACCAGCACCGAGTCCTTCCGCAGATGCGAGTACCAGGTCCGCTGACCGTTGCCGTGCTGGACGAGCACGAAGTTGGACATCGGCTCGTCGCAGACACCGTGTTCGATGCCGCATGTGTTCCGATCGAAGTGCCCATCGTCCCGCGCCACGACGACGCCGTCTTCGGCTGCGTAGACGGGAACCCCTGCGTCCATCTGCTCGAAGTTCCGAAGGGTGAGGTCCAGGCCGTTGTGCTGGTCGTACAGCCACGTCCCACCCTGATGATCGAGCACCACACCGGGACTCGGATCGTGGTCCTGGTAGTTCACCACCACCCAGTCCACGTTGGGCAGGCCTCGCACCGGAATCCCCAGCTGCAACATGGTGCTGCCCACCGGGGCGATCCACAGCGACGTGTACGTCACCAGGCCGTCCTCCGGATCGACGGAGGCGGCGATGTCGATGGGTGCATAACCTTGCGACGACTTCTCCTCGACAAGCGCCCGATGGTCATCGTGGGTGCGGTCGACGAACACGTAGTGGCGGGGAGAGGGCGTTGCGTGCCACACCTTGGTGTGGCTCACTCCACCCTGACCATCCGGATCGACGCCGACGCGAACTGGCTGGAGGGAGGTTCCATGGTCCTCCCAGTGAAAGTCGTAAGTGCTCATTCCGTGGCGCCCGACGTAGTCGCCTCCTTCGAGATACCAGATGGCCACGTACCGCACGACGCCGCCATCGAGATACCCGTCGACGTCGATGAGCTTGAGCGGACAGGGACGCGGCACCCGGCCGGGCACAGAGGTCGCCTCGGCGAACGACGACGCAACCGGGGCCAGATCACCACGCCGGCAGGGTCGGACAGCGAAGGTGTCCACGGCTCGCTGGAGCTGCCGGGCCGACATCCCCAGCCGGCCCATGTACACCACGTCGGGATCAACATGCCACACCGCGGCGAAACGAGCCTGGCCATCGACCTCGTATGCGGCGACCGACACCACGTAGAGGCCCTGGCGGCGCAGCGCCGCCGCCTCGCGGATCAGCTCCGGGCCGGTGAGTCCTTCGCGGACCGTCCACGCCTGAGCCGGGTCGGTTGCCTGCCATGACTCCCAGATGGCGCTGAAGAGCGCCGCTCCGGCCTCGGACGCCACAACCTCGATTCGGCTGGGCCGATACCCATCGGCTCCGAGGTCGTCCACCGCCAGGTGGAACTCGCTCGCGGTCAAGCCGTGCCTGATCACGAAGGGGTCTCCGGCAGCGACAGGATCGGTGTGCACCACGGCCGAAGTCACGACCGCCACCAGGAGAACGGCGACTCCACAGGCCACACGCCGGAAACGCACTGCGGTCGAGGGGCGGTATGCCATCACGCACCTCCCTCCTCGCTGGGTGATGTCTCACCCTTCACGCGACCACCACAGGGCCGGCCTCGCCAGAGGCGGTCGCCAGGTTCGCGTCGGATCAGAGCGTCAGCGCCAGGGTCCGGCCCTCGTAGAAGGCGAGGCTGGCGCGCCGCGGCGCCACGCAGTCCCCGACCGCGTCGAACGGCAACCCCTGTGCGGCGACCGCGGAGGCGAGTCCTGTCACCGGCGCCGGCGTTTCGGCCACCACGAATGCGTCGAACGGCGCCTCCTCAGCATCGCCGGTGAGCGTCGATCGCACCACCGCGACCGCCCCGTCCCACGAGTCGACGATCGTATGCGGCATCATGCGGCCGCCTCCGGCGACGAACCGCTTCCGCGCCGGCACGTCTGCGGCACTGTGGAACAACCCGGCCGCCACCGTCGCGCCCGCCGTCACCAGCGTCACCTCGCACCCGCGCTCCTGCAGGAACATCGCCGTGCCGATCCCCCGCCAGTCCCCCAGATCGTCGAGCAGCAGCACCCGGCCGGACACCGACGCAGACCCGTCGAGCACGTCGTGGATGGCAACCGTCTGTTCGATCCCGGGCAGGCGATCCATCCTCGGCGCCGCCCGCTGGAACCCGGCCCGCGCCGGCACCGCCCCGGTCGCCAGCACCACGCGATCCGCACCGGAGCCGACGATGTCATCCACTGAAACCACCGACCCGAGCCAGACCTCCACTCCCAACCGACCCAGCTCCCGCTCGTACCAGTCGAGATGATCGAGGATCTGGTTCCGCGTCGGTTGGGTTCCCGCCAGTCGCCACTGGCCACCCAGCCGATCCCCCGCCTCCGCCAGCACCACCGCGTGGCCCCGCTCGGCCGCTACCCGAGCCGTCTCCAGGCCGGCCGGTCCTCCACCCACGACGAGCACGGACACCGGCACCGCAGCCGGCTCGAATCGATCGCCGCCCCACTGGAACTCACGCCCCGCCGACGGGTTCACCAAGCACGAGATCCAATAGTCCCGGGACCGCCGTCCCCAGCACAACTGGTTGCACGAGATACACGGCCGGATCTCGTCCGGGGTGTCTCGACGCGCCTTTGCCACCAGATGCGGGTCGGCGATCTGGCCACGAACGATCGAGACCATGTCGGCGAATCCGGAGGCGATCACCTGCTCGGCGGCCGCCGGCGTCCGCACGTGGCTCTCTGCCTGCACCACGGCGTGCGTCACCGCCTTCTTGAGCTCAGCGGCGAACGGCACTCCGAGCTGCTGGGGATACAGCGACGTCGGCATCAGTTTGTAGAAGTCGAAGTAGCTGCCGGTGCCACAGGTCACGTAGTCCATGAGCCGGCGCTCGTCGTGCCAGGCAACGATGTCGGCCAGTTCACCGAGGGACAGCGCCGGCTCGGACTCGGGATCGGCGTTGACCGCCAAGCCGATGATGAAGTCGTCACCGCAGGCATCTCGCACACGATCCAGGAGCGTCTCGGAGAATCGCATCCGGTTGTCGAACGTGCCTCCCCAGCGATCTGTCCGCCGGTTCGACCACGGCGTCCAGAACTGATCGATCACGGCGTGGTATGCGGCGAACAGCTCGACACCGTCGAAGCCGGCCCGGCGACACCTCACTGCCGCGGCGACGAAGCCGTCGAGCAACTCCTCGATCTCGTCCTCGGACATTGTGTGGCTGCCGTCGGCGTCGTGGTAGGACGGCAGGCCCGACGGCGACCAGTTGGGGGCGAAGGAGTTGTCGGCGTCGCCGTGCTGGCCCACGTGGTAGAGCTGCTGGATCATCACCGCATCGCCGGCGTCGTTGCAGGCCTCGACCAGCCTGGCGAAGTGAGGAACCACCGAATCGTCGGCTACCCGGAAGTTGCCCCGGGTCAAGACTCCGGTGGGATGGGTCGGCATTGGTTCGACCACCACCATCCCGGCACCCCCCAGCACCCGCTCTCGGTAGTAGCCGATGTGACGCTCCGACGGCAGACCGCCCTCGGACATGTTGGCGGTGTGGGCGCCGAAGTTGATGCGGGATCGCAGCACCTTGTGGCGCAGCGGCAGCGGCTCGAACACGTGCGGGAACATCGGACGATCCTACGGCGCGGCGATTTCACCCGGCCACTGCGCCTCACCTCACTCGGTCTTGTCCGCCTCCGCAGCCTGCTCGCGCGACTCGTCGGCGGCCTCCACTCGGGCCGCAAACCCGTCCAGCTCGCCGACGGTGGGTTCGTGCGTCCAGACCTCCACGCCCCGGAGGAACTCCTTGTGACGCTCGTACACCTCGGGTTCGGCGATCACCCGCACCGGCACTTCGGGGTCGATGACCTCCAGGTACTTCGAGAGGATGTCACGGTTTTGCGCATCGTCGAGATCGAACTCGAACACCACGCCATGGGCCTGCTGGATCATCGGACACTGCGCCTCGGGCTCGAGCAACGGGCACGAGTGGTCGGCGTCGGGACCGTGGCACTTGGTCGTCGGATGACCGAGGCGCTCCATCAGCGCAGCGTGGGCTTCGGCGTCCCCGTGAGGCACGTCGAAGTGAATCGTGGTCTGCTCCTCGGCCACGGTCGCCTCCTTCTCCTCGACCCTATAGGCCGACAGCACTGCCAATAGGGCCCTTGGTCCCGAACCGACTGTCGATGCGAGAATACCGTCATGGCACGCTCTGCCACCGCGGTTGCGGCGATGGCGCTGGCACTGCTGGGAGCCGCATGTACTCCCGCTGCCGAGGCGCCGCCGGTCTCCGACCCATCGACCCCTGCTACGGCGATGACCACCACGACCACAACGCCAGCGAATCCTCCCACCATCGCGCCGACACCCGCCCCGCTCGATGTCGTGAGCGGGCGGGCCGCCCACACCGCCACGACGCTCCTCGATGGCTCCCTCCTCCTCGCCGGAGGCTGCGTCACGGACGGATGTGGCACCGCCACCGCGGAGACCTTCCTGGTGAGTGCCGACGGCGCCGGGGCCATCCCCGGACCGACCATGTCGACGCCGCGCGACGCCCACAGCGCCACGCTCCTCCCCGACGGCCGCGTGCTGCTCGTTGGCGGGTACGCGGGCGAGGGCCAGGCACCACTGGCGTCGGTCGACGTCTACGACCCAGTGACCCAGTCCATCCTCGAAGTCGGCTCGTTGGCCACCGGCCGAGGAGGCCACGCCGCCGCGCTGACCGGCGACGGCCGGGTGCTCGTCGTCGGCGGCTGGGTGGGACTCCGCAGCTTCTCGGCCTCGACCGAGCTCTTCGACCCTGACTCGCGCACGTTGTCCGCCGGGCCGGATCTGCCGTGGGCGGCGGGCGCCCTGGAGGCCGTGGCACTCGGAGATGGTCGGGTGCTGGTGACAGGCGGGCAGATCGAGCCCGCCGTGGCGACCGACGCCGCCGCCGTCTTCGACCCGGCGACCGACACCTGGACGATGGTCGATGCCCTGACCACGCCTCGCTTCAAGCACGCCAGCGTGCTGCTGGATGACGGCTCCGTGCTCACTCTGGGCGGCAGCAGTGACGACGAGACCCTCCTGGCCACCACCGAGATCTTCGATCCGGCGACCGGCACCTTCCACGCCGGACCCGAGATGAATGAGTCGCGCTACAAGCTGACGGGAGGGGCGGTCGCCATCGACCAGCGGCGGGTGGTCGTCGCCGGCGGCGGTCGCAGCGTGGAGGTGATCGACGTCGGGGCCGGCACCTCTCATGTGGTTGCGACCTTTCCAGAAAGGGGTTCGTTCGCCACGCTGAGCCTCCTCGGCAGCGGCGAGCTGCTGGTCCTCGGCGGCTATGACGATCGGACCATGCTTCGACGCGAGAGCCTCGTGGTGGGTATCGACGCCTGACCCTGACGGCAACACCTCATTGACCCGAACCGCCCGCACGGGCATGTTGAAGCCAACAGAGGGAAACGTCGGAAGTCCGACACTTTGTCGGATACCGGCTACGGCTCACACACGAGGGGGAATCCTGTGGAAACACTGACCAAGGAACGCACGCGCCGTCTGCTGCTCTACGTTGGCGTAGGAGCGGTGGCCTTCCAGGGGGCTCATTTCTTCGAGCACATCCTCCAGGCGGGCTACTGGGTCCTGCACCCGACGGAGGCCCCATGGTTGACACCGTGGGCCGCCACCGGACGAGACCTCCTGGCGGCAAGTGGCGACAAGATCACAGGCGCCGAATACC
>JBFGCM010000008.1:0-62003 GCA_041581135.1 Acidimicrobiia bacterium
GCCGGACCAAACACGTGGCAGTGGCCGTTGGTCGCATTAGGCGGTGGCACGAACCGGGTGGGCGGGTGGGGGTTGCGCACCGGCGGCGGAATCGTTCGCTCGAGTTCCACTCAGTAGCTCCTCGGATAGACCAGGCCGTCCATGAGCTTGCGGGCCGTCCGCACGATGCCCGAACGAACAACAACCGGCGCTCCCGAGTCCATCGAGAGCTCGACGACCGCCTCGAACGTGCCGGATGGGTGCTCCAGAGTCACGACCGAAGATCCTGCGGCGTGCCGCAGTACCTCGGAGGCAGGTGAACCAGGAATCAAAGCCGCGGTGGCGACCGACACCGCACCGAGGACACCGATCGCCTGGTGGCAGCGGTGCGGCACGAACGTGCGAGTGCACAGGTCACCGCTCCCTGCCGGTGGCGCGACCATGGTGAGCTTGGGGATGGTGGCTTCGCTGACGTCGCCGAGGTTCATCATCGGCCCAGCCTCGAGGCGAATCTTCTCGAGTAGACCTCGAAGATCGTCGTTGCCCTCCAGATCGGCGCACGACTCGTAGCCGGTGACGTCGAGGTCGGCGGCGCGCATCACTACCACCGGCATGCCGTTGTCGATCAGCGTGGCCGGGACACCGGCGAGCTGATCGACCACCCTCCCGGTCGGCAGGAGGGCTCCGGTGGACCCCCCCGAGATGTCTGAGAATTCGAGGGTGACTGCCGCCGCGGTGCCGGGTACCCCCGAGATGGCGGTGGAACCTGCGTACACCGGGGCGCCTTCGGCGATCTCGAATCGGGCGGTCGCGACGCTGTCGGTGTTCAGCATGTGCACGCGGGTCTCGGCCATCCCGTCGGGGAACTCGAGGAGGGATCGCTCCATGGCGAACGGCCCGATGGCGCTGAGCAGATTCCCACAGTTCTGGCGGTCCGAGACGGCTGCCACTTCCACGCCCACCTGCAGGAAGAGGTAATCCACCTCGGCCACCCCGTGACTACATCGGTCAACGATCGCCACCTTGGACGTGAGCGGGTCCGCCCCGCCCACACCGTCGATCTGGCGGGGATCGGGGGTGCCCATGACCTTCATGAGAAGGTCGTCACGCTCGTCCGGATCGGCAGGCAGATCGCCGGCGACGAAGAAGAGACCCTTCGATGTCCCGCCTCGCATCACCATGGCCCGGACGCCGTGTGTGCTCGTCATGACCCCATTGTGCCACCGAGGAGGTGCCAGATCGGCGTGTTCGGCCAGAAGGCAGACGCCGGAAGCCAGAAGCCAGAAGCCAGAAGCCAGACGAGGACCTCAGGTTGCTGACGGGGCCTCACAGGCTCGCCACGGGATGGCCGACACCCGATGTCCGATACCTGGTTTGCCGTGATCTGAACGGGACCGGCCATCCGGCACGTTCGGCGGGAGACATGCGCCAGCATGTCTCCAACCGACCGGCGAAGCCGGTCGGCAGGGACGAGCCGAACCCGCGTGAAGCGGCGCTTGCGTGGGCGCTACTGGGATTGAACCCTCGCCCCACCAACCCGACTCACCATGGGACCCGACAATCCGCCTCGATACGAGGGATCAAAAGAGCCGCAACACGATGCACGGCACGCCGTTCGGCGAGGAACGAGCCGAACCCGCGTGAAGCGGCGCTTGCGTGGGCGCTACTGGGATTGAACCAGTGACCTCTTCCGTGTCAGGGAAGCGCTCTCCCGCTGAGCTAAGCGCCCGAGGCGGCGCCCGGAATTGAACCGGGGTAGAGGGTTTTGCAGACCCTTGCCTAACCACTCGGCCACGCCGCCGAAAGGCGGCACTGCTGCCGGCCCTTTGGGAGCGGACGACCGGTCTCGAACCGGCGACCTTCACCTTGGCAAGGTGACGCTCTACCAACTGAGCTACGTCCGCAAGGACGGAAATGGTACCACGGGGCGCCCGGACGTCTAGCTCGATCACCGCCGGCCGCTGGACCCGAAGCCGCCGTCCCCTCGAGCGGTGTCGGGCAGCTCGTCGACGACGTCGAACTCCTGCGTTGCCACAGGCACCACGACCAACTGGGCGATCCGTTCCCCGCGTTCGATCTCGATCGTGTCGGATCCATGGTTGATGAGAATGACCCGGATCTCGCCGCGATACCCGGAGTCCACCAGCCCGGGTCCGTTGGCGACGCCGACACCGTGGCGGGCCGCCAAGCCGGACCGAGGGGTCACCAACCCGCCGTAACCGGGCGGTATCGCCACCGCCACCCCGGTGGGGATGGCGGCGTACTCACCTGCAGTGAGCGTGGCGGGCTCCCTGGCGTACAGGTCGACGCCCCCGTCGCCCTCATGGGCGTAGCTTGGCGTCGGCAACCCCGGATCGAGCTTTCGAAGGGGTATCTTCATCATGCCGATTGTGGCACGGAGGGACGCTGTGACCCAGCAACAGACACGTTTGGGGGACGACGGCTCCGATGCCCGCTGGTTCTTGGAGGTCGCCGGGGTCCCGGTTGAAGCCGACCCGTGGGAGCGCGAGCCCCTCGCTCGGGGCGACGCCACCACCGTCGCCGGTTCCCCCGAGGTGGCACCTCCAGCGGATGCGGTCGAAGGCTCCGCCGACCCCTTCCGTGATTGGGCACCCATGGAGTTGTCCAGGTCGGCGCGGTCGCGACGCACGTATCGGTGGTCGTTCGTCGGTGCAGTGGTGCTCGTCGCGGTGGGCGTCGTGGCGCTCTTTGCCTGGCTGCCGGGTCAGGGCGAGCGCGTCGCCGAGGCTCGAGCCGAGGAATATCGCGCTGCGCTCACGGATTTGGATGCTCGGTCCGCGGCCCTCGAAGTGGCAATCGCTCAGCTGGCCGACCCGACACTCGTCGATGTGGGACCGGCAGGCGTCACGGTCGCCGAGTTCCAATCGTCCGTCGAGGCAGCGGGCTCGCTCGCCGGCGAGCCCCTGCCGGCAACGCTGCCGTTCGTCCCTCGATCGGACATCGAGGCCTTGGAGCCGGCCCGGCTGCGGTTGAGCCTGGTCGCCGGAACCGCGGCCGAGGTCGCTCGCGCCCTGTCGGGCGCCGTCGACTATCGCCTCTCCGTCGACGACGCCTTCATCCTGCCGATCCTGCCGGTGCAGGCGACGGCCAACCAGATCGCCGACCTGAGCCTGGAACTGGCATCGATGCTCGCCGACAGCGTGGGTGTCGCGGCCACGCTCCCCGACGACGACGTGTTCGCCGAGCACCGTCGGGATCTCGAGGAGGCGCTCATTGCGCTCAACGACCTCCAGGTGGACTATCTCGACGCGTTGCGACGCAACGACGTTACCGCCGCCAGCCGCCTCGCCGAACAGCTGGCTGCATTGGACGACGGACTGGACGATTCCCTGGCCGCGGCCCTGGCGGCGTTTGCTCCCCAGGTCCGAGTGCAGATCGACGCCTTGCGTCTGGACATCGCGGCGGCGGAGACGCTGCTGCCGTAGGTCAGGTGCGGTCCTCGAGAACGGCCATCTCCTTTTCGAAGTCGCTCGCCTCTTGGAAGTCCTTGTAGACCGAGGCGAAGCGGAGATACCCCACCTCGTCGATGCGACGAAGACCGGCCAAGACCTGGCGTCCCAGTTCGTCGGCGCTGACCTCACCGCCGGCGCTCCGGGCGAAGCCGTGTACTTGTTCGACCAGCTCGTCGACGTCACCGGCGGGTACCGGGCGATCGGCCAGCGCCCGTTCCACGCCGCGCCGCAGCTTCGTCTCGTCGAACGGTTGCCGAATGCCATCGCGCTTGACCACCACGATGCTGAGGGCGGGCCGCTCGTAGGTCGAGAAGCGGCTCCCGCACGCCGCGCACTCGCGGCGGCGTCGGATCGCGGCGCCGGCCTCCGAAGGACGCGAGTCGACGACCCGTGTGTCGGCCTGGTGGCAGTAAGGACACTTCATGCGTGGCGGAGCGTACTAGATGTGGTACCCACTACATCTTGGGGCTGCCTCCGGCGCCGTCCCTCGCAGTAGGGTCGGAGACATGGCAGACCCATTTCAGGAGGCGGCCGAGGCCGCCGTGCTGCTCGTGGAACAGGTGACCGACTTCGATCGCGCCGCAATCGGTTCATGGAGCATCGGCGGTCTCGTCGGCCACATGACGCGGGCCCTGCTCACGCCGGCGGCCTACATGGCCGAGCCGGCGCCCGGAGCGGTGGACCTCCAGGATGCTGCCGCCTACATCGCCGCCTACCTGCAGCGACGTCACCAGGACCCCGGCCTGGATGCAGCCGTCGCCGCTCGCGGCACGGCGGCAGCCGCCACCGACGCCGGCGCGATCAAGCGGGCCCATGCGGACCTACTGGTGGCACTCGACGCGGTACCGGCGGGTCGCATCGTGGCCACACCGTTCGGCAGCATCCGGCTGGAGGACTATCTCCGCACCAGAACCATGGAGTTGGTCGTCCACAGCCTGGATCTGGCGAACGCCATCGACGTTGAGTGGGAGCCGCCGGCATCGGCCTTGCGAGACGTCCTGTCCCTGCTGGGTGAGATCGCCATGGCGACCGGGCGCGGCAGCCAGGTGGTGCTTGCACTCAGTGGGCGCACCGTGCTCGAAGGGCCCGTGGTGCAATGAGGGCTACTGGTTCCAGTCGCTGCTGCTGAACCCGTCACCGGTGGACACCGACACGGTCCAGGGCGCTCCGCGCGCCGTCATACCGGCCAGATCCGCCATGCCGTCTCCGTTGAAGTCTCCGATCATCTGGTGGAGCCACGATTCGATGGTCGGGAAGTCGGCCCATTTGCCCTGGACGAAGGCCGTGCCGGTGGAGGTCGAGACCCACCACGTGCCGTTGAGCGAGTAGAAGCTCGCGACATCGGCCTTGCCGTCGCCGTCGAAGTCGGCGAAGTGGTGGTCCCAACCCTCGGTGGTTCCGTAGGTGGTCCACAGCGAGGTGGTGAGGCTTCCCTCTCCGGCGAGACTGATCCACCAGGTGCCGTTGCTGGCGTGGTACGCGGCGACATCGGTGGCACCGTCGCCGTCGATGTCGGCCACCGCGTGGTACCAGCCCGACGGAGTGCCGTACCGATTCCACAGCGTGGTCTCGAACGAGACACCGGTGGAACGGCTGATCCACCACGTGCCGTTCGACGGATGGAAGTTGGCGATGTCATCGCGGCCGTCACCGTCGAAATCCCCCACGAGCTGATCGATCCACCCGTCTGCCGTGGTGAAGTCGGCCCACAGCGTCGTTTCGAACGAGACACCGGTGGAACGGCTGATCCACCACGTGCCGTTCGACGGATGGAAGTTGGCGATGTCATCGCGGCCGTCACCGTCGAAATCCCCCACGAGCTGGCGACTCCAGCCGGTCCAGGTGCTGTATTGGGCCCAGGTGCTCGAGGCGAACTCGCCCGAGTTCGACTGGCTCACGATCCATGCCCCGTCGATGAATGACGCCACATCGTCGTCGCCATCGCCGTCGAAGTCTCCGACCAGACCATTGCCGTCGTCGACCAGGTTCGTCGACGTGGTGGTGAAGCTCGAGCCCGTGGAGGTCAGCACGCTCCAGCCGTCGCCGGAGGAATGGAGCACATCGTCACCACTGCCGGCCACGAAGTCGCCGGCGTGGGCATCGTCGGGCGGCTGCCACGGCTCCGTGAGGACCTCGGCGATGATGAGGCTCGGATAGGGGTTGATCTTCACACCGTCGGGGCGATGGAGCTCGAAATGCAGATGCGACACGGTCGCCTCAGCATTGCCGCTGTCGCCGACGTATCCGATGAGCTGGCCGGCTTCGACGTGCACACCGACGCCGATCCCCGGAGCGAACCCCCACCCTTGACCGTCGTCGGTGCCGGGGGTGTCGTTGTTGAGATGGATGTAGTACGTCACCCACCCGTCGTCGTGGGCGAGCCCCATGGCGCAGCAGTCTCCACCCTGTTCGTCATGAGCCCAGTACACCGTCCCCGAATCGGCGGCAACGACCGGGACCATCTTGTCGGCGAGGATGTCGGTGCCCTCGTGGGTACGACCGCCCGAGCGGGGTGCGCCCCAGGTGTCGCTGTACGTGTTCTCGCCGACGACGGGGAAGATGATCGGGTGTGTCTCCTCGGCGGCCGCGGACGGCGCAATGGCCACGATGGCGCCGGCAACGAGCATCAGAGCGATGACGACGTGCGACGAGAGACGTCCGAGAGTGAATGGTGACCGCATGCAGAAAGCATCGGCACCTTAGAGGGTGAGACTTGAACCGACCAACCCGAACGGGTTACGGCGACGCCGGCCCGGCTGTGCGCAGTCGGTTCAGTGGCGAACCGGGATGGCGAGTACCTGGCCCGCCTGGATGATCCCCGAGTCGAGGTCGTTGAGGCGCCGGATCTGCTCGACGACGGCGCGGATGTCATCGTCGGCAGCGGCGTGGCGGTCGGCGATCACCCACAGAGTGTCGCCCGATCGGACCCGATAATCACTGGTTTCGACCTCACCGCCTGCGCTGGCACCGTTGGCGAGCACGAGGAGGAGGGCGAGCGCCAGAACGACGATCGTGGAGACGATGACCAATGCTCGTGACGGGACGGTCATGTGTCGTTCCATTCGCTGTACCCTCCTCCTCTGTCGCCACCGTGGCCGGTCGCCCGGCCGGATCCCCCCTCATCTCCGACACCGTATGGGCCGGGTACGACAAGAAATCGCCCCCGATCACGATGTCACACGAACATGCGTTCGTATGAAACGCACGCTATCGAACGTCTGTTCGCATGTCAAATCGAACATATGTTTGGTGAGAGCGCGAAAACCGGGTACGATCGGGTGAGGAAGTGGTCATGAGCGGCGGAAGGAACACCCCATGAACGACCTGACGGCCCGTCAGCGGCAGATCCTCGAGCTCATCCTGGAGACCGTGAACGAGCGAGGCTATCCCCCGTCGGTCCGCGAGATCGGCGAGTCCGTGGGCCTCAGCTCACCGTCGACGGTCCACTCCCATCTCTCTGCGCTCGTCAAGGCCGGATACCTGCGACGCGACCCCTCCAAGCCGCGTGCCATCGAAGTGATCAAACCGATGGAGTCGGAGCTACCGAGTCTGCACCGGGCCCCGGTGCGCGATGTCCCATTGGTGGGGGCGATCGCCGCCGGCTCGCCGATCCTGGCAGAGGAGGACATCGACGAGATCTATCCCCTTCCCACCGAGCTGGTCGGCAACGACCCTGTCTTCATGGTTCGGGTGCGAGGCGACTCGATGATCGATGTCGGCATCTTCGACCAGGACTACGTGGTGGTCCGCAGGCAACCGGATGCCGACGATGGAGAACTCGTCGCCGCGCTGGTCGGTGGAGAAGAGGCCACGGTCAAACGGCTGCGGCGTCGCGGCGGACGCGTGGAGCTGATCGCAGAGAACCCCGACTATCCGCCGATGGTGTTCACCGAGGGCGTCCAGATCCTGGGCCGGGTGGTCGCCGTGCTCCGCAGAGTCGCCTAGGAGCCTCAGGGCAGCAGCGCCACCCACTCCTCCACCTGGGTGGCGAAATCCGTAGGTGCCCGCACGTACCCCTCCCACCGATCAGACCGGAGCCAGCCGTCACACATCGTCACAACGGCCACGGTGCCGTCAGCGCGGAAGAACCGCAGCTCGTAGAAGGCGCAGCTCGCATCCACGGAGTCCCTTCGCTCAAGGGCTTCGTCGAGGGTTGACACCACTGCGGCCACCTCCTCGGCGTTCGACACGGTGAGCCAGCCATCAGAGCCCGCGACGGCGAGCTCCAGGGCGGTGGCATCGAGGAGCCCGATCTCCTCGGCGACGTTGGGCGTCTCGGCACCGCTACACGCCGCCAGCCAGAGCAGCACGAGCCCCAGCCAGATGCGTCTCACGGGAGTTGCCCGACGAACACCTCATTGGCGGGACCGTCCAGCCATGCCCCATCGTCATCGAGTTCGACGATGAGGTCGCCACCGGGGAGCGCCACCGACACCCGCGACTTCGTGTGTCCCTGGTGGTGGGCGACGAATGCGGCAGCGGCGGCACCGCTGCCACAGGCGAGCGTCTCTCCCACGCCGCGCTCCCAGACTCGCAGCTCGATGCGCTCCTCGTCGACCACTCGAAGGAACTCTACGTTGGCGCCGTCGGGGAACATGGCATGCATCCCGATGGTCTTGCCCAACTGCTCCACCGGTGCCTCAGCCGGGTCGTCGACGAACAACACCGCGTGCGGGTTGCCGATCCCCACCGGGTGCACGGTCACCCCCGCCACCGACAATGTGTTGACCCGGTGGGCGTGCGGCACACCGAGCAGCGCTCGCACCGTGCCGTCTTCACGCACTCGAACGGGTCGATCGCCGACGGCGGTCTCCACCAGGAACTCACGATCGGTGACGAGTCCGCGGTCATAGCTGTAGCGAGCCACGCATCGCAGCCCGTTCCCGCACATCTCCGAAGGAGAACCGTCGGCGTTCCAGTACCGCATCGCCACGCGGCCCGGGTCTCTGGGCGTCACCTCGAGCACCCCGTCGGCGCCGATGCCCCGCCGGCGCAGGCACCATCTGACGATGGCTTCCGGCTCGGGTTCCATCGGGCCGGCCACGACGATGAAGTCGTTGCCGAGCCCCTCCATCTTCACGAAATCCATGCGTGCTCCAGCGTTTGTCGTGCCGAGGCCAGGCGCCGTGCGGCTTCATCGTGCCACGGGATCCACGATATTCGGGGATCTTTGCGGAAATACGTGCGCTGCCTTCCGGCGAGACTCGTCGTGGCGTCGATACCGGCACGCCGTCCCGTCGCCAGGTCAGCTTCCCCCCGCACCACCGGCAACAGCTCCTTGTAGCCCACCGCCTGACGCGCCGTGGGACCGAGGTCGTCGGCGAGCCCCTCGACCTCGGAGAGCAAGCCGGCATCGAGCATGGCATCGAACCGCTGCCGGGCTCGTTCCGGCAGGTGGGCCCCGGCGTCGATGCCGATGGCGTCGAACGGTCTGATCGCCTCGAACTGCCGGACCGCCTGCGCCGCCG
The DNA here is from genome assembly GCA_041581135.1 of Acidimicrobiia bacterium. Lineage (GTDB taxonomy): Bacteria > Actinomycetota > Acidimicrobiia > Spongiisociales > UBA5794 > JBFGCM01. The sequence goes on from JBFGCM010000008.1 coordinate 8,921, forward strand.
GCCGAGCAGCCCGCTGCGATGGTCCTTCGCCGGTGAGGTGGACGATCTCGAGTGCGCGCAAGACCCTGCGAGGGTTGGCGAGGTCCACGTGGTGCGCTGCTGCCGGATCGGCCGCCAACAGCATTCGGCGACGATCTTCGACCGGCAGGGCCTCCAACTCACTGCGCACCGAGTCGTCCGTCGGGGGGAACTCCAGAGGATCCAGGAGCGATCGGTAGTGGAGCCCCGACCCGCCAGCGACGATCACCGCCGCCCGGCGACGCTCCGCGTCGGCGAGGGCGGCGCGACCGGCTCTCTGGAACTCGGCGACGCTGAACGCATCCTGCGGCTCCACGATGTCGATGAGATGGTGGGGTATCTCGGCCCGGAGGTCGGGCGACGGTTTGGCCGTGCCGATGTCCATGCGCCGATACACCTGCATGGAGTCGACCGAGATGATCTCGGCGTCCAACCACCGAGCCAGCTCGACCGCGACCTCGCTCTTCCCCGATGCGGTGGGTCCGACGACGGCGACGAGCCTCAGGCGAGGTCCCCCATCAGGTGGTGGGGTGCCGCCCGGGTGACCGTGGCATGGAACATGGCTCCTGCCGGCCACTGACCGGCGACGTGCACGATCTTGTTGGTCCTGGTGCGGGCGGTCACCACGGCCGGGTCTTTGCGCGACGGGCCCTCGGACATCACCTCGACCGTGCGGCCGACCAGCGCCTCGTTGCATTCCAGCGAGATCTGGCGCTGCAGGTCCACCAGGCGGTCGAATCGCTCCTGGATTATCGGCCGAGGCACCTGGTGGTCATACTCGGCGGCCGGGGTACCGGGACGTGGTGAATACTGAAACATGAAGGCGGAGTCGAAACGTGCCTGCGCCACGGCGTCGAGGGTGGCCTCGAAGTCCTCGGTGGTCTCGCCCGGAAAGCCGACGATGAGGTCGGTGGACACGGCCAAGCCGGGGACGATGCCACGGATCATCTCCAACTTGGCGAGGAATCGCTCCGCGGTGTAGCCCCGGTGCATCGCAGCGAGGATACGATTGCTGCCCGACTGCAGCGGAAAGTGCAGCTGCTCGCACACGGCCGGGGTCTCGGCCATGGCGCGGGCGACGTCTTCCCGGATGTCCTTCGGATGTGGACTCGTGTAGCGGATACGGTCGATGCCTTCGATCTCGCCCACCCTCCGCAGCAGGTCGGCGAACACGGGCTTGCGCCCGTTCAGATCCAGGTCGCGTCCGTAGCTGTTGACATTCTGGCCGAGCAGGGTCACTTCGCGAACACCGTCCGCGGCGAGGCGCCGGACCTCCCGCAAGATATCGGAGGGGCGCCGGCTGATCTCTCTGCCCCGCACCAGCGGCACGATGCAGAACGTACACGAGTTGTTGCATCCGATGGTGATGGTCACCCAGGCCGAGTGCGCCAGTTCCCGCCTGGCAGGGAGCGCCGACGGGAACTCCTCGGTGGAGGTCGTCTCTTCCCAGATCTCCGTGATCGGACCCCACTCGTCGGCGTGGTCGAGCAAGTCGAGCACACGATGCGTGTTGTGGGTGCCGAACACGACGTCCACCCACTCGGCCTGATCCTGGATGGCCTCACGGTCCTTCTGCGCCATGCAGCCGCCCACCACGATCCGCATGCCGGGACGGCCCCGCTTGGCGCTGCGCAGTGCGCCCAGGTAGCCGTACAGTTTTTGGTCGGCGTTCTCCCGGATGGTGCACGTGTTGACCACGACCACGTCGGCTTCGGCGGGATCGGCGACGCGGGTGAGGCCGTCCGACTCGAGGAGCCCAGAGATGCGCTCCGAGTCGTGCTCGTTCATCTGACAGCCGAACGTGCGCATGAAGTACGTGCCGCCCTCCCGCGTGGGTGGGCGCGTCTCCTTCATCTGTGGGATGCCGAGTGGCGTCGTGGTCGTCACGGTGGCCTCTAGCGGGCGTAGTCCTTGGCGCGGTACTCGCGGATGACCGTCACCTCGATCTGTCCCGGATACTGTAAGTCCGCCTCGAGCCGGCGGGCAACGGAACGGGCGAGATCGGCGGCGGCGGCGTCATCGACCGTTCCGGGATCCACCACCACCCTCACCTCGCGGCCGGCCTGCATGGCGAACACGCGCTCGACGCCGTCGAAGGAACCGGCCAGCTCCTCGAGCCGCTCGAGCCGCCGGACATAGGACTCGAACCGCTCGCTGCGGGCTCCCGGGCGGGCCGCCGACACGCTGTCGGCGGCCTGGACGATCACTGCGGTCAACGTCCGCGGCTCCACCTCGTTGTGGTGCGCCTCGATGGCATGCACGATGCCGGCCTCCTCCCCGAACCGCCGGGCGATCTCAGCACCGATCAGCGCATGTGATCCACCCACCTCGTGGGTGACGGCCTTGCCCAGGTCGTGGAGAAAGGCGGCGCGCTTGGCTTCTTCGGGGTCGATACCCAGCTCGGCGGCGAGCATCCCGGCGATGTGGGACGACTCCACCAGGTGGCTGAGCACGTTCTGTCCGTATGAGGTTCGGTACTTGAGCCGGCCGAGCAGCGTGACCAGCTCGCTGTGGACCCGGCTCACGCCCACCTCGAGCATGGCCCATTCGCCGGCGTCCTTGATGGACTGTTCGACCTCCGCCGTCGCCTTCTCCAGCGCCTCTTCGATGGATGCCGGATGGATGCGACCATCCTCGACCAAGCGGACGAGGGCGAGCCGTGCCACCTCCCGGCGCACGGGATCGAACGACGACACGGACACGGCTTCCGGGGTGTCATCCACGATGAGGTCCACCCCGGTGACAGCTTCGAAGGTGCGGATGTTGCGGCCGTCCCGCCCGATGATGCGGCCCTTCATGGCCTCCGACGGCAGCTGTACCACCGACGTCGCGGTCTCGTTCACGACGCTGCCGGCCATGCGCTGTACGGCCGTCGCCAGTATGCGTCGCGCTCGCCGGTCGGCTTCTTCACGAGCCCGAGTCTCGATGTCGCGCACCAGGACCATGGCGTCGCGACGCGCCTCGTCCTCGACGCGCTGCAGAAGCTCGTCCTTGGCCGCTCGGGAGTCGAAACCGGCGACGCGCTCGAGATCGGCGCGCACCCCCTCTCGCTCGGTGTCGACATCGGCGCGGAGGGTCGTCACGTCCTTTTCGCGCTCGATGAGGAGCTCCTCGCGTTGCGCCAGGTTGGCGGCACGCTGCTCGAGCGTGTCTTCGCGTTGGGTGAGACGCTCCTCGACCGCCGTCGCTTCGAGGCGACGGTGCTCCAATGCGGCATCTTCACGCTCTCGGTATGCGTCGGCCTTGGCCCGGGCTTCTTCCTCGGCCCGTGTCAACACTCGCTGTGCCTCGAGCCTGGCCTTCGAGACGACCTCCTCGGCTGCGCCGGCCGCTCGCCGCGTCGTCACGAGCCGGACGAACCATCCGATGAGGAAACCAACCGCGATCGCACCGAGTCCGATCACAACGGTCACGACGTCCATCGTGTGTCCCTTCCCCGATCGATACGTAGACGTGCCGAGCCGCGAACGGCTCGGCACACACAAGAAACAGACGCGCGCAACCTCAAGTCACGTTGGTTACTGGGCCTCCGAGAGTCTTGGTATCGATCATTGGTGTCTCTTTGTTTGCTGTTGTGTTGTGTGTGTCCTCGCATCGTACTCACAACGACGCCCAACGTGAACCGCGAATTCCGGAGCTAACTCGCGAAAAACCGGTTGCCCGAGGCAGCCGGCTCGTATCGACGCCGGAATGTGGTTCAGGATTCCTCGACGGCCTGGACGGCTTCGTCATCCGGGTCGGCGTCGGTGTCGTCGGCGTTCTCCTCCGCGCCACCGAGCCCTACGGCCTCGAGCACCCGAGCCTGCAGTGTCACTGCGATCTCCATGTTGTCCCGGATGAACTGCTTGGCCTTCTCCCGACCCTGACCGAGCTGATCACCGTCGAACGTGTACCACGCCCCCGCCTTCTGGACGATCCCCTGCTCGACGGCCACATCGAGAAGGCTGCCCTCTCGAGAAATGCCCTCGCCGAACATGATGTCGAACTCCGCCAGGCGGAACGGAGGCGCCACCTTGTTTTTGACGACCTTGGCCCGTACCCGGTTGCCGATGTTGTCCGTGCCCGACTTGATGGCCTCGATGCGGCGGACGTCGATGCGCACGCTTGCGTAGAACTTGAGGGCCCGGCCGCCCGGCGTCGTCTCGGGTGAACCGAACATGACACCGATCTTCTCGCGCAGCTGGTTGATGAAGACCGCCGTGGTGTCCGACCGGTTGATGGTGCCCGCCAACTTGCGCAACGCCTGGGACATCAACCGCGCCTGGAGCCCGACGTGGGTGTCACCCATGTCGCCCTCCAGCTCGGCACGGGGTACCAGCGCCGCCACCGAGTCCACCACCACGACGTCGAGAGCACCGGAGCGAACGAGCATGTCGGTGATCTCGAGGGCCTGCTCACCCGTGTCGGGCTGGGAGATCAGCAACTCGTCGACGTCGACGCCCAGCGCCTTGGCGTACACCGGATCGAGGGCGTGCTCGGCGTCGATGAAGGCGGCGACGCCTCCATTGCGTTGCGCCTCGGCCACCACGTGGAGCGCCAGGGTGGTCTTGCCGGAGGACTCGGGACCGTAGATCTCGACGATGCGGCCACGGGGAACCCCGCCGATGCCCAGAGCCAGGTCGAGTGAGAGTGCCCCGGTGGGGATGGCGGCGACATTGCGGACGCCGCCCTCGCCGAGCTTCATGATGGCGCCCTTGCCGAACTGACGCTCGATCTGCGACACCGCCATCTCGAGATTCTTGTCTCGTTCCACCTGGGGGCTCCCTTCGTATGTCTACTGGTCCTCACACCGTATGGGCCGGGAGTGACAGATTCTCTCGGGCCGGATCTCTTCGGGCCGGCTGGTTTGGCACGCGTCTGAATTACCTGCCTGTAACTCTCATGGACAAGAGGGAAATCTACCCGAACGCCTGTTCGATGTCCAGGATTCGCAGGCACGCAACAGTTGGCCGCATTGGCTCGCGGCTCAGCGCAGGGGACCTGCACGAGTGACGCCCCCGAAGGCGCCCAGCCAGCTCATTCAGAGTGCCGGCTCACAGACCGCGCAGTTCGTCAGTTCATCAGGACGTGTACTCGTCCCAGGCGTACTGGTCGCTGCCGAAGCTCCAGAACTCGACCACCTGTCCATCGCGGATGTGTGCGGTGTCACATGTGGTGATGTCAACCGACTTGCCGCTCGAGCCACCGGCTGTGAGGCGCGTCAGCACAACCGAGTGATCGTCGTTCGCCAGAATGTCGTGCACTTCGAGTTGCAGCGTTCCTTCGCTCTTCTCGACCAGTTTTCCGAAGAAGCCGAAGATGGCGTCTCTACCGTTGTAGTCACCCGCAAGAGCGCCCCGTCCGGCGACATGCCACACCGCATCCTCGGCGATGAGCTCGGTCAATGTCTCCATGTCACCCGCAGAGAAGGCGGCGTAGCCGCGTCTCGACAGCTCGACATTTGGGTGTTCATCCATGCCGACTCCTTTCCCGTGCGGCCCTCCCAAGCGTACGTGGCGTCGCCGCCGATGAGGGCCCGGATTTCGCTGGCCAACCCGCAGCGACGACTTGCCGCACACGCCAGGCTTCGCTCGCAGACTCGCTCGCTCCCAGATGCGCGCCGGCGCGCATCTGGGATCTGGAAGCAGGGCCCGCCAGGGCCGAAGCGATCTGGCTCCTTCCTAGAGCCGAGCCTCGTCCAGGATCTCGTACCTCGCGGGGCCCGCTTGTAGGTAGCTGCGGTAGACCGTCACGGCATCAACCGGCAGAGTCAGGGGAAACCGTGGCACGCGCTCCACCAGATCGCGTACGTTCACCGGCGGACGGATACGGCTGAGCGTCAGGTGGGGATGGAAGGGCCGCTCCTCGGGCATGAACCCGGACCGCACCGCAGCGTCTTCGACCGTGGCGGCCAGCGCGATGAGTTCGTCGGTGCCCCGACCTGTACCCAGCCAGAGCACCGCCGCTCTGGAGGACCGAGGGAAGGCACCCAGCCCCTCGAAGCCGAGCGTGAAGGGCGAGCCGAGAACGGCGTCTCCCAGAGCAGCGAGCAGCTTCTCGTACTCGAGCCGATCGCACTTGCCCAGAAAACGCAGTGTCAGGTGCCAGTTGTCGGGCGGCACCGGCCTCCCGGGCAATTCGTCGCTCCACGCGGCGAGGTGGGCGGCGAGGCCGTGGCGCACATCCTCGGTGAGGCCGATGGCTAAGAAGATCCGGCCGACGAACGAATCGTCGCCCATCAGCTCCCCGTCGGCTCGGTGACCGGACGCCGGGGACGACCGAACGCCGGCTCGTCATCGGTCCACCAGTGTCCCGAGATCGCCAGCCGTGTCAGCTGCAGTGCCGCCGTCGTGGCATAGGTCCGCACCCGCTCTCGATCGCCCGGCAGATGCAACGTCTTCGCCCGGGTGGCCTCCGGGGTACGCACGGCGATGATCATGGTGCCGACGCGGCGCTCCAGGCCGTCGGGACCCGCCGATCCGGTGACGGCGACCGCAACGTCGACCTCCAGTCGCGCTGCTGCTCCCTCCGCCATGGCCTCGGCCACCGCTTCGCTCACCACGCCGGCGGCGGTGATCGTCTCGGCGGGGACGTCCAGCAGGTCACGTTTGAGATCCTCGTGGTAGGCGACCACCGAACCTCGGTACCACTCAGAGGCGCCGGGGGTGTCGGTGAGCCGGGCGGCGATCTTTCCGCCGGTGGCGGACTCCGCGGTGCCGATCGACCATCCACGCTCGTCGAGCATGCGGAACACGATGGTCTCCAACGTGTCGGCGTCAGCACCGAACACCCTGGGCCCGAGGCGGTTCCGGACCTCGGCTTCGACCGGCGCGATCAGGGCGCGCGCCGCGGCCTCGTCGCCGGCCCTGGCGGTGAGGCGCACCTTGATCTCGCCCGATGAGGCCAGGAAGGCCATGGTCGGATTCTCTGCTTCCTCGAACAGATCGCCGAGCAATTCGGCGATGCGTGACTCGCCCTCACCCCACGTGCGCAGGAGACGGCTCACCAGCACCCCCTCGCCGTCTCCGGAGTGAGCGAGGAAGGGGATGACCTCGTGCTCCAGCATCGGCAGCATCTCTTGGGGCACGCCGGGCAACGCAAAGAGCCACGCGCCGCCATCGGCTCGGACCCGGATGCCGGGTGCCGAGCCCTTGGGGTTCGGGATCAGCTCTCCACCGGCCGGGTATTCGGCCTGGCGGAGATTCTGCTCGGGCATGGCGCGCCCGCGACGTTCCCAGTACGAGCGCAACTGCACTGCGTAGTCATCGCTGAACGCCATCGACCTACCCAGCGCCAGACACAAGGCCTCCCGCGTCAAGTCGTCCTGGGTGGGGCCGATACCGCCGGTGATGATGACGGCATCGGCGCGTGCCGCCGCCGTGCGAAGAGCGTGGGCGATGCGATCGAGATTGTCGCCGACCACGGTCTGGTGGAAGTGATCCATTCCGGCGTCGGCCAGCCTGCGCCCGATCTCGGCGGCGTTCGAGTTGACGATCTGGCCGAGGAGCAGTTCCGTACCGACGGCGACGACCTCGACGATCACGATGCGGGACTCCGCGCCGGCACGACCTCGGCCGCCAGATCTGTGCCGTAGGCGCCGGTGATGGTGGCGTCCAGCCACGCTCCGGGTTCGCCGGCGTCGAGCAGGATCACGCCGTCGATCTCAGGAGCCTCCCTGTAGGACCGTGCCACCGGCGTGCCGTCCTCGACCTGGTCGACCACGACCCGAAGGGTGCGGCCGACCTGCTCTGCGTTTCGCTCTGCGGTGATCCGGTCTTGCGTCGCTTGGAGGTGGCGCAATCGCTCTGCGACCTCGGAGGCAGGCGGCCGGCCATCCAGCGTCGACGCCGGAGTCCCCTCCTCCGCCGAGAAGGGAAAGAAGCCGGCCCAATCGAGCCGCGCGTCCTCCAGGAACTCGGCCAGCGCCTCGACGTCCTCCTCGGTCTCCCCCGGGAACCCGACGATGAACGAGGACCGCAGTGCGGCATCGGGGGCGGCGTCCAGGATCGAAGCCACCAGGGCCCGATGGCTCTCCGGACTCCCGGGTCGCTTCATGGCGCGCAGCAGGCCGGTGGACACGTGCTGCAGTGACAGGTCAAAGTACGAGGCCACCAACGGATTCGATGCCATTTCGCTGATGAGCCCCGGGCGAATCTCCCGCGGGTAGAGGTAGAACAAGCGGAGCCGGACCAGGCCGTCGACGTCGGAGAGGAAACGAACCAGGTCGACGATGCCGCCGGCAGCCTCGGGGTGCCCGCCCACCGAGATGTCGCGGCCGTAGGCGGCGAGATCCTGGGCCACGAGGACGATCTCCCCGACGCCGGCGTCGGCCAGCACACCGACCTCGGTCCGTATGTTGCTCGGGGCACGGGAGCGTTGCTTGCCCCGGAACGACGGGATGGCGCAGAACGTGCACAGCTTGTCGCAACCCTCGGCGACCTTGACGTAGGCGAAGGGGGTTGCCGGTGTCGGTCGGCGGGTCTCGTACAGGATGTCCATGGACGACCGCCGCAACCCGATCGGCTGCCACTGGTCGGAGCGGGTCAGCTCGTCGACCGTGGCCACCAGCTCCCCATACCGTTCCAAGCCGAGCACGGCGTCTGCTTCGGGGAGTTCGGCGGCGAGCTCGGTCTCGTAACGCTGGGCCATGCAGCCCATCACCACCAGGCCGGCATCGCTGCGCTTCAGCTCCGCCATCTCCAAAATGGCGTCGACCGACTCCCGGCGCGCCGCCTCGATGAATGCGCAGGTGTTCACCATCACGACGTCGGCATCGTCCGGCGCAGCCGCTTCCCGGTACCCGGCCTCGGCCAACATGCCGCGCACCTTCTCGGTGTCGACCTCGTTCTTGGAACAGCCCAAGGTGGTGATCCAGATGCGCGGAGGGGACGACATGGCGGGAAGTGTAGGACCGCGGTCGGGATCAACCGGAGCCCGGGCCGAGCGGGCCGATTCGGCGATACCGCCCCCGGAAGTACGCAAGCGGGTCGATGAGGTCGCTGAGCTCGACCCGATCGATCACGCTCTCGATCAGGTGGTGATAGGTCGATTCGACCGCCCCGACCAACGAGCAGTAGGCGCGGTCGGGCAGGTCGGAGAACACCGGCCCCCAGTTGCTGGCCTCGGTGGACCAGCCGGCGAACGGTCCTCCCGGGTGCGGCCTCACACCGGCGAACACATCTGCCACGCGCTGCTGCGACACCGCCAGGATGTGCACCACGAACGACTCCGTCGCCAAGATCGCCTGCGCCAGATCGGTGGTGGTACCCACCAGGAACCGTAAGGAAGGCGGCTCGCCTTCGGCGACCATGAGCGATGACACGGTGAGGCCGGCCTGAGCATCGGCGTCGCCCGAGGTGATCACCGTCACCGGGGCTACCAACCGGCCGCGAAAGCGGCGCACCGGATCACGGTCGGCCTCGGCGTCGGCGAACGGGTGCTCGTGGTGGATGGACATCGCTCGACCAGCGTAGAGTCGCCGCCGAGGAGTGATGGTCAACAATCCCGACGTTCGCCATGTGGTGTTCGTGTGCAGCGGCAACATCTGTCGGTCTCCCATGGCGGAGGGCATCGCCGCCACGCTCCGGCCCGACTTGATCGTCGCCTCGGCGGCCACCCACCCGATCGCGGGACGTGCCCCCACCCCGGAGGCGCAGCGGGTGATGGGCGAGCTGGACATCGACATCAGTGGGTACCGCAGCACCGGCCTCTCACACGACCGGATCATGGCCTCCGATGCGATCTACTGCATGACCGCCGACCACGTCGCCATCGTCACGCGTCGCTTCCCCGACGCCGCGCCGAAGGTCGAACGGCTGCTGCCCGGCGTGGATATCGAAGATCCCTACGGCTCGGACCTCGGCGCGTACCGAGAGGTGCGGGATCAGATCGAGGTCGCGGTACGACGGCGGCTTCAGCCGCCCGACGACGGCTGAGCGGCTCAGAGGGGGACGAGTGATCGTCGGCGCTGATCGAAACGCACCCGTTGGGTGTACCCGGCCCGCTTGGCCTCGGCGACGGCGAGATCGAAGTCTCGAGCGGTGTCGCCCGGTACGTGGGCGTCGCTGGCGAGGGTGATGGGCACCCCTGCCTCGAAGAAAACGTCCAGGAACGCCGGCGCCGGGTACAGCTCGCCGATCGGCTTGTCCAGGCCGCCCGTCGAGACCTCGACGGCGGTGCCGCTCGAAGCGGCGGCAGCGGCCACCTTGGCGTACAGCTCGAGGGGTGGCTCGTCAGGCCGGTGCCCGAACTTCTTGACGACATCGGCATGCGCCAGCACGTCGACCGTGCCGGACGCGGCGAGCGCCGTCTCCAGTGCGAAGTAGTCCTCATATGCCCGCACCACACCACGACGCGCGAACTCGGCCACCGAGCCCGAGTGGTCGACCGACCAGCCGCCCACCCAATGGATCGATCCGATCAAGAAGTCCCACGGGTAGGGCTCCAACAGCCGTAGCACGCGCTCGATGGATTCGGGGAAGAAGTCCACTTCGAGCCCGAGCAACACGGGGAGGCCGCGGCCCTTGGCGGCGAGCACCGCGTCGACGTAGCGGTCGAGGGACAGCACTCGGTCCTCCTGGGTGAACGTCCTGGTGAACTCCGCCAGCTCCGGCGTAGGAGCCGCGTCCCAGAACGGGCCGAGTGCCTCAGCCGATTCGACACACCGGTAGAGGTGCTCGGTGACGCCGACCTCGTCCATCCCCCGAGCCTGGGCCGCGGCGACATAGGCCTCGATGTGGCCGGCGGGATACTCCCCCGGCGCCGGACCATCGCCGCGATACGGGCCATGCTGGTGGAGATGCACGTGGTAATCACCCATCGCGGCGCAGCGTAGCCGACCCTTGAACCGACACTGCGGCTACGCGCCGACCGAACTGACGGTGCGCGCAGTCGGCAACCGCATGCTGAAGCACGCTCCCCCGAGCATCTCTGACGGGCGGTAGTCCATGGTGCCGCCGTGGGCATTGACGAGCGACAGCGCGATGGACAGTCCCAAGCCTGACCCCGGCACCGTCGAGTTGTACCGATGGGTACCACGCTCGAAGCGTTTCCACACCAGATCGATGTGCTGCGGCGGCACCCCCGCTCCATCGTCGTGCACCTCGAAGACCACGCCGTCGTCGTCGGGACGCGCCACGGCCATGACCGCACCGTTCCCGTAGCGCACCGCATTCGTCATCAGGTTGATGAGGACCTGCGTGATGCGGCCGCGGTCACCCCGGACCTCCAGGCCGAGCGGTACCCGAACGTCGAGGCTGCCGAGATCGGGAACCAGCGCCTCTGCGCTACGCACGATGGCACGCACCGGAAGCCACTCGAACTGGAGCGGCGTCGCTTCGAGTCGGCTCCGAGCCAGCTCGACGAGGTCGGTGACGATTCGAGTGACGTATTGGGTCTCCCTGTCCACGGTCTCGAGCATCTCGCGCCGCGTGGTCTCGTCCACCGTCTCGAACTCGGTCCGCAGCAACGACGTGAAACCGCTGATCGCGGTGAGCGGGGTCCGCAGCTCGTGGGAGATGGATCCCACCAGCTCGTCGCGTTCTCGCTCCACCAGCTCGCGGGTGTGGCGAATCGCCACGGCCTGCCGTGCCAGGACTCCTGCTGCGACGACGATCACGGAGAGGTCGACCAAAGCCGACGGGCCATGAGTGACCAGTTGGAAGGCGTATACCCCGACCACGAGCACGAACATGGCAGGCCCCAGCGTCAGCGATCTCCGCTCGGTGGCATCAGGGCGGGTCAGGCTCTGTGGCCCCTTGGAGAGGTGCCAGCCGAGGAGCGCAAACGCGCCATAGGCCGCCAGCCACAGCGAGTCGAACCAGGCTCCCGAGATGTACGTCGACACCTCTTCCGCAATCAGGTAGGCGGAATCCGCACCCGCAAACGCCAGCATCGCGACCCCGAGCAGCGCCAAGCGCGGGTCGAGCGGCGTGGTGCTCCGGCTCCGTGTGGCGACCAGCACCACCACGATCAGAAGCAACACGTCGCAGACCGGGTACGCCAGACCCACGGCTCGTTCCAGGGCGGGCGTGCCGGCATAGGCTTCGAAGAGCTCGCGCAGGTACAACGTCCAGACGAGCGCGAACAGCGTGACCCCGACCACGACTGCATCCAGCATGATCCTCAAGCGCACGCGCCTCATCGGGCCGGTCCACGGCAGGACGGCGAGACCCCCGATCACCAGCGGATAGGCCAGGAGGTAGAACACGTCGGTGATGCCGGGGAAGGGCACCGATCCGGTTCGGAGCTCGATGACGGCCCAGAGGCTCTCGGCGATGGCCCAGGAGGCCACGCCAGACCCCACCAGGAGCCATCCGGTGCGTTCCCGCCCCGCATATCGAGTGGTGGCGCCGAGGATCAACGCGGCCGCCAGCAGGCTGGCGGCCGGGAACGTGGTGTCGGACACCATCAGCGAGGCGCGCTCATTCAACACGCCGGTGCCCAACAGCACGGCGCCCACGCCCGCGATCGTGATGGCAGCCCACGTCGCGACCATCACGATGCGGGACTCACGTGATGGCCGGACTAGAGGGGCGGCCAGGGTGCGAACACTCACGGTGAAACTATCGGTACCCAGAGTGAGCGCCTTGACCCTAGGGTGAGCCGTCCCCGCGAGCGTCGGTGCGTCGCTCCGCCACGAGGGCTTGCAGAGGCCCCGGACCCACGACATCGAACAACGCGTCCCAACCCTCTCCTCGGGCCGCGGCCGCCACGGCCTCCGGGAACCCCGCGTAGGCACCGATCTGGTCGAGTTCTGTGGCCCGTGCCGCCGCGGTCATCGCCTTGGCGGTGTCCCCGCCGGCGAGGGTCTTGATGGCCTGCTCGGCGGCGGTCAAAGCGCGGCGCTGTTGCTGTCCGTCGAATTCGGTCACGATTCCGGCCGGCTATCGATGGTCTCGATCGCCTCGACCAGGTCTGTCATGAAGGCGCGCCCGATCCCTCCGTCGATGGCACGGTGGTCGTAGGACAGTGAGATGGGCAGCATCAGCCCGATGGCGAGGGCACCGTCCCGGACCACGGGGCGTTCGGTGGCCCGACCGAACGACACGATGGCCGTGGTGCCGTACGGAACGATGGGCGTGCCGTATCCGCCCCCGACCGCACCAATGTTGGAGATCGTGAACGTCTGGCCCCGCAGCTCGTCGGGAGTGGCGGTGCGGTCTTTGACGGCCGCGGCGAGCCTGCGGATCTCCTCCCCGAGCGAAGGCGCATCGTCGTAGCCGTCGGCGCCGCGCACCACCCCCACCGCCAGTCCCTCGGGGGCATCTACCGCCACTCCGATGTCGAAGTGCTTCTTCAGCAGCAGGCCCGAGCCGCTCACGGCGGCGTTGAACGCCGGATAGATCTCGAGCAACGGGATGACGAGACGCACGAACAGGGCCTCGAGCGGGAGTCCGCCGAGTGCCTTGCGCGCCGCCAGCAGCCGAAAGGCGTCGGCTTCACCGAACGTCGTCACGTGGGGGATCTCCCGCCACGATCGGCTGAGATGATCCGCAATGGCCTGGCGAATCGGCGAGAACGGCTGCATGTGGACGGGTCCGCCAGCCGCAGCACGCACATCGTCGGCGGTGATCCTTCCTTCGGGCCCGGTCCCGCCGACGATGGCCAAATCGACGCCGAGCTCGGCGGCGAGGCGCCGCACCGCCGGCAGCGCCTGGACCCTGGCCTCGGCCAGCGTTCCCACGATCGGGGCGGCAGGCGCCGGCTGGGGCGCAGCGGCGGCAGCCTCGGGGCCGGGCGTGTCGGGCAGGTACTCCTCCCCCGGTTCCCCGACCACAGCCAGCAGCTCATCGACGGCCAGGGCCTCTCCGGCGGCGGCACCGTGGTGGAGCACCGTCCCGGCCCGCGGTGACGGGATGTCCACCACGGCCTTGTCCGTCTCCACCTGCACCAGCGGTTCGTCCAGGCCGACCTGTTCCCCCACCGCGACGTACCACTCGATGATCACGGCCTCGACGAGTCCCTCGCCGATGTCCGGAAGGTGGAACTCGAACGCCATCAGGCCTCAACGACCGAACGGATGGCGCCGGCGATCCGGCCCCGATGCGGCACGTAGTGCATCTCGGCGCGACGCAACGGCACGACGGTGTCCCACCCACACACCCGCACGATGGGAGCCAGCAGGTCGTAGAGGGCATGGCGCTGGATCTCTGCGACGATCTCGGCGCCGAATCCCGCAGTGCGGGGTGCCTCGTGCACCACGACTGCTCGCCCCGTCCTACGCACAGAGGCGAGAATGGTCTCCACATCCAGCGGCACGAGTGCGCGGATGTCCACCACCTCGACCGAGATCCCCAGGGCAGCTACGTCGGCCGCCGCCTCCAGCACTTCAGGCACCATCGCTCCCCACGCCACCACGGTGACGTCGTCGCCCCCGGCCACGACGGTGGCCTTGCCGAGGGGGACCCGGTCGTCACCGGGTGGCACCTCGTCCCGCGCCGCCCGATAGAGCCGGATGGGCTCGAGGAAGATCACGGGGTCCGGATCGTCGACGGCAGCCAGCATCATGCCCTTGGCATCGGCTGCCGTGCTGGGTACCACCACCTTGAGTCCGGGGATGTGTGCGTAGATGGCCTCCGCCGACTCGCTGTGATGCTCGGCAGCTCCGATGCCGGCGCCGTAGGGAATACGAATGACGAGCGGGGCGGTGAACCGATGCCGTGACCGGTTCCGTATCCGGGCCACATGGCTGATGATCTGGTCGTAGGCCGGGTACGAGAACCCCATGAACTGGATCTCGGCGATGGGCCGCAGACCCGCCACCGCCATTCCGAAGGCGGCACCAACGATGCCCGACTCGGCCACCGGTGTGTCGATCACCCGCTCCGGACCAAACCGCGCCTGGAGCCCATCGGTGACCCGGAACACGCCTCCGGTCGCACCGACGTCCTCGCCCAGCAGCACCACCGAGTCGTCCTCGAGGGCACGGGCGAGAGCCGCATTGAGCGCTTGCGCCATGTTGATGGTGGAGGTCGTCGTCATGTGGCGCCCTCCGCTTCGTCACGCTGCTGCTGCAGGCCCGGCGTCATGTCGGCGAACATCGCCTCGAAGATCTGCCCCGGGGCGAACGCCTCCAGCGCCTCGGCTTCCAGAACGGCTCGTTCCACCCGGTCAGCTTCCTCCTCCTCGAGGTCGGCTTGCCACTCAGGAGTCCACGCCCCGTTGTCCTCCAGGTACCGACGCGCCCGGTCCAGCGGATCCTTCTTGCGCCACTCCTCCACCTCGTCGTCCTGGCGATACCGGGTGGGGTCGTCGGTGGTGGTGTGAGGACCCATGCGGTACGTCAGTGCCTCGATCAGCGTGGGCCCCTCACCGGCGCGTGCCTGGGTCACGGCGGTGTCGGCGACGGCACGGACCGCCAGCACGTCATTGCCGTCCACCAGGACGCCCGGCATGCCGTACCCCAACGCCTTGTCTGCGATGGTCTCGGCCGCGGTCTGGCTGTGACGCGCCATCGAGATGGCGTACCCGTTGTTTTGACAGAGAAACACGGTCGGGGTCTGGAACACCCCGGCGAAGTTCATGGCTTCGTGGAAGTCGCCCTCCGACGTCGCGCCGTCACCGAACATGGTCATTGCGATGCGATCGGTGCCCTTGATCACCTCTGCCCAGGCGGTCCCGACGGCGTGGATCATGTGCGCCCCGACCGTGATGGAGGGTGGCATGACGTTGACGTCTTCGGGCGCCTGACCCCCTCGCTCGTCTCCGGTTCGACCCAAGATCAGGTTGCGCCAGGTGTAGCCCTGCATCCACATCGCCGCCGCGTCGCGATAGGTGGCGACGAGCCAATCGTCGGGCCGCAGTGCAGCGGTGGCGCCGATCTGCGCAGCTTCCTGACCTTCGAACGGGGCGTAGGTGGCGAGCCTCCCCTGGCGCTGCATTGCCGAGCACTTCCGGTCGTACACCCGGGCGGCGACCATGGCGGCATACATGCGTCTCGTCTCTTCGAGATCGACGGGCGGGTCGCCCACGAGGCGGCCCTCGGTGTCGAGGATGCGAATCGGGTCAGCCATGACGGCCAGAGGCTAACCGAGGTGGACCTCTCCGGAACTGGTGTGCTCGGGGGCGTGCACGATCACGGCACTCCGCCAGCCCCGCACCGAGTTGATGAGTCCGAGGCCGGTCGCTCCGCTGAGCTCGGACGCCGCGATGTAGCGCTCCCGGAGGATGCCTTTGTCGATGAGCACCTGCCGGTACACGCCGGGCAGGCACCCCGAGTCGAGCCGCGGCGTCCACCACTCGTCGCCGAAGCGGACCACGACGTTGGCGATGGTCGACTCCGTCACTTCACCCCGCTCGTTGACCATGATCACGTCGTCCACATCGGGATGCCGCTCGAGGGCCTTGTCGTAGATGCCGCGCCAGGTGGTCTTGTGGAACAGGTACGGATTGGTCGAGTCCACCGGCACTTCGTCCAGCGCGACGCGGGCCGGCACGTCCTCGATCGGGTGGTCCTCCATGCGGAACTCACCGAATGCCGGCGAGGTATGCACAACGGCCTCCCCGTTGCGTGCGAGCGTCACCCGCACCACGAGCGAACGGGTGGCCTCGCCCACCGCCGTCTCGACCGCAGCCCGGACGGTGGCAGGGTCGAACTGGTAGCCGAGGTGTGCGGCAGACGCTTGCATTCGGTCGAGGTGCTCCTCGAGGTAGAAGAAGCCGACGCCGGGCTCGTAACGCATGGTCTCGAGCAGGTCGGCATCGGGGCGCCGGGCGGTGAGCACCTCGGCTTTCAGCAACGCCTCCTCGTATTCCGAGGCGGACCGCGAGTCCCACGTGATGCCTCCGCCGACGCCGTACTCGGCGACCCCTTCTTCCTGGTCGAAGACCGCAGTGCGTATGGCGACGTTGAAGCACGCCCGCGGCCCCGTGGCGTCCTCCGGCGCGAGGTAGCCGATCGCTCCGCAGTAGACACCGCGCGGCACGGTCTCCAGGTCGGCGATGATCTCCATGGTTCGCGGCTTCGGCGCTCCGGTGATGGAGCCGCTGGGGAACAGCGCGCGCAGGGTGTCGAGGAAGGTGACCTCCGGCCGAACCTCGGCGGCGATCGACGACGTCAACTGCCACACCGTCGCGTAGCGCTCCAGGCTGAGGAGCTCCTCGACGCGAACCGTGCCGAACTCTGCGATACGCCCGAGATCGTTACGGAGCAGATCGACGATCATCAGATTCTCGGCCCTGTCCTTCTCCGAGGCACGAAGCCGGGCGGCCAGCTCGTCATCCTCCTCCGGCCATCGGCCGCGCCGTTCGGTGCCCTTCATGGGCTTGGTCTCGATCCGACTGCCCTCCCACCGGAAGAACAGCTCGGGTGACGCGCTCAGCACGCGATACCGGCCGAGGTCGAGATACGCGCAGTAGGCCCCGTGTTGAGAGTGGATGAGGTCCCGGTAGAGCTCGTTGACATCTCCCGAGACCGCGGCGCGTAGCCGAAACGTGTAGTTGACCTGGTAGGTGTCCCCAGCTCGGATGAACTCGAGAATCGACCGCACCGCGTCCTCGTACTCGTCGCGGGTCACCGAAGGGCGCCAGCTCGACACGTGATAGGGCAGCGGTCCTGCCGACCGCGGCTCGAGCACCGGGTATTCCTCGCGGCGATCGAAGATGCCGAACCACACCAGAGGGAGGTGCGAGAAGGGGTCCGTGTCCCCCCGCGGCAGCACCCGCAACGAGCCGTCGAACGCTTCCGCCGCCTCGTAGGCGATGAACCCTCCGGCCCAGCGGCCCCCGGCTACGGCTCGGTTGACTGCCTCCACCGCGGGAACCACTTCCGAGACCCGCCTCGCCACAATGGTGTCGACCAGTCCCCGTAGCGCAAACGCATGCTCTCGGCCAGGAGTGAGGTCATCGAATCTGGCGCACGGAAACATCGCCCCTCGTAGCCTACCCACGCCGCGCCGTGCCGTTGAAGGAAGCGGCGGGTCAGGTTCGCGCTTGGAGATCTTCGAGCTCTTCGACGGTCATCAGCACCTCTCTGGCCTTCGAGCCTTCGGAGGGGCCCACCACGCCGCGCTTCTCCAGGATGTCCATGACTCGCCCGGCTCTGGCGAATCCGATCCGCAGTTTGCGCTGCAGCATCGACGTGGATCCGAGCTGGGAGCGCACCACGAGCTCCATGGCCTGGTTCATCACGTCGGGATCCTCGCCGTCGAACTCTTCGGCCACGGCGGCCTGCTTCTGCGCCGCCTCGAAGACCTCGGACTCCCGATACTGCGCCTCTCGCTGGCTCCGCACCCAGTCGACGACGGCCCGAACCTCCACCTCGGAGACGAACGCACCCTGGATCCGCTCGGGCTTCGGCTCGCGCGCCGTGACCACCAGCATGTCCCCGAGGCCGACGAGCTTCTCGGCACCCGAGGCATCCAGGATGACTCGGCTGTCGGTCTGCGAAGCCACCGAGAACGCCAGCCGCGACGGCACGTTGGCCTTGATGACACCGGTGATGACGTTCACCGAGGGACGCTGGGTCGCCAGCACCAGGTGGATGCCGACGGCGCGGGCCATCTGGGCGATTCGCACCACCGAGTCCTCGACGGCTCTGCCGGCCACCATCATCAGGTCGTTGAGCTCGTCGACGATGAT
The DNA here is from genome assembly GCA_041581135.1 of Acidimicrobiia bacterium. GTDB lineage: Bacteria > Actinomycetota > Acidimicrobiia > Spongiisociales > UBA5794 > JBFGCM01. Next base: position 27,497 of record JBFGCM010000008.1, read on the forward strand.
CACGATGTACGGGAATCGGTCGAACGATTCCGGGTCGAGCCCGCCGGCATTCCACGTCTCGCGGTAGCTCGAGATATCGCGCACGCCTGCGTCGGCGAGCAGCTCGTAGCGACGATCCATCTCGGCGACCGCCCACTGCAATGCGTCTGCTGCCTTCTTCGGATTCGTGATGACCCGGGTGAGGAGGTGGGGTGCCGAGTTGTACTGGCCCAACTCGACCCGCTTCGGATCGACCAGGATCAGCCGCACCTCGTCGGGGGTGGCCCGCATCAACAGTGACGTGACGAGCGAGTTGATGCACGACGACTTGCCGGCACCGGTGGCGCCGGCGATGAGCACGTGGGGCAGCTCGTCGATCTTGAGCATCATGGGCGTGCCCGAGATGTCCTTGCCGAGGCCGACGGCCAGCGGATTCGTCTCCGCCTGGGCCTCCTCGCTCGACAGGATGTCGCCCAGAGTGACCAAGCGCCGCTTGCGGTTGGGTACCTCGATACCGATGGCGGACTTGCCCGGTATCGGCGCCAGGATGCGTACGTCGGCCGATGCCAACGCGTAGGCGATGTCGTGGGAGAGGCCGGTGACGCGGGAGACCTTCACGCCGGGGGCCAACTCGACCTCGTAGCGGGTCACGGTCGGCCCGGGCACGATGCGGGTGAGCCTGGCGTCGACGCCGTGCTGCTGCAGCGTCTCCTCGAGCGCGGCGGCGGTCTGTTCCAGGGCGCGACGGTTCGTGCCGTCTGCGTCGCCGAGTCGCAGCAGTTCGAGCGGTGGCAGCTGGTAGTCGCCCGTGGGTTCGGGCGGCATCGGCGCCGATTTCGGCTTCGACGGAGGTGCCTTCGGCTGGCGGCCCGCCGAGGGTCCCTGCGGCGGGCTCGAAGCGGCGGGTGCCTGGGGCGCCGTCATCGCTTGCGGGCGCGGCGTCATTACGTGGATGCGAGGTGGAGCGGAGCGCTTGGCCCGCGCCCTGCGGACGCTGATCACGACGAAGCGCCCCGCCGCGGCGATGGTGTACCCGATCTCGCGCAGCGTCGTCTTGGTGACTACGAGCACCCCGGCGGCGATCAATGCGACGAGGATCACGAACGCACCCCAGAAGCCCACGAGACGGTTCAGCGGGAAAGCGAGGAGCGAGCCGACCGCCCCGCCCCGTTCGCGCACCATGTCGAGGCTCTCGGCGAGCGAGACACTGCCCGTGAGCAGGTGAAACAGCGCCAAGCTCCCCACGAACACGGTGATGATGCCGATGGTCAGACGGGCGTACTCACGTGGTGACATGGAACCGACGAGGGCGAGCCCGATGGCGCCGACGGCCACCGGCACGAGGTACGCCCACATGCCGAAGAGGAGTTCGAGCACCGATGCCGCGCCCCGGCCCATGGGACCGGCGAGTTCGAAGAATGAGAGGAGGAGTACCAGCGCCGCGACGATGAGCACGATGCCCCACACGTCGTCGGACTGGCGTCCCAGATGGTTCCGCATCCGGGCCCGCATCGCTGCCAGCGCGGCGGTGATGCGGTTGGGTGGTGTGTTGTTCCTGGCTCGGTTCCGCCCGGCTGCCCCACGAGACTTCCGTGGTGTCGCCATCGGCCCCGAACACTACACCATGCCCGGACTACCCAGAAGCACCCTCCGCGCGAACCCCGCCACGTTCCGCGCGACCGGCCGTGTTACATCTCGATGAGGACCGGGAACACCACGGGACGGCGTGCGGTGTGGCGTTTGATCGCCCGGCCGGCGCTGCTGCGGACCTTCCTGCGCAGCGTGTCGAGGTCGAGCGGTACCTCCAGCGAGGCGATCCCTTCGATGACCGCCTCGGCGGCCGCCTTGTGCAGCTCCTCCGGCTCGTCGCTGAGCCCGTGGCTGTCCACGTCGGGGCCATAGATGACCTCGCCGGCGTGGACATCGACGCCGACGGTGACGATCACGGCTCCGTCGTCGGCGAGGTGGCGACGATCCCGCAGCACACCCTCGACATCCCCGATCCCGGATCCGTCGAGGTACACATATCCGGCAGGCACGGAGTCGCGCTCCACTTTCAGCGTGCCGCCCTCCAGCACAACGGCGTCACCATCCTCGAGGACCTCCACTTCGGGCACCCGCATCTCGCGGGCCAGAGCGGCGTTGGCCACCAGGTGCCGGTACTCGCCGTGAATGGGCACGAATGCCTGCGGCCGCACCACATTGAGGAAGATCTTGATCTCCTCTTGCGCGGCGTGACCGGAAACGTGGACCGGGGCGTTGCGACCGTGATAGACCGTCACTCCACGCCGCATCAGGTTGTTGATGACCCGAGAGACATTCGTTTCGTTGCCGGGTATCGGCGTCGCCGAGATGATCACGGTGTCGTCGGACTGCAGCTTGATGGACCGATGCTGGCCGGCAGCCATGAGCGACAAGGCGGCGAACGGCTCCCCCTGGCTCCCGGTGCTGATCACTCCGGTGCGCTCCGGGGGCATGTCGAGCAGATCGTCCATCTCGACGCGGTAACCCTTGGGAACCGTCAACAGGCCGAGCTCGGTGGCGGTCTCGGTGTTGCGCAGCATGGACCGGCCCAGGAAGGCGAACTTTCGTCGGGCGGCGACCATGGCGTCCACCGCCTGTTGGACGCGGTGCACGTGGCTGGCGAAGCACGCCAGGATCACCCGCCCTGTTGCGCCTTGCGTGAGCTCTCGGAGGGGCTCGGCGATGGTGGCTTCCGACGGGACCACACCGGGACGTTCGGCGTTGGTGCTGTCCGACAGCAAGAGGCGCACTCCGCGCCTCCCGAACCCGGCGAAGGTGGGCAGGTCGGTGGGTTTGCCGTCGATGGGCGTCGGGTCGAGCTTGAAGTCACCCGAATGCATGACGATGCCCTCCGGAGTGTCGAGGACGACTGCAGCCGCCTGCGGCACGCTGTGGGAGACCTGGACGAGGGTGAACTTGAAGGGTCCGGCCTCGACCCACTCGCGGGCCTCGATGGGGTGGAGCTCCGGGGTGACACCCAGCTCCTCGACCCGTGACTTGGCGAACGCCACCGTCATCGGCGTCCCGTAGACGGGTACGTTCACCTCGCGGAGGAAGTACGCCAGCGAGCCGACGTGGTCCTCGTGACCGTGGGTGAGTATCACGCATTCGACGTCACGCGACCGGTCGACCACATGCGCGAAGTCAGGCAGCACCAGGTCCACGCCCAGCATGTCCTCTTCAGGGAACATGAGCCCGCAGTCGATCAGCGCCAATCGGCCGTCCATCTCGATGGTGGCGCAATTCCGACCGATCTCACCGAGACCGCCGAGAAACGTCAGTCGAACGCTCAAGCCTGCTGCACCTGTCGGAGTGCCTCGACCACCTGTTCGGTCACGGAGCGCTCAGCGGGAACCAGCGGAAGGCGCGGATCGCCGACGGGACCCCACACCTCGTTCAACGCTGCCTTCAGCGGCATCGGGTTGGGTTCGATGAACAGGGCCTCGAACAAGGGAAGCATGAGCTCGTGGAGACGCTCCGCCTCGGGGTCCCCCGCCTTGGCCGCCTGAATCATCGACTTGATCTGGGTGCCGACCAGGTGCGACGCAACCGACACGACACCGGAGCCGCCCATCTGCACCGCCCCCAGCGTGAAGGCGTCTGACCCGGCGTACACCGCAAAGTCGTCCGGCATCACCTCGATGAACTTGCGGGTGTAGCCCAGGTCGTCCACGGCGTCCTTGGTGGCAACGATCCGGGGGTGCCCCGCCAGGCTCACCAGGGTGTCCACCTCGATGAGACGCGCCGTTCGACCGGGGATGTTGTAGACCATCATCGGCAGGTCCGTGGCGTCGGCGATGGCCACGAAGTGGGCGTGGAGTCCGCGCTGGGGAGGCTTCGAGTAGTAGGGCGTCACCGCCAGGATGGCGTCGGCACCGACCTCAGCGGCGCGTCGGCTCATCTCCACCGAGTGCGCCGTGTCGTAGGTCCCGGTGCCGGCGACCACGTGGGCCTTCGGGCCGACGGCGTCGATGACGGTCTTGAGCAGGGCGAGCTTCTCCTCGTCGCTCATCGTGGGCGACTCACCGGTGGTGCCGGTCACCAGGATGCCGTCAGAACCGTGCGTCACCAGGAAGCGGGCGAGGGCATCGGCCTGCCCGTAGTCGACGGCGCCGTCGTCCGTGAACGGCGTGATCATGGCAGTGAGAACTTCACCGAACGGCGTGTGCGCGACCCGCATGGGCCGGACGGTAGCACCAGTGACCGGGGCTATCCTCTCATGTCGTGCCGAACGAGAACGTCCTCGACATCACTGCCGCCGAGTTCAGCCAGGCGGTGCTCCAACGCAGCCGTGAGGTCCCCGTCGTGGTGGACTTCTGGGCGGAGTGGTGTGGACCGTGCAAGGTGCTGGGCCCGATCATGGAGAAGGTGGCTGCCGAATCCGAAGGCCGGTTCGTCCTCGCCAAGATCGACGTCGACGCCAACCAGGAGCTCGCCGCCCAATTCGGCATTCAGAGCATCCCCACGGTGGTGGGCTTTCGCGACGGCACCCCGGTGAGCCGCTTCAGCGGGGCGGTCCCCGAAGCGTCGTTCCGGGCATGGCTCGACGAGCTGCTGCCCTCGGAGCAGGACGCCAAGGTGGATGCGGCCCGAGACGCGGCCTTGGAAGGCGACACCATCAAGGCCGCCAGCCTGTTCCGTGAGGTCCTCGAAGAGGAACCGGATCATCAGGACGCGGGTACGAGCCTCGCCAGCCTCTTGATCGCGGAAGGCCAACCCGAAGAAGCCCTCATCGTGCTCGGCAAGCTCTCCGCCACTCACGACGTCGTTCGCCTCCAGGCGGCGGCGCGGCTCTCAGTGTCCCAGGGCACTGATGTCGCCGATCTCGAGGCCAAGCTGGACGCCGACCCGTCCGACGCCGGCGCCCGCCTCGAGCTGGCCCGTGCCCTCGCCGGCAAGGGTGAGTTCGAACCCGCGCTCGACCAGATGCTCCGCGTCGTTCGCGCCAAGGGCCCCGATGTCGACGAGGCGCGGACCGCGATGCTCGACGTATTCGGCGTCTTGGGCAACGACCATCCCCTCACCGTCAGCTATCGGAAGCAGCTCGCCAGCGCCCTGTTCTGAGAAAGCGGGACGCGAGGCCGGGAGGTCGTTCGTCAGATCCCGAGCAGCTCTTCGATTCCCACGCTCACAGGTTCGGAAAGCTCACCGACCTTGCGAATGGCGAGGACCACACCGGGCATGAAGGCGTGCCAGTCGGTGGTGTCGTGGCGGATGGACAGCGTGTCGCCGACGCCACCGAACAGGACTTCCTGGTGGGCGACCATGCCCGGGAGGCGCACCGAGTGCACGCGAATCCCGGCGACGTCGCCACCACGTGCCCCTGGGACTCGCTCCCCCTCACCGGACGCCGGCGCAGCATCCGGACGCGCCGCCGCCATGCGCTCGGCGGTGGCCAACGCGGTGCCGGAGGGGGCGTCGATCTTGTCGTGGTGGTGCATCTCGATGACTTCGACGCCGCCGAAATGGGGAGCGGCGATCTCGGCCAGTCGCATCATCACCACAGCACCGACCGAGAAGTTGGGCACGATGAGACAATTCGGCGGGCCCTCTCCCCACATCCGCCGAACCTGGTCGAGTCGGGCCGCGTCAAAACCGGAGGTACCGACGACGGTGTGGAGGCCAAACCCCCGCCAGGTCTCGATGTTGCCCATGACCACGTCCGGCCGGGTGAACTCCACGACGACGTCGGCGTCGGCACAGTCCTCGGCGGTGGCGCTGATGGTGCCTGCAGCCAGCGCTTCCCCGCCATGCAGCGGGTCATAGAGCGCGACCAGCTCCGTATCGTCGCCGGCAGCGACCGTCTCGGCGACCAGGCGGCCCATGCGCCCCCCGGCACCGGACACGGCGACGCGGATCACCGCACGAACTCGTTCAGGTCACCTTCGTTGAACGGCCCCACGGCGCCGAGCACGTAGGGACCGGAGTAGGCCTCCTGGGTGACGGCGAGAACGTCGTCGGCCGTTACGGCCTCGATACGTTCCACCACCTCGTCGACAGAGAGGTGCTCCATCCCGGTGAGCTCGGTACGGCCGATCCGGGTCATGTTCGAGGTGACGTCCTCCCACGACAGGGCCAGGCTGCCCTTCACGTGGCCCTTCGACCGAGTCAGCTCGGCGTCGGTGAGCGGTTCCTGCATCATCTTGTCCAGCTCGCCGCGCACCAGCCCGAGCACCTCGGAGGTCTGGTACGGCGTGGTCCCCACGTACACGGCGGACGCCCCGGTCTCGACGTACGGCAGCCGGAAACTGTGCACCGCGTATGCCAGGCCGCGCTCCTCACGGATCTCGCGGAACAGCCGGGACGACATACCACCGCCGAGCACGTGGTCGGCGACGGTCAGGGCGAAGCGTCGCTTGTCGTCGCGCTGCAAGCTGGGGCCGCCGAACACGAGGTGGGCCTGCTCGGTCTCCCGGTGGCGGAGGCTGACCTTGGCACCGATGGTGGGGTTCTCCACGGTCCGATCGATGGACTCGCCCTCCCATTCGCCGAATCGGCGCGCAACTTCGTCGACGACCGCGGCATGCTCCACGTTGCCGGCCACGGCGACCACCGTCGACTTGGGCGAGTATCGGCGCTCCCAATACCCCTTGATCGTGTCGCGGGTCATCTCCGTGATGGACTCCTTGGTGCCGAGGATTGGAGGCGACAACGTGTGGCCCGACCACAGCGTCCGCACGAAGAGCTCGTGGGCCACGTCACCGGGATCGTCTTCGTTCATGTTGATCTCTTCGAGCACCACGTGGCGCTCGGAGTCGATCTCATCCTGGCGGAAGGCCGGTCGCTGCAGCATCTCGGCCAGGATCTCGATGCCGAGCGTGAGATCGGCGTCGCGCATGCGGGCCCAGTAGCAGGTGTACTCCTTGGAGGTGAACGCGTTGTGCTGGGCGCCGATGGCGTCGAACGCCTCGCTGATGTCGCGGGCCGTCATCGTCTCCGAGCCCTTGAACAAGAGGTGCTCGAGGAAGTGGCTGCAGCCGTGTTCGGCGCCGATTTCGTCGCGGCTCCCGGTGTCCACCCAGCAACCGATGGCGGCGGACCGCACCGAGCTCATCGTCTGGGTGATCACCCGAAGACCGTTGGGGAGGGTCGTCAGGTCGTAGTGCATGGAGCGATCTTAGGGGCGCCTACTCGGCATCCGGCTTACGCCGAAGGCGTTTGGTCTCGCTTCGCCGGCGCTTCGACTGGAGGCGGCGTTGCTTGGCGGCGCGAGAGGGCCGGGTGGGTCGCCTCGGCGTCTCCGGACGGAGCGCTTCCTGCAGCAGCCGACGCAGCCTGGCGTGGGCCAGGTGACGGTTGCGCCACTGGGAACGCGACTCGCCGGAGCCGACGGTCACCACGCCTTGCGGGGCGCGGGTGGCGAGCCGGTCGAGCAGGCGTCGCTTGATGTCGTCGGGCAGAGCTGCCGACGCACCCACATCGAAGCGCACCTCGGCGCGAGTCGCCGACCGGTTGGCGTGCTGGCCACCGGGCCCTCCCGAGGTGGTGAATGTCCACTGCAGTTCGGAGGCCGGAACCACGAGATCGTCGGAGAGGATGAGATCGTCCACAGGGGCAGCGTATCGGCCCGAGTGACCCGAACCGGCCGCTGCGCCCCATGTGTCACAATGGGCGGTTATGAGGTCTCGTGACCAATCGGTGCTCACCGAGGTCCTGCCCGTCGAAGAACGTGCCATCGAAGCGGTGGTGGCCCGGTATCAACGCGTCGCCCCGGCGGTGACCCGCTTCGCCCGCACCATGGCCGAGAACGACGAGCTGCAGGTGCGACTCGGGTCCCAGGCGTCCGCGGGAGCCGACGAGGTCGTGATCGACCCGGGAGTGTTCCAGGCGGCCTACGCCCGCTCCGCCCCGGTGACCCCGACCGAAGTGGCATTGGCGTCCGCGCTCCATGAGGTCGTCCACCTGGTGGCGACCGACTTCGACGAGAAGCGGCCCATCCCCGAGGGGTGGCTGCCGGCTCCGGAGCCCGACACCGGCGCCGCCGACGAGAACGAGGTGTTCGCCGTTCCCGGTCCCTTCGATGCCGATTTCCTCGACGAGCCCCAGCCGGACCCAGAGGACGACGCCATCGCACCGCTGGACGATGCCACGGACGACGTGCCATCGCTCGATCAGCCGGTTTCGCTGCTCGACGCCCTCGGTAGGGCCGGCGGTCCCGCCGCCGAAGCGCTCTTCTTGGCACTGGAGGATGCTCGCCAGGAACTGCAGTACTTCTCGACGTACGCCGGAGCTCGATCGGTACTGCAGGACATATACCTGGCGGCGGTGCCCGACGCCGTGGAACGCTCCGGGGCGCTGGGCCAGTACGCCCTGTCGTGCTTCCTTCTGGTGGGCGGCTACGTCGAGCGCGGCAAGCTCGAGCGTACGATGGCGGCGCCGGTGGTGGCCGCCCTCAACGATGCCATCGACTTCCTCGACGCCGCAGCGGACAGCGACGATCCGTGGGAAGTGGGCGGCCTGGCGCTCCAGCTGCTGCAGGTGGCGAAGATGCACGGGCTCATCACCGAAGGCGGTGCCAGCGACACCATCCGCCAAACGAAGGAGCGGCAGGGAGCCGAGAGCGATGCCATCTCTGACAGCGTCGACGCCGTCCGCATGGTGAGTCCGGTACTCCGTGATCAGGAGAGCTACGAAGACACCCGCCAGGCCTCCCAGTCCGTATCCGCCGAGGCGGGCAAGAAAGGCTCGGCCGAACAGGCCGGTGACCCGGCCACCGATCAGATCGTCAAGATCTCGGAATCGCCCACCGTGTACCTCCCCACCGGTCAGGGGGGCAAGCTGATGCTCGGCGGCTTTCCGGACATCTTCCGCAAGTTCAGCGCCGACGGCCGCCAGGCGTTGGACGAGGCCGCCCGGCGCTGGGGAGTCGCCCAGCGACGCGTCTCGGGAGAGCTGTATCCCCTGTTCCTCGCCAACCAGCGGCGCGGGCTGCGGTCCGGCTTCGATGCCGGCGATTTGTCCCCGTACACCGCGCTGCTCCTCGGAGGCGGCCTGTACGAGCGGATGTTCGAACGCCGCGACCTGCCCAGCCGCCGCTCGTACGCCGTCTCTCTACTCGTCGATGGATCGGCCAGCATGCTGCAGCCCCGTGAACTCGGTGCCGGCGCCAAGAAGCCATGGGCGCTGGCCGCCGCGACACTCGGGGCGTGGACCCTTGCCCACCTAGCCGACGAGCTGCAGATCGAGTTCGAGGTGGCCATCTTCAACCGCGCCTTCGCAGCAGCGGGCGACGATTCCGAGGCGTCATTCGTGGACCGGCGGCATCGGACGCTGGGCGCCCTCCGTCGCAGCCAGGGCGGCTCTGCTGACCGCCTCACCAGGACGGTCAACCACTACCTGATCAAGTCGTTCGACCAACGGTGGCGCACCGTCGAAGACGTGCTGGCCGGCCTCTTCTGGATGGCGTCGGCTCCGCGCGAGGCTGCCTTGCGCTGTCGCAAGGATCCCGAGGAGACCCCGCCGGTATCGATGTTCGACAAGGCCGCGAACGTCGACGAGTTCAACGTCAGCTACGCCGCCGAGCGGCTCACCGACCGCCGCGCCGGCACCCGCATCCTCGTGGTGCTGTCCGACGGTATGACACGGGGCTCCATCCAGGCACTCGCCGACTCCGTGGAGGCCGTGGAGCACGGCGGCACGGTGGTGCTCGGTATCGGCATAGGTTCCGGCACCGTCGAGACCACGTACGAGCGTCACGAGGTGGTGTACCGCCCCGATACGCTCGCCGCCGCCATGATCGACGGCGTGCGCGGCTCACTGCATCGCACCCTTGCCTCGATGGGCGGCAACACGTGGTGGGCTCACTCTTCAGAACAAGCTCTCTACGATTCCAGTCCCCGAAGGAGCGCCTAATGCCGGAAGCCATCACGTTCACCGATCCCGTCGGCGACGGGAAACCCGTCGAGCTGGAATCGGTGGACCTCGACCCGTCGCTTCCCGACTACGAGCAGCGCCGCGATCACATCCCCGACCAGGACCCCTACTACGTGGATCTCGGGATGTTGTATCGGCTCGCCAAGCTCGAGGAGGTGCGCCGCGAGTACTTCTCGGGCACCCCGCTGCATCTTGCGCTACGCGGCCACATGGGCACAGGCAAAGATCACGATCTGGAGCAGTTTGCCGCACGCCTGGGCATGCCCTACTACCGCATTCCGCTGACCGGCGAGGTGCGCGACATCACGCTGATCGGCTCGGTCAAGCTCCACGGAGACGGCAAGGGCGGGACAGAGAGCCGCTGGGAGGACGGCGACATCACGCGCGCGCTCCGGGGGCCGGCGCTCATCAACCTGTCCGAGCTCAACGCCGCTGGCGCAGAGACGCTGTTCGCCTTGCACGGGTTGCTCGACCGCTACCAGGCGCTCTCCCTGCCGAACGGCGAAACACTGCGGCTGCGACCGGACGTGCGGATCTTCGGGACACTCAACCCCACCGACCTCCGTGACTACGCCGGCACCCAGACCCTCAACAAGGCGTTCGCCGATCGTTGGATCATCTGGGAGAAGGACTTCCCGAGCCATGACGAGCTCTCTGCGATGCTGGTGCGGCGCTATCCGGACCTCGAACCCGAGTTCGTCGAGCTGATCGCCAAACTGGCCGTGGAGGTCAACGAGTCGTTCACCTCGAACGATGCCCGCACCCGTGTCGAGACCCCGATGAGCCTCCGCACCGTGCTCGACCGGATCCCCGCCGGGCTGCGGATGTACGCAGACAGCGCCGACCCGCTGCTACGGGCGTGGCAAGAGTACGTACTCCCGCACATCGATCCCTTCGACCGGGACCACTACGAGACCGTGTGGGCCGCTGTAGCCAGGCGAGGACCGGAAGGTCCGGCCTTCAAGTAGAGGACGCCGCCGGCGCTCCGGCACCGAGGCGCCGTGCCCCCCACACCGCCAGGATCGTGCCCAGCGTCAGCGACACCACCGCCAAAACCAGGTGAACGGCGATGAACCCCACGGTGCGCTCTTCGCGGAACAGGTCGACGACGTCGGGAACCCAGATGAACACCATCCAGGCGGCGAACCCGAGCGCCAGCCAAACGGCACCGCTCGGCGCGATTCCACGACGCCACCCAAGGACTGCCGTCACCCCGAGGGCGATGCCGAACAGCAGCGAACCGCCGACGCGCAGCCAGGTGACGGCGTCGGCGGCCTCGGAGTCGGTGAGGAGAGAGATGCGGCCGCCCCAGACGAACAGGGTCCACACGGCAGCGAGGGCGGCGCGGGGAACGAATGAGGGCTTCACCGCACCGAGTCTCCCGCACCGCCAGGCCTACGCCAAGCGGCTGCGCCAGCCCCGCACCCATCACGGCGTCCGGCACGTGCACCCCGGCGCGGCCGAACGCCGCGCCGGTGGTGAACATGTCAGTCGTTGTTGTCCGGACCGTCGGCGTTGGGTGCCGCCGCCGCCGGCTCTGGAGGCTCCTGCCGCTCGTTGGCCGGAGCGTCTTGGCCGTCGGCGCCGGCGTCGGGCGGGCGTGCCGGTCCTGCCGCATCAGCGGCCCCGTCGCCGCCGGCAACCTCACCGATGTCGGCATCTCCTTGCTCAGCGACATCGCGAGCGTCCGGTTGAGGCGGATCCCCGGCCACGTCCGGCCGATCCAGTGCCGCATCTTCTCGGTCCGCTCCGCTGTCACCTGGACCCGGGTCGGGTGCTGGTTGCTCGCCGACCCGTTTCTCGGAGATGTCGAAGCCGGAGATCGAGATGGTGCGGACGCCGTCTTCCGTGCTGATGGTCAGGATCGTCGCAAACTTCTCTGCCTTGTCGGCGTGCTCCTTGAACGCCTCGCCGAGCTGCTGACCCTTGGCATCGTTGGTATATCGGCCGCCAAACGTGATCTTTGGCGACTCACGCTTGGCGCGCTGGGCCTGCGAGATGGTGATGTTGCCCTGCTCGTGCTTCTGGAACTGGTCACCCAGATCGAACCCGGTGATGGCCCGGTTCGCAGCCCGCCCATCCGGGTCGACGTACCGCAACGGGTTCGCCGCCGCATACGTGTAGGCCGCCAGCATCGACGGATCATCGACCACGGAATACGGGGCCTCCTCGAGCAGCGGCTCGGGGCTCATGAAATTCTCCTCACGCGGGTCGTACCAGCGCTCGCCGAAGTTCACGAGGTCGTACGTGGTGTCCGTCCACCCACCGCCGAACAGGAATGGCGTGTCCTTGATGGTGCTCTGCCCCGCCACCCATGGTCGTCCGGTAGGCAGGTAGTCCATGTACTGGAACACCTTGCCCACCTCGTCGGTGGCCACCCGCAGGCTGCCCTGCAAGTCCTTGTGAATGAAGTGGATGGTCCGCTCTTCGGGCGGCTGGCACGTACCGGTTGCGGCGTCGTAGATCCGCGCCGTCAGGTCGCACTCAGTGATGTCGACCTGGCAAGCGGTGTCCTCGTCGCACTCACACGGGTTGTCCACCGTGGGCGTGCAAGGCGCGGGTGGGTCGTCCGGCGAGCTGGTGCGGTGACTCGCCACCAGCTGCTCCCCGATGAAGACGTTGGCATAGCGGTGGCCCTCGTTGACGGTGCGCCAATGCTCGTTGACGAACCAGGTGGTACCGCCTGCGCCGCGCTCCAGGGTGCGGGCACCCTCGGCGTTGTAGCGAAGGTCCGTGTCGTTGTTGTCCTCCGCCATACGGATGACGCGATTCTCGGCATCCCACTCGTAGGTGCGGCTGATGTCGGCATTCCCTTGGGCGCAATCCTGGACCCAACCCGTCATGTTGCCGTTGGCGTCGTAGGTGTAGTCACGGGTGCCGGCCCGGATGAGCCGGTGGAGGGGCACTCCGCCGTCGTCGGCGTACTCGAGCGCACCCACGTCGTACGCGTACGTGGTCTCCGGGTCCTGGTTGAACGAACCACCTCCGGAACCGGTGTCGCTCTCGCACGTCGGCTCGGTGGGAACGACGACACTGCCATTGCCCTTCTTACCGTTACCGGAGTTGCCGCGGTTGCCGTTGTTTCCGCCGCTGTTGCCGGTGGTGCTGGTGGTGGTCGTCACCTGCTCCTTCTCCAACAAGTTGCCGTTGGGGGCGTAGTCGGTGGCATACGTGAAGTCGCGGTTCTCCTTCTGGTCGATGTACGTCCCTGCTCCTCCCGTCAGCCGGTAGTGGCCGTCGTAGGTGAGCGCCTGGTGGGACGCGCCGGGTACGTTGTTGTCGGGCGGCGGTGGAACCTCAGCGATCGCCGCTTCGGAGCCCGTGGCGTACAGCAGGTTGGTGACGTCGCGGATGTTGCCCACCGCGTCGTAGGTGTAGGCCAGCCGCTGCAACGGGCGTGCCGTTGGAACGCTCCCATCGAACTGCGGTACGGCAGTCACGTCCGTGTCGATGCTCGCCAGGAAGCGCCGCGTCGGCTCCCGCTGGTAGCTCGTCTCCACCCCGGTTCCGGTCCGCATGAATGTCGGCTCGCCGAACTGGTCGTACCGCACTTCGTCGATGTAGACGATTTCGACGTCGGGTCGGGGCACCGCGTTGCCGAACTGGTCGTACAGGTCGTGCTGCGGCGCCTGAGACACGAGCCGCGTAGGCCGACCGCCCAGGTCGTACTCGTGGCCCAGGTCCTCGCCGTCGGGATAACCGAGTACGGCGATCCGGCCGAGGCTGTCGTACACCCACGTCGTCTCCCACGTCTTCGGGTTGGGATCCACCGAGATACCGAACGGGTTCTCGTCTTGGGTCGCCGTCTCCCGTGACACATTGCCGTCGGCGTCGTAGCCGTACGTGCGGTCCATTGCACCGTCGATGACCCTGGTCACTCGCCCGGCGCCGTTGTCTGCGGCACCGTCGTTGCCGTACTCATACGTCACGTCTGGAGTCGCGTCCGAGTAGTCGACGCCCACAAGGCGATCGCGGTCGTACGAGTATGTGGACACGGTGCCCACGGCGCGTTCCAGCGTGAGGAGCTGCCCGGAGGGAGCAAACGTTCTCTGCACCAAGCCGGCGTCTGGTGTGCCGGTGGAGGTGATGCTGTTGCGCCGGTCGTAGGTGTGCTCGGTGCGAGCCCCGACGGTGTCGATCACCGCCGTGAGCCGACCTAGACGGTCGTACTCGTACGTGGTGGTGATGTCGCCTGGTGTCCCGGTGGACGCCTTCACGCGGGGTTCGTCGATCACGTCGCCGTTCGGAAGCGCCGCCAAGGGGCCTCCGGCGCCGTCGGGATCGTTGGCTGCGATCGGGCTGTCGACCCGCAAGAAGACGGCGCCTCCCACGTCGAGGAAGCGCGTTGTGAGCTTGCCCAACGGATCGGTCGTGCGGGTCCGACTCATGGTGATCGGGGCGTCGTACACCGGCCCCGGATCCGGCAGCACCTCGAAGTCGTACTCGATGGTCTCCACCGAGTCGTCCGGAAGCTGCTGGAACAGCAGCCGGTCGTATGTGTCGAACGTACGCACGATGGCCTGCGTGGCCGGGACATTGGTCGTAGCCGGACCCAACTCGGAGGTCCACGTGTTGTACTGGCTGATGGTGAAGTCGGTGTCCGTCTCGACAACCGGGTACCACTCCTTGATCTCCCGGCCGAGCGCATCGAACTCGACGGCTCCTTCGACGATGCGCGCCTCGCCGACGACACCGTCGACTTCGGCGTCGCGCTTGCGCTGCACCACCCGGCCCATTCCGTCGACGAAGCTCACCGTGTCGATGGTGTTGCCGGCATTGAACACGTCGAAGTGACTGGCGGTCGCCCAAGCGTGGGCGCCGTTCTGATCGAACACCTCAGTGAGCCCGCCGTATGCGTACTGCATGGTGGGCGTGGTGCCACCTTGTTCGAGTGGCGCCGTGATCGTAGAGACGCGTCCTTGCGCGTCGTAGGTGTACGTGGTCAGGTTGCCGCTTTCGTCGGTGCGCGAGGCGAGCCGACCCGTCAACGGATCGTAAGTGGCGCCGGCCGACACGCCGTGGTTGTCTGTCACTTGGGCGACCGACGTGAACCGGTGGTCGTCGTACACGTAGTCCACGCAGTAGCGTGCGGCGTCGTCTGCAGCGCTCAGGCTCGAGCATTCTTGGAACGTCGCTGTGGTCACCGTCTCCGCCGGGTAGTCGGCACAAGACGTCGGTAATGCGTTCGATGGGTGGGCTACGGCGTTGTACGAGCCGTGGGTGTCGAACGAGAGCTCGGTGACGGCGAAGAGCGGACCACAGCCGCTCCCATCGTCCTCCGCCACCAGTTCGGTGATACGGATGGGCGTGGCGTTGCCACACTGTGCGGGGCCGCCGTTGCGGTACCGCAGCCGCTCCCCGGACGGGCCGTCGTTGCCATACACCGTGATGGTTTGAGGCACCGACACCCAGGTGTCGTTCGCGCCGAGGATCCGACTGCCCCCTCGAGTGGCGCAGTCCGTGTACGTGATCACGGTGAAGGTGTCGTCCTCGTCGATCTCGTCCTCGTTCTCCTCGTGGACCGTGAGCACGTCGCCGATCTCGTTGTAGGTGTAGTGCGTGGCCACGGTCTGGGACTGCGCCGCAGGATCGTCGCGTCCGAAACCGTCCCACTGGGTGAGGCGATCGGTCACAAGCCGAGCCGACAGCGCCGTGTCGAACAGCAGGGTGCGCGCGGTCTTGCCGACCTCGGGGAGGCCCGTGACCACCGAGCCGTATGCCCCGTTTGCCCGAGCCAGCGGGTCGGCGTTGACGAACACCCAATCGAAGCTCGCGACCCGCAGCACATTGCCGTCCCGGTCGAGGGTCCGCTCCTCGGTGAGGATGCCGGTCTCGAACGGGTTGGCGTTGAGATAGTCCCGCTCGAAGGAGCGCTGGACGATGCCGTTCTCGTCGATCTGGTCCTCTCGGATGAACGAGAAGCCGAGCAGCTCCCGCAACAGCGGGTCGTACGCATTGCCCGAGTACGTGAATTCGGAGCGTTGCACCGATGGCCCGTCGCCGGCGCGACCGTCATCGACCTCGATGCTGGACATCACCCAGACCGATTCCGGGTTGGCGATGGTGTTGCCCGTCCGCTCGTAGTCCAGACGAATCTGGCCGCCGAGCGGGTTGGTGACGGACTGCAGCATGTTGGTGCGCCTGCGCTGGTTGAGCCGCACCTCGACGTGCTCGAAGTCGGTGCTGCGCACGGCGTCCAAGTACCCGTCGCCGTTCATGTCCACCGTCTGAATCTGGGAGCGCATCCGGTCGTACCCGCCATGGAAGCCCGGGTTGACGACGATGTAGCACGCCACGACGCAGATCGGCCCGATGTAGAACGTGAAATCGACGCCGCCGGAGAGCCCGGTCGAACGAGACACCTCCATTTGACCGACCGGCAAGTCGACACCCGGCAACTCGTCGTCTCCGAAGCGGTCGGCGTCCACTGCCACGCTGCCGTTCGGGAACGTGCCGTAGACGATCTCGTCGCGCAGCATGCCGTCGCCGGAGCCGAACACGGTCTGCGGTTGACCGTCCTCTTCATTGTCCATGCGATCCGGGACGCCGTCCCCGTCGACGTCGAGCCAGTCGAACAATGAGTAACCGACGCTTTCGCTGTATGCGATCCCGCCGGCAAATTCGTAGGCGTTGATCTCGAAGCCGACGGCGATGGAGCCACCAACGTCCTTGTTGGACGCCGTACGGCCCGTCGACCACTGGATCTCGTCGTCAGAGAAGCGGTATCCCAAGTTCAAGGCCACCCACAGCTCACCTGAGGTGTACGTGTCCACGCGGTCGGGCAGGCCGTCGCCGTTGATGTCGATGAAGGCGCGATCCATGATCAGACCAGACGCTCCGGTCGCGATGGCGAGCTCGACGAGCTCCGCCTCTCGGTCGCCCAGGATGTCTGGCGCGTCTGGGTCATCGTTGAAGATCTCGCCATACGCCTCGCCGTCGGCGATGGGGTTGGTCCACTGGGCGCTGATGTCGAACCCGAGACCGATCTTCATCCCACGCGACGTCTTGCTCGTGGTGGGCTCCACGTTGTTGTCCCCGCCGTCGTCGTTGCGGCTGGAACCACCGGTAGAGGAGATGGAGATGGCGGAGCCATTGATGCCGCCGCCGACCGCGAGCGCGGTCTCGAAGCTGTCGTCGCCGCTGCTCGTGGTGGCGGCCAGGCCACCACGAGGTCCGGTGAACTCGATGTCGGAACCGTTGCGGATGTCGGGATAGCCGTCTCCGTTGAAGTCTTCGTAGTCCTTCAGCGCCCGGCCACCGCCTACCGCTGCGGTGAACGACAACACGAGCCCCAGCATGAAGTTGAAGTCGCCGTCGATCGACAGCATCTGGGGGGCCTGACGACCGGTGGTCGTGAGGCCCTCGATCGGAGTATCCGCCCCGAGTCGATCGGCCTGCATGGACGCAGCCTTTCCGTGCAGCGTTTCCTTCTCACCCGCTCGCCACCGGTCGGCCACAGTCCCACCGTCGCCGGACCAGGGGACGTACGGCAGCGACGGGTCGAAGCTCGTGGCGACGCCGCCCCTCACGCCAGAGGCCGACGGAGCGTTGCCGGCCGTGGGAACTTCCTCGTCCTCGTCGAAGCCGCTCGATTCCGCCTCGAATTGGAACTGGCTCTGGACCAGCGGACCGCCTCCGTTGGCGTTGGCGTGGTCGGCGTTGTAGCCGGCGTACGCCCATCCCCGGTTGGCCGACGGGAACATGCCGTCGGCGTCAGGCCAGTGCAGCTGGCCTGCGTCGGTCACGGCCTCGGTCTTGTCGACGTCCACGTCGTTGCCGTCTGAGTCCTGCTCGGTCACGGTCCATTTCCAGGTGACCGTCGAGGTCTCGAGCTCCACCGCAGCGGCTACGACCGGGTTGGTGAGGCTGACGTCGATGTAGTAGGTCGTGTTGCGTTCCGGCGTGAAGTCGGACAGCGTGGTGGTGCCCTCCAAGACAGTCGCCCCGCCCAGGGTCACGTGTTCAACGATGAATTCTTGGCGCGCGACGACACCGTCCGTGAGGGTCTTCACGGTGAGCACAGCCGTGCTGTCGATGGCGGCGTTGCCGCCGTCGAGAGAGAGTCCCTTCACCACCACCTCGATGTTTGCCGCCTTCATGCGGTCCTTGTCCGGCGACGTCAGCGGCACGTACGGGGTGGTGTGCTTGGTCCGGGCGAATACCCGAACGTTCGGTACCAACGGCACGTCGAGCGGGATGTTCACGTCAGCATCCGACGGGATGTCATCGAGGTCCGAATCGTCCACGGGAGCCGCGGTCGTGGTTATGTCGACCGAGAACGCCGTCGGATCCACCGGCGAGTCGCTGAACACCTGAATATCGATGAAGTCGGTCTCCTCAACATCGTCGTTGGTGCCGAGCACGCCGTCGTCACCCGGGTCGGTGGTCGGCGCTGCGATGATCAGGTCGACCGAGCCGGATGTGGCGCCAACGGTGAGTTGCGGCACGGTGAGCACGGGGTGCTCTTGCGGGGTGTCGTCGCCGTGGCCCTGGATGAGGACCACTTCGAGATCGTCGGAGAGACCTGCGAGCGTGTTCACGGTCACGCTGACGGTGAGGTCGCCCGGCTCCGACAGTGATGTGGTTGCTCCGCTCCGCCCGAAGAGGGTGAAGTCGTCGGAAGCGTCGAACACCACTTGGCTGCGGTTGTTGGCGTCGACCGCGGCGCTGAGAGTGGAGCCTCCGGAGCCGGTGAGGTACGTGATGGTCGGATCCCAGCTGACCTCGTCGTCAGCGGCGTTCTCGATGACGTGGAGCCTGAACCACACGGCGTCTCCTGCGCTCACCGCTAGCTCGAAGTCGTGGCTCTGGCTCGTCGTGGTGGCGTCGAGGGTGTGGACCCAGTGCTGGGTGTCGTTGTGCTCGACCGTCACCTGGGCGCCGTCGCCGCGATAGTCGGTGCCCGTCGTCAGCGTCGCCGTTCCTTGCACTCGAATGGTTCCGGTGTGGGGTGCGAGCCAGCGACGCACGGTGTCGATCCGTGGGCTCGTGTTGACGAGCAGGTCTGCGACCTCGTCGACGGTGGCGTCGGCCAACACTGATGCGAAGTCGTCGAGCGGCACCTCGAGGCGATCCGTCAACTGGTCGGCCAGTGAGCTGTCGATGAACATGGGCACGCCGTTATCGTCGAGCACGTTGTAGAAGACGGTGTGCCCGCCGGCGGAGCCCGGCTTGATGAAGTCCACCCGGCCGTCGCCGTTGACGTCCTCGAAGTAGCGGTCGCCGAAGTCGAAACCGAAGCTGCCGCCCACCTGAATCGCGATCACGGGGTACGCCTCGAAGTGGAGGTCGATACCGAGGTCGCTGGAACGGCCCAGGCTGTCGATGCCGGTGATGGTTTGGGTCGGGCCGAACCACGAACCACCGATCTGGGTACCTCCCGGCCGGTTGAGGTTGGGCTTGTACATCACCGTGCCGCCGCTCAACCACACTCGGTCGGGCAAGCTGTCGCCGT
The DNA here is from genome assembly GCA_041581135.1 of Acidimicrobiia bacterium. Classification (GTDB taxonomy): domain Bacteria; phylum Actinomycetota; class Acidimicrobiia; order Spongiisociales; family UBA5794; genus JBFGCM01. The sequence continues at coordinate 46,827 of JBFGCM010000008.1, forward strand.
CGAGGTCGACCAGTGTGCTGACCTCGTTGGACTGACCGCCGGCGATGTTGAACGAACCACCGAATGAACCGATCTTGTTCGGAATGACCGGGTTGAACCCGATATACGAACCGCCGTCGGCGCCGGCTCGCCATTGCGTTCCGAGTGCCGACTCGGCGGCGATGTTGACCTTCGTCTGCGAGGTGCCGGTCCCCCACTGTTCTGGTTCCGAGAACCCGGCGTAGCCACCCGTGTTCGGGTCCGTGACGTCGTCGAAATACGTGAAGGTGTGCCAGGCGTGCTCGTTGCCGGCACCGTCGCTGCCGAACTGCCCCACACGGGTGAGCAGCGACTTGTCGAACGGGCCGTTCTCGTCGTAGTCGAGCGTCCAGCCCTTGACGAGCTGGGCGGCCGCGCCGGTGTCGTAGAAGTCGGGACTGAGGTAGTCGACTTCGACCCGCCGCAGCAGGTCGCGGACGACCACGGGTTGGCCGGCACTGGCGTCGACGGTGACGTCGAGGCGCGCGGTCGCCCCGCTCACGTCGCCGTCGCGCAAGAAGCGGACGCGGTAGGCAGGCTCATCGGGGGCCGCGTCGGTGTTGGCGAAACCGGTGTAAGTGATCTCGCTGAGATAGAGCGAGACACCGATGGCCGCCTCGGACTGCCGACCGATGGGGACGCCGGTGACCTCGTCGTAGGAGAACCGCATGACGTTGCCGCTGATGTCTTCGACGTAGGTGAGCGCCCAGTGGTAGTCACCGGAGACGCCACCAGGAGCGCCCGTGGCCGGCGCCGTGAGAATGGCCGATTCGTCCCGCGCGCAGTCCCCGTTCGCATCGGGCGCGCCGCCATACCAGAGCTGGTTGCCTTCGGTGTCCGAAACCTGCCAGCAGTAGGTGCTGGGTGTGTCGCCGTGGCGAACGATGAGATCGTGATCGTCCTCGATCTGGCGCACCCAATCGGCGCGCGGGCCAGATTGACGATCCTCCAACACCGTCCGGATGGCGTTGGGGTGGAGCCGTTCACCGTCGAGCAGGTACGTCTCGGACTCTTTGCCGGACAAGTAGCGGGGTGCGCCGAACTCGGTGTCCACAGTCACGGCACCGACCGACAGGTCCCATCCAACTCCGACCCAGCCACTGCCGCCATTGGAGTCGTACGTGAGGGCCAAGTCCGGTTGGACGTCAGCGCGGCCGGGGGGCACCGGGAGCGGGTGCGCCAGACCGGCGCCACCGTCGACGTCAGCCTTCGGCGGCTGGATGAGTGCGAGGGCTTCCGCCGGATCGCCGTACTGCAGCTCGGTGAGATCGAGGTCACCGAGGGTGGATGGGGTGGTTGCCGGAACGTCGTCGATGAAACCATCGGAGGGATCCGACACGGCAGCCGTATCCTCGATGATCAGCATGAGCACACCGGCGACCATTGCGACGACCATGGCCAGCGCCATGATCGACCTGCCGAGCTGCGAGGCGCCTTCTGCACGGACTGGTCGGACGGACGAGCCAGCAGCGGCGAGAGCCGCCCTTCCCGGAACAACTCCCATGGTCTTCCCCTCGGTCGACTTCGGACGTACTCCCCCCGAGGCCTCCCACCGGGTGTCCCCACAAAGCCAAGCTACTCCGCGAATCTCGTGCTTGAGGACCTGATCCTCTCGCAGGCGGATTCACGGGTCGCACGACTCCAGCCACGGCCGATCTCCGGCGCTGCCATACTCGCCGGTCCCCTGGACCGAGGATCCCCGTGGACGCAACCATCATCGAGCTCCTGCTCGCCGTGCCCGTCGTGGCGTTCGCCGCCGCGGTGCAGGGTACGGTCGGCATCGGATTCAACATCCTCGCCGTGCCGATCATGTCGCTGATCAACCCGTTGCTGGCCCCGGTGCCTCAGCTCGTCATGTCGCTGCCGCAGACCGCGGGAGCGGCCGTCCGGGAGCGCGGCGAGGTGGATCGGACCGGTGTCTTCTGGATCCTGATCGGACGCCTCCCCGGCGCCGCCATCGGGATCTGGCTTCTGGCGGTGGCGACGGACCGGTTGCTCGACGTGCTCATCGGCATGCTGGTGCTGACCGCCGTCTTCATCCTGGCGAGCGGTGTGCATCTCCGCCGGACGGCACCCGTCGAGTTCGGCACCTGGGTGTTCGCCGGCGTGTCGTCATACGTCGCCACCATCGGGGGGCCGCCCGTGGCGCTGCTCTACAGCCGGGCTGAGGGGGCGACGGTGCGGGCCACCCTCGGCGTGGTCTTCTTCGTCGGGACGTCGATCACCATGGTCGCCCGCATCCTGGCCGGCGACATCACTTCGGGTGAAGTAGCCGTCGGGCTGGGTCTGCTCCCGGCGGTGGGCGTCGGATTCCTGCTGAGCTCGTGGTTGAAGGAGCGAACGACGACCGCTGGGCTGCGCCGCTCGATCTTCGTGCTCTCGTCGCTGGCGGCGACCGCTCTGTTACTGCGGGCCGCCCTGGGGTGAGTACCGTACGCGGCGACGAGATCCCGAGGAGAACCCCATGCCGTCGTTCGATGTCGTGTCCCAGGTCGACATGCAAGAGGTGCGCAACGCCGTAGACCAAGCGATGCGAGAGGTCACCAACCGTTACGACTTCAAGGGCACCCAGACCACCTACAGCCTCGGTGACGGTGCCATCGTGGTCGAGTCGTCGGCCGAGGGGCGCCTCGACGCCGCCATCGACGTGCTCAAGGACAAGCTGGTGAAACGCAAGGTCTCACTCAAGTCCCTGTCCGGCGGAGATGCCCAGACCGTCGGCGGGGGCCGGGTCCGTGCCGAGTTCACGCTGAACCAAGGCATCCCGCAGGACGCCGCCAAAGAGCTGTCGAAGACCGTCCGCGACTCCAAACTCAAGGTGCAAGCTCAGATCCAGGGCGATCAGCTGCGGGTGCAGGGCAAGAAGCGTGACGACCTCCAGGAAGTCATCGCCCTCCTCAAGGGTCTGGACTATCGCCTTCCCCTGCAGTACGTGAACTTCCGCGACTGAGCTTCCACCCGACGCTGCGGAGATGGCGGGCGAAGCCCATCGAGGTGTAGAGCGCCTTGGCCCCCTGATTGCCCTCCTCGTAAACGACCTCGGCCGCGGTCATGCCGGCTGCCGCCATCCGCCGTAGACCCTCGGCCATCACCGCCTTGCCAAGGCCGCGCCGGCGGTGAGCGTCGTGCACCCCCACCGGCTCGAACAGTCCCACCGCGTTGACGTCGTCGAACCAGATCACGCAGAACGCCGCCAACGATCCGTCGGCGGCCTCCACCACCAGCTCCCGCTCGGGTTCGTAGTCGGGTGCCTGCATCCGACGTCGGTAGCTCTCTTCGGTCCATTGCCGGCGAAACGAGTGATTGTGCACCTCGGCAACGCCGCCGCCTCATGCAGCCCGGTGACGGCGCGCACGGTGTAGCCGGGTGAGGAGATGTCGGGCACCTGGTCGCTGAGCGGGCGCCGAGTGACCACGTACGGATTGCCCGACTCTGCAAAGCCGTGCTGGCTCAACAGGTGCTGCCGGCTCGCATCGCCCTCGGCGGCCTCGGTCTCGAGATCGCCCGAACCGCCTTGATCGGCGTAGGTCTGGATCGCCCACTCGACGGCGGCGTCGGCGGCCTCACGATCCTTGGGATGGTGAAGGAAGTCCATGACGTGCTGCTCGGGGTAGACGGCAGCCCAGGCGACGATCTCGCCGTCCCGCCGCCATACCCGGACCAGCTCGCCGAGGTCATGCTCCCGCAACCCGCTGTAGAAGCGGTGAGGGATGTCGCCGGGGTGCAGGTTGGCGGCGAATGGATCGACTGAGACGAGCTGCGCCGTGAACCCCTGCATCGCCACGACGTCGTCGTGGCCCCGGTACGGATCATCTTCGAGCGGCCCGCCTGGGAGCGTGTGCATCCGCGCAATGTATCCGACCCCGCGCTCGGCTGGTGGCCACTCTGGAGACGCATCAACTGCGCCTGCCGGCCGCGCACCAACCCGGTCCCACTAACTTGGAGGCCCGCACCAGCCAGGAAGAGCACGTCATGCGACCGTACGAACTGGGCAATCCGGACCTGGACGCCCGCCTCCGCTCCCTCGTCGAGGATGCCGTCGCCAGCCGCGACGGCCATGAAGAGCAGTCCCACGACGACGACATCATCGCCGAGCTGCTGGTGAGCGGCCTGAAGATGCTGCGGGACGACACGGACCGTGGCGACCTCAAACTGGCCAACAGCGCACTCAAGGAAATGCGGTACTCGTTCCTGGTGTTCGCCAGATACCGCCACTTGCCCAAAGTGACGATCTACGGATCGGCGCGCACCCCGCCCGACGATCCCAACTACAAGCTCACCGCCGAGTTCGCCAGGCGCATGAGCGACGAGCACGGCTGGATGATCATCACCGGCGCCGGGCCCGGCATCATGGAGGCCGGCAACCTGGGAGCCGGAGAGGAGTACGGGTTCGGAGTGAACATCCGGCTGCCTTTCGAGGCCGAAGCGAACCCCTACGTTCACGAGAGCCGGCTCATCAACTTCAAGTACTTCTTCACCCGCAAGCTGATGTTCGTGAAGGAGTCGACAGCGTTCTGCCTCCTTCCCGGAGGCTTCGGCACTCAGGACGAGACGTTCGAGCTGCTCACGCTCACCCAGACCGGCAAGAGCGACCTCCACCCGATCGTGATGCTCGAGGCGCCCGGCACCGGGTATTGGGATTCCTGGCTGTCGTTCGTCAAGACGCTGCGCGACAAAGGCATGATCGCCCCCGACGACTTCAACCTGTTCCACATCACCGACGACATCGACGACGCCTGTCACCAGATCATCTCGTTCTACAACAACTACCACTCCCAGCGGTACGTGAAGGGCAAGCTGGTCCTCCGCCTCAAGCACGAGCCTTCCGATGAGCTGGTGGAGGCCCTGAACGACGAGTTCGCCGACATCGTCGTCGACGGTCACATCGAGAAGATCGGGGCGACGCCCGCCGAGGTGGCCGACGACGACAACGTCGACCTACATCGGCTTCGGCTCCATTTCGACCGCCGTCACTTCGGGCGCCTGCGCGCCATGGTGGATCGGGTGAATCTGGCCGCCGAGGCAACTGAAAGCGCGCTCTAAACTACAGGTCGCCATGCGCGAAATCCTCGCCGACCTCGTCGCCGAACAGCAGGCTCTCGATCAGTTTCTCCAGAGAATCCGGGAGCGTGACTGGAACACCAAGACCCCGGCCAAGGGGTGGGACATCCGCGCCCAGGTGAGTCACCTCGCCTTCACCGAGAACTTCGCCGCCGACGTCATCGAAGGAGGACGTGCGGTGCTCGAAGCGGCCAAGATCGATTCCATCGACGAGTGGACCGCTCGCGGTGTCGCCGAGGGGAAGAACAAGCGCTACCAAGAGGTCATCGAGTGGTGGCGACACGGCCGGGCGCGGGTCGTCGACGCCCTCTCACGCAAGGACGCCAAGGACCGTGTTCCGTGGGTGATGGGCGACATGGGAGCGATGGCCTTCGCCACGCTGCGGCTCATGGAGACGTGGGCCCACGGGCTCGACATCAAGGCATCCATCGACATCACCCTCGGCGAGGACGAGGAGGACCCGCGGGCCGACACGCCTCGGCTCCGCCACGTCGCGTGGCTCGCCACCCGGATGCTCCCATGGGCATTCAAGGACGCGGGCCACGAGTACCCCAAGCAGGGCATTCGAGTGGAGCTGATGGGGCCCAACTATGCCCGGTGGGTCTACGGCCCTGAGGGCTCGGACCAGGTGATCAAGGGCGTGGCCGGCGAGTTCTGCCGGGTGGCGGTGCACCGCTTGGCGCTGTCCGACACCGGGTTGAAGGCCATCGGCAACGACGCCGAGATCGCGCTCAAAGTCATCCGCGCCTACTGATGCCGACCCCACCAGCCGGCACGCTGGTGGGCATGGTCCACGTGGGACCGCTGCCCGGCTCTCCGCAGTACGGAGGCGACATGGAGCCGTTGCTGGACGACGCCGTCGCCGACGCCGAGACCTTGGCCGCTGCCGGGTTCGACGCCCTGGTCGTCGAGAACTTCGGTGACGCTCCCTTCTTTGCCGACGACGTGCCGAAGGAGACCATCGCTGCGATCACGCGAGTCGTTGGCCGGATCGTCGATGCGGTCCCCATCCCGGTCGGGGTGAATGTCTTGCGCAACGATGCGCTCGGCGGACTCGCAGTGGCGGCCGCCACCGGGGCCGGCTTCATCCGCGTCAATGTGCTCAGCGGCAGCATGTATACCGATCAGGGCCTCATCGAGGGCAAGGCGGCGGTCGTGGCGCGGACTCGGGCCACGCTGTGCCCGGAAGTGGCGATCTACGCCGACGTCATGGTCAAGCATGCGGTGCCACCCTCTGGCCTCACGCTGGAGCAGGCCGCTCAGGAGACGGCGGGACGGGGTGGTGCGGACGCCGTCATCGTCAGTGGGCGGGCTACGGGGTCCGCCCCGACGCTCACCGATCTGCGCAAGGTCCGAGCGGCGATTCCCAACACCCCGTTGATCGTGGGGTCCGGAGCAACGGCGGCGACCGTCGCCAAGTTCTTGACCGTCGCCGACGGGGTGATCGCAGGTACCTCACTGAAACGGCGCAGCGTGACCACCAACCCGGTGCAGGCCTCGCGGGCCAAGGCATTCGTCCAAGCAGCCAAGAAGGGAAGGCGGCGATGATCCGCGACGGTTCGAGACGGGCCCGTCCTGAGGCGATCACGCGACGGTAGCGACCTTCCGATGGACGACTTCTTCGAGACTCCCGCACGACGCATCGAGCCGCAACGACCCGAGCGAGTGGAGCCACCGCCCTGGGTGCAGCCCCCTCGGGACGTCATCGCTGTGCTCGTCCCCGACCGGCGCACCCTCGTCAAGACCGATCGGCTGACGATCCTGTTGACCCACATCGACGCCTTCCCGACCGGCGCCAGCCTGCGCCTTCGCATCATGGCGCGATGGTCTCCCGACATGAGCGAAGACGAGTGGGCCCAGCTGTGGGACAAGATCTTCGAAGGTAGACCAGGCCGCTCCTCGGATGATCTGGCGGAGTTCCTCCGTATCGGCGTGCTGTTCGCAGATGGGCGCAAGGCCACCAACCTCGAGCACGTCGACCATCCCCCGACGTGGACGGGGCGTGCCCCGCAAGCGCCAAGCCTGGTCGAGCACGGCACCGGCAGCTCCGGCGGCGACCGGTTCTTCGCTCAGGGCCGCCATCTGTGGTTGTGGCCGCTGCCACCGCCCGAGCCTTTCGACCTCGTCATCGAGTGGCCGGCATTCGACCTCCCGGTCACTCGCACCTCGATGGACGGCGCAAGCATCGTCGCCGCCGCACGGGGAGCTGAGCCTGCGTGGCAATGAGACCGTCGGGGCGGTCTGCAGGCCGGCTCCGCCGGCTGGGGTGGTAGCGGCACAACAGAGCCAGGTTGTGGTCATGGGGGGCGCCGCCGTCGAGGGGGCGGTCGCAGCGGTCGAGGTCGCCACTCGCGAGCCGGCGACCTGACCCGAGTATCGACACCACCATCTCCGGTGCTCTGCGGCGGCACGACGGGTCGACGCGGCCGAGTGGAGCCCGCCGGGTTCGATCCGCCACAATGGCGGCCATGACGGGTCAGATCATCACGGCCTTCCTGGTCGCCGCCGGGCTCGGTGCCGTGGTCGGTACCGAGCGCCAGCTCCGCGCCTCCGACGGTGGCGACATCACCGCCGGCGTGAGGACATTCGCCCTGTACGGCCTGTGGGGTGCGGCGGCGGGCTTCGCCGGGGATGAGTGGGGTGGTGCCGGCTTCGCCGTCGCCTTGGCGGCGTTCGCCGCCTTGATCGTTGCGTCGTACTGGCTGAGCTCCCAGGCCACCGGCGACTGGGGAACCACCACCGAGGCCGCCGCGCTCGTCGTGTTCGGCGCCGGGACGTTGGTGTGGGCCGATCACGTGGTCGCCGCAGTGGCGGTTGCCGTGGGGGTGGCGGCCTTGTTGCGCCTCAAGGGATGGTTCCACCGGGCCGTCGAGAAGTTCTCCCAGGATGATCTCTCGGCCGCGCTCCAGTTCGGCGTGATCACCGCCGTCGTGCTTCCCCTCGTGCCCGATGAGGACATCGGCCCGTTCGATGCCATCAACCTGCGCCAGATCTGGCTGATGGTGGTCTTCGTCTCGGCCATCGGCCTCGCCGGTTACGTGGCGCTGCGACTGATGGGAACCCGCGGTCTCGGGCCGACGGGACTCATCGGCGGCCTCGTCTCGTCGACCGCCGTCACCCTCGGATTCAGCAAGATGTCGAAGGAGCAGCCGCCGCTGCGGACGGCACTCGTGGCGGGGGTGCTGGGGGCGTCGGGCCTGATGTATGCCCGCGTCCTGGTCGAGGCCTACGTGGTAGCTCCGTCCGTTGGGCGCGTGGTGTTGGTGCCACTGGTGCTGCTGTTCCTGGCGGTCGAGGGAATCGCCGTGTGGTACTGGCGTCGCCCGATCGACGACGACCACGTCGGAACCGGCTTCGAAGTGAAGAACCCGCTGACGCTCACCTCCGCCCTTCAGTTCGGAGCGCTCTACGGCGTGATCATCTTCATCTCGAAGGCGCTGCTGGAGACCACCAACGAGGCGTCACTCAACATCGTCGGCGCGGTGAGCGGCATCAACGACGTCGACGCCATCACCCTGTCGACGGCCAACCTCGTGCGGGACGGCCTCGACCCCAACCTCGGCGCCCGCGTGATCATCATCGCCGCCACGGTCAACACGGTGGTGAAGGGCGGCATGGCGCTCGTGCTGGGCAGCCGCCGCATGGGCCGCGCTGTGATGACGGTGCTGGGCGCAGCTGCCATCGCCGGTCTGGTGGTCTGGTTCTTCATCTAGGTCGGCCGCAACCGAACGCGCTAGCCCTTCGTGACGTCGAAGCCGGCCTTCAGCAGCAGCCGCAGGAACGCCGGAGCCGGGTCGCGGAATTGGATGGGCTTGAACGCCTCTTCGTGGTCGTCGAAGAACCGCAGCAAGGTTTCGATCATGTGGGAGAGCGACATCGTGTTGAGGTCCGTGACGGGGCTCCGGCCGAACGCCACCAGGCGGGTGCGCACCCGGCCGCCGCCGCGAGCGGCCGTGTAGTGGGTGAGTTCCGCTCCCAGGCCGTCGGCCACAGACTCTGTGTCGCCGGCGTAGAGCCACTCCACGCGCCGCAGCATGGAGTGGAGCACGCCGTGGTCGCGAATCCCCTCGTTGAACTCCGCCTTGCCCTGTTTGACCTCTCCAACGATGACGTCGACACAGTCCGGCTCCAATCGCAGCTCGGGATCGTTGATCAACAGCACCTGGCAATCCGGATGCTCATGGGGATCGCCCAGAAAGACCGGGCCCGGCATCCGCACCGCCATGATGTCGATGTCCGTGATCGTCCTGAAGGTGCCGTCTCTCGCCTTTCGCTGCACCTCGAACTCACTCAGCGTGAGGTAGCCGTTGAGCCGCAGGTAGCTCTCGACGAGGTTGATGCCGATGTCCACCGCGCCATTGTGGGATGGCGCCGGCCCTCGGCAGCGGATTTCGGCGATAAGGTGAGCCTCCCTGCCAGAGGTGACCACATGCCCGACAGCCTCGACTCCGTCCGCCAGGTCTGCCTCGTGTTTCCCGAGGCCGTAGAACGCGAGACGTGGGGACATCCGACCTTTCGGGTGAAGGACAAGATCTTCGCCAGCTTCGGCCACGACGACGCCGGCCGCCCGAGCATCACGATGAAGACGCACCCCGGCGAGCAGGAAGCACTCCTCGCCGAGGGCGAACCGTACTTCTACCCCGCCTACGTGGGGCCCAAGGGATGGATCGGCGTCAATCTCGACAAGGCCACGGACTGGGAAGAGATCGCCGAGTTGGTGGAGGAGAGCTACCGCCTCATCGCCCCCAAGCGCCTGGTCGAGGTGCTCGACGAGGACTGAGCCGATTGCTCAGCCATCGAGGGCGGCGGTGGAGAACACCACGTGGAAGGGCTGGCAGTAGATCACCACGGTCATCTGCGCACCGACGTCGACGTCGGCAGGGATGTCATAGTTCTGGTTGCCGATGTTGCCCTTCAGGCCGCCCAGGTCGACGTAGTCGGCCGCCTCCAACGACTCTCGGGAGACGGGCTCGGACGCCGGCGTCAGCAGCACGTGGAGGTCCGGTCCGTTGGTGACGTCGAGGTCCTCGAGGCGGAGCACGCGCGATCCGTCGTCGAGCTCGTAGATGGTGGCCGTGCCTGATCCGCGATGGAAGTCGTCGGCGTCGGAGAACTCGCCAGACACAAGTGCCGTGACCCCGGCGTCCGGCATCTCGTCCGACGCAGTCTCGACCGCGTCCTCGGCCTCCACCATGGCGTCCTCGACCTCCTCGGCCGTCATGTCGGCGGGAACTTCGGCCATGGCGGCACGGGGGAACTCCTCGTCCACCGTCCGGTCGATGAACAGCGGGGAGCCGAGCCACCAAGCCAGCGCCAGCAGCGGAAGGCCGATGACGATCGCCGCTCCGATGACGAGACGCTTGTGCTCCCTGATGAAGCTCGTGATGTTCATACCTCACCCAACGGCTGGGCACGGACTGACGTTCCTGATCCGCCGTGAACATTTGCGAAACTAGCGAAGCCGGGTGGAGTTATGCTCCCGCGATGGACCTCGTGACCGACCTGCGGGCACTGCTGGGTCCCGACCGGGTCAAGTCACATCTGCTGGAACGCCAGGTGTACGCCAAGGATGCCGGCCTGGTCAAAGGCCCAGTCGACGTGGTGGTGCTGCCTGAGACCACCTCCGAGGTGGTGGAGGTCGTGCGCATCGCCCGGCGCCACGGGCTCCCGGTGATCCCCCGCGGCGCCGGCACCGGACTCGCCGGCGGCGCCGTCCCCATCGATGCCGGCGTGGTGGTGGCGCTCACCCGGCTCAACCAGATCGAGCACGTCGACTACGACTCGGCCATGGCCTGGGTGGGTCCCGGCGTCATCAACCAGGACCTGTCGACCACCACCCGCCCCCACGGCTACCACTACGCCCCCGACCCGTCCTCGCAGTCGGTGTGCACTATCGGCGGCAACGTCGCCACGAATGCCGGTGGTCTCCACTGCGTGGCCGAAGGCACGACGCTGGCCCATGTGCTCGGCGTGGAGTTGGTCACCGCAGAGGGCGACGTGTTGATGCTGGGAGGCGAGGCACCCGACCAGCCCGGCCTGGATCTGCGGGCCGTGGTCGTCGGCTCGGAGGGCACGCTCGGCATCGTGACCCGGGTCCTGGTGCGGCTCATCCAGAACCCACCGACCGCCCGCACGCTGCTGCTGTCGTTCGGCACCATCGCCGACGCCGCTGGTGCCGTGTCGGCGACGATCGCCGCCGGCATCATCCCGTCGGCACTCGAGATGATGGACCAGGTGTGCGTCAACGCCGTGGAGCGATTCGTGCACGCCGGCTTCCCACTCGATTGCGCCGCGGTGTTGCTGGTGGAAGTGACGGGATTGGAGGAGGCCGTCGACGCCGAGGCGGCGACGATCGCCGACCTGGCCTCTCGCCACGGGGCCACCGACGTCCGTGTCACGGCCGACCCCACCGAAGCGGGGCTGTGGTGGAAGGGCCGCAAGTCGGCCTTTGGCGCCGTCGCCCAGATGGCCCCCGACTACTACCTGCACGACACGGTCGTACCCCGGTCGAAGCTGGTCGAGGTGGTCACGGCCACCTATGACATCGCAGAGAAGTATGGCATCACGATGATGAACGTCTTCCATGCCGGGGACGGCAACCTGCACCCTCTGATGGCCTTCGATGCCGAGGAGCCGGGGATGCTGGACAAGGTCCACGCCGCGGGGGCCGAGATCATCGAGGCCTCCATCGCCGCCGGGGGCTCGCTGTCGGGTGAGCATGGCATCGGACTCGAGAAGCGGGACTACATGGGGCTCGTCTTCTCCGAGGTCGACCTGGATGCCCAGGCTCGGCTCCAAGAGGCGTTCGACCCAGATGCGGTGTTCAACCCGGACAAGGTGCTCCCCGTCGGATCGCGCTGCATCGACATCACCCTCAGCGCGTGACGACGGTTGCCGAGGCATTCGGAGACCTGCTCGTGGGCGGCGATCACGCCGTCCCCGTGTTGGCGCCGACCACCGTCGACGAGCTGGCCGCCGTCATGGACATGGCGTCGGGGCGCCGCCAACGGGTACGGGTACGTGGCGGGGGCACCCACGAATGCCTGGGGTACCGCATCGACACCGATCTCGTGGTGTCCACCGGCAGGCTCAACCGCATCGTGGAGTGGACCCCGGACGATCTCACGGTGGCCATTCAAGGCGGCGTGCGGGTGGCCGACCTCACGGCCGAGTTGGACACCCAGGCGCAGACGGTCGTGTTCCCCGAGCGCCCCGGCGCGGCCACGGTCGGTGGGGTGATTGCGTCCGGAGCGTCGCTGTGGCGCCGCCTCCGCTACGGACCCGTACGCGATCGGGTGCTGCAGACCACGGTGGTCACCGGCGACGGACGTGTGGTCACCGCCGGCGGCAACGTGGTGAAGAACTCCACGGGCTATGACGTCCCCCGGCTGATGGCCGGGTCGCTCGGGTCGCTCGGGATCATCGTGAACGCGACCCTCAAGCTGTGGCCCGAGCCGGAGCACCGTGCCACCATCCGCGTGGACGACGCCGCCACCGCATCGAAGCTCGCCTTCCGCCCGCTGGCAGTGGTGGAGGCGGATGGAGCCGCCAGTGTCTTCCTCGCCGGCACCCGGCAGGAGATCGACGCCCAGCACGCCGCCATCGGGGGCGACCTCGAAGACGGACACCGGTGGCCCGAGCCCATGGCCGGGGCCTACGAGCTCGAGCTCCGCCTTTCCCCACGCCTGGTCGCCCAGGGCATCGCCCGGGTGCCGGAGGGGTGGCGCTACCAGGCGGCGTTCGGCGTGGGCACGGTGCGGATAGCCGGGGACGACGTCGCCGCAGAGTTGGCAGACCTCCGCCGCTGGGCAGAGAGCCAGGGAGGCTCGCTGGTGACGGTCAGGGCGCCGGCCGAGTTCTACGACCACTTCGACCCCTGGGGCGCCCCGCCCACATCGCTGGAACTGCAGCGCCGGGTCAAGCAGGCATTCGATCCGGCGGGAGTGCTCAACCCCGGCCTGCTTCCGGGACGCCTCTGATGGGGTGGGTCACTCCCGATGCGCCCACGCACGATGAGCTGACGGCGTGCGTGCAGTGCGGCCTCTGCCTGCCCACGTGTCCCACCTACCGGCTCACCGGCGAGGAAACCGCCTCGCCCCGGGGGCGGCTCACCGCCATGGCCGCCGTTGCCGCCGGGGAGGCGACCGTGGATGAAACCTTCACCGACCTCATGGGTTTCTGCCTCCAGTGCCGGGCCTGTGAAACGGCGTGCCCGTCTCTGGTCCCGTTCGGGCGCGCCATGGAGGGCGCCCGCGCCGAGATCGCGGCGCAGCTGCCTTCGAAGCCGGGAGCGATGCGGCGAAGCCTGCTCGGCCGCCGGGGTCTCGGGAACGCTGCCGTGGTGCGGCTCGCCACCACCGGAGCCGCCCTCCTGCAGCGAGCAGGCGGGGGCCGCTGGTTCCCCAGTCGGCTGCGTCGTTCGTTCGCCGGGCTGCGCCGCCTCCCGCTGGGCGGGCAGTCGGTGGTCGGCCGCTCGTACGCGGCGACCGACGAGCACGTCGAGACCGTGGGGTTGCTGGCCGGATGCGTGATGGACCCGTGGTTCGGGCCCGTCCATGGTGCAACCATCGCCGTGCTGCGCCGCGCCGGCTACCGGGTGGAGGTTCCCACCGGTCAGACCTGTTGCGGTGCGCTGGCGGCCCACGACGGCGCCGCCGACGAGGCCCGGGAGTTGGTGGCACGTAATGCCGCCGCATTCGCCGGCTACGACGTGGTCGTGACCAACTCGGCCGGGTGTGGCGCCCACCTCAAGGATCACGCCGCCCCATTCGAGGTACGTGACGTCACCGAGCTGGTGAGTGAAGCGCTGGCCGATGGAAGGTTGCCGACGATCGGTCCCACGGGGGTGCCGGTCGCCATGCAGGACCCGTGCCACCTCCGCCACGGCCAGAAGATCGTGGACCCACCCCGACGGATCGTGGCCGCCGCCGGGTTTCAGGTCACCGAGATCGATCCGGCGGCGATGTGCTGCGGGGCGGCGGGCGTCTACTCGGTGCTCCACCCCGAGACTTCCGCCGAGCTGGGCCGCCGCAAGGCCGATCAGGTCGTGGCGTCGGGGGCACGCATCGTGGCGTCGGCCAACCCCGGGTGCGAGATGCAGCTGCGGGGCTGGCTCGGCGCCGGCTACCGCGTCGCCCACCCGGTAGAGCTCTACGCCGAAGCCATCGGCGCGGTGTGAAGCGTATGGCGACGGGCGACTCTCTTGCGTCCTCCGGGCGCCGTAGGACCGGGACTGTCCGCTCAGATGTGGCAATTGGGACGGCGTTCCCGGCCAGATCCAGGTCACCCCAACTACCCGCGAGCTGCCGACCGGCAACGGCTACACCTTCGAAACCCGGCGGCACCAGCCACGTCATCGGCAAAGCACCATGAACTCCTGGCTACTGGTTGGAAGGACTCACTCGTGACACACGTTCGCGGACTGTGGCGGTGCTCGATGAGCACAGGTTCGTACGAAGGTCCATCCGACCGGGAAGCCTCACCGCATGCGTGACCGGTGGCGGCGGTTGGTCGAGTTCCTTCTCAGGATCGGGGAATACCCAGGAGAGTCGCCGGATCAAGGCACGAAGAGGCGGATCTTTGTCATCGCTTCCGTCATAGCGCCGACGCTCACCGTGCTGTTCATCCCGCAGCTCCTCGCCGCGGGACACCACCTGGAAGCTGCCAGATCAGCCATCGTGGCGTCGGCAAGCCTTCCCATCCTGGTGCTGCTTGCCGTCCGGCCTTCGTGGTTCTCGTATCTCGTGAACGTGACGTTCACGATCGTGACTCTGGGGAACATAGTGAAGGTATGGCTCTTCGGCGGGCTCCTCGAGTCGGGCCTCGAGGTGATCTTCGGGTTGGTGGTCGCTCTCGCAGCGCTGCTCATCCTCGGGCGGCGCGCCGCCATCGTGTGGACCGGCGTCTTCGTTGCGACGCTCGTATTCGCGGTGGCGATCAGTGAAGCCGTCGAGCCGACGTATGTCGACGAGGCGGCCAGTGTCACGACGGCCATGAACCTGGTGGCATTCACCATCGTCGTGATGGCCATCGTGCTGTTCTTCGTGCGGCAGCGGGATCGGTTTCAGAAGGAGTCGGATGATCTGTTGCACAACATCC